>JAUNLY010000056.1 GCA_030532025.1 Eubacteriales bacterium
ATTCGTCCTCTTTTTTCTCTATGTCTTCAAGCAGAGCCATCTGAGAACGGGCGCGTATAAGGTTGTGCTCGGGAGACCTTACCTTAAAATACAAGTCCCCGTCTATATAGTCTGTCAAAAAGCGCATGGCGAGTTCGCAAGTCATAACTTTTATGCCGAGTGGCAGCCTAAAAAGCTCCTCATCTGATAGGAAACCGTTTGTTTCTGATATAAAACCACGGGTGAAGGCCTCAGCCTTTTTCATGTCAAGCTTTATGATTGATGTGTCCGGCTCGTCCTCTGCAGCGGTTGAAGCGCCGTAGCGTATGGCATCGCCGTAGTCGTATAAAACAGAACCGGGCATAACTGTATCAAGGTCTATAATGCAAAGCGCCTTGCCGGTTTTACTGTCGAGCAGTACGTTGTTTGCCTTTGTGTCGTTATGCGTAACACGAATGGGTAGCGTGCCTGAGTCCGTCAGCTTTATTATTTCGTTCATCATTATGCGACGCTGAAACAAAAACTCACATTCTTTCTCGACGTCCTTTAACCTGCCTGCGCGGTCTTGATCCAAAGCGTTTACAAAGCGATAAAAACGCTTTGTGGTGTTATGGAAATTCGGTATGGTTTCATTTAGTTGTTCTGCGGCAAAATCCGAAAGGAGCTTTTGGAAACTGCCAAAACCTCGGCCGACTTCTTCCATCTGGGACATAGTGTGCACTATGTTAAGTGCATCGGCATCGTCTATAAATGTGTATGCGCGCCAATATTCGCCTTCTTCGTCTATGTATATATACTTGCCTTCATGGGTAGGTATTATTTCAAGCACGCGGCGGTCGGGGCTTTCGCCACGGTCTATCATTTTTTTCTTTAAATATGTGGTAACGGCGGCTATATTGGCGACCACAAGGTGTGGATCCTTAAAAACGTATTTGTTTATGTGTTGTAGAGTGTAGAAATGCGGCTTACCGTTGTGGCGATAGCTTAAGCGGTAGGTGCTGTTTACATTGCCGCTTGTAAGCTCCACAGAGTGTTCGTAAACACCTTCAAAGCGAAATTTGGGTATAATGCCTTTGATATCATTGTAACTCATACATTTAATCCCTTTCTCTAATCAGGTTTAGCAATTAATAGTTTAGTTATCTGATTTTACGTTTTTTGATTCTTAATGTCAATATTTACAAAAATTGTATAAAATAGAGAATTAAAAGATGCCCTGGGTATACAAGGTAGCCCAAATGCTTAATGCGTTTTAGACCGCTATCGGTGTCTATTATAATAAAGGGAAGTGCAAGCAGGGCAAGCGTCTGCAGCTGAAAGAAAGGCCTTATGGACTTCAACAGACCGGCACAAAACAAGCTTTCGCAGTTAAACAAGCCATACAGCATATTTATGGAGTTTGTTCCCCAGTACAGGCAGAAGGATATCATCATCGCGGCAAAGGCTTGCTTTGATTGCCTGCACATATAGGCAAATATTATAAACAATACGCCTTTAAAGCCGTAATCCATTGTAATAACGTAGGATAAAACAAGGCTTAAAGCGGGAGCCAAAATACGGCTCCCGTATTTGTTTTCCCTTATACCCCAAATTGCTATAAGCCCAAGCAAGAGCGTAAACAGCACGTTTAGTTCTTCTATGCTGTGGTTAAGTGCCAACATATAGGGGTATTGGCTTATAAGCGCAAACACAAAAAGCCTTAGTGCGTATTTTTTAACGTTTTTGCTGTATACAAGCCCGAACACTATACCGTAGCAAAAGAGCGGGAAAGCTATACGACCAATAGCCCTAAGCCATAGTTCCCTCGGAAAAAACAGCAAGCCGACATGGTCTATAAGCATAGCTACAAATGCCACTACCCTAATAAAAACCGTGTCGTGGTTTAAGGATATTTCTTTTTCTTGCATAAATGTATATTATACTAATCCCAAACCTTAATGCTTTGATAAACTTGTCTTTTTCGTTTTATCTTTGCATTAACGCTTTAGATTAGCATTAATCCTCTGCGTCCTGAGGGAAATCGTCCTTGGTGTCTTCGCCTTCGGTATGCGTGGGCACTGTGGATTCGCGTATTTTGTCCTCTACTTCCTTGGCGATTTCCGGATTGTCTTTTAGGAATTGGCGTGCATTATCGCGCCCTTGGCCTATGCGCAGATCCTGATAGGAGTACCATGAACCGGATTTGTTTATAATATCAAGCTCTACCGCCATATCAAGAAGGCCGGATTCACGGCTTATGCCCTGACCGTAAAGCAGGTCTACTTCCGCTACACGAAATGGCGGAGCTACTTTGTTTTTGACTATTTTAATTCTGGTGCGGTTGCCTATTACTTCGCCGCCTGATTTGATCTGTTCGCCTCTTCTTATATCAAGGCGGACGGAGGAATAAAACTTAAGTGCACGACCGCCGGGGGTGGTTTCCGGGTTGCCGTACATAACGCCAACTTTTTCGCGAAGCTGGTTTATAAAAAGCGCTATGGCGTTTGTTTTGGATACAACGCCCGCAAGCTTTCTCATGGCTTGGCTCATCATGCGGGCTTGGAGACCCACAAAAGAATCGCCCATTTCTCCGTCTATCTCGGCCTTTGGAACAAGGGCTGCAACGCTGTCTATAACAACTATGTCTATAGCCCCAGAGCGTATAAGCGCTTCTGTTATTTCAAGAGCGTCTTCGCCTGTATTGGGCTGGCTTATGTATAAATCGTCTATATTTACTCCGAGGTTTTTGGCGTATGCAGGGTCAAGTGCGTGTTCTGCGTCTATAAATGCTGCTATACCGCCTTCCTTTTGCGCTTGGGCTATTATATGCAGCGCAACGGTAGTTTTACCGGAGGATTCTGGTCCGTATATCTCAACTATGCGCCCACGCGGTATACCGCCTACCCCTAATGCCATATCAAGCTCAAGACAGCCGGTAGAAACAACCTCAACATTCATTTTGCTCTGTTCGCCAAGGCGCATGATGGTGCCCTTGCCAAACTGCTTATCTAAGGCTGCAAGAGCCCTTTCAAGCGCCTGTGTGCGCTCCTCCGGCTGTGTATATTTAGGTGCCTGTTTAGAGTCGTTTTTTGCCATGGTTATTCCCTTTCATAAAGTTAATTAGTATTTTATATGCCGCCTGTGTTGCGGCTTTTCGTATATCGTTCCTTGTACCGTTCATATTGATGCGGTATACAAGACAGTTATCTTTTGTAGATAATCCTATAAAACACAGGCCTATTTTATCCCCTGTAGGGCCTGCAAAGCCCGTTGTAGCAAGCGCATAATCGGCATTATAAAGCTTTCTTGCGTTTTTAGCTAAGATTGCCGCGGTGTTAGAGCTTACTGCACCGTAAGATTTAAGCGTTTTCTTAGGAACATTAAGTACTTTGTGCTTGGCTTTCTCCGTGTATACCACGGCGCTACCTAAAAAAACATCGCTCGCATTTGGGGAACTTATAATGGCGTTTGCCATAAGCCCGCCTGTAAAGCTTTCTGCGCAGCAGAGCGTTTGATTATTTTCTCTTAGGAGTTTTAGTGCTCTTTGAGCCGCCCGCATCTATAAGATGTCTCCCTTCCATAAAATACTGCAAGCCGGATATTACAGTAAGCAGGCTCATAGCGACTGCAAAAGACATTATAAGCCAATTAGGGGCTTTTAACATGGCGGCAATAACGCCAAACATCTGCAGGTTTGTCTTTATCTTGCCCAAGTTACCTGCGGGTATTACAACGCCTTGCTCAATTGCTACAAGCCTAAGGCCGTCAACCGCAAGCTCCCTTATTACTATTATAAGCATTGCCCACCAAGGGAACATTCGCTTAAACACGAGCAATACCATGGTGGATATTACCAATATTTTATCCGCAACTGGGTCTGCGAACTTACCGAAATTGGTTACTATGTTGTTTTTGCGTGCAATATGGCCATCAAAAAAGTCCGTGATGCAGGCGATTATAAAAATCACAGTAGCAGGGATATTCAGGTTAAAGTACAGCAAAATCAAACACAGCGGTATAAGCAGTATTCTTAAAATTGTAAGTTTATTGGGTAGATTCATGCTTCACCTGCGCTTTCTGCATATAAGTCGTAAGTGTCTGCCTTGAATATTGTAGCTTTTATAAACTGGCCTTCCCTTAGATTTTCTGAGCTTTTTAAATATACTATGCCGTCTACGTCCGGAGCTTCAAATTCGCTTCTTGCGGTGTAGTAATCGCCGTCTTTTCCGACAACAAGCACCTTTAGCGTTTGTCCTATTCTTTTAAGGTTGTTTTCAAGGCTTATTTCCTGCTGCAGACGCATAAGCTTGTCGAGCCTTTCCTGCTTTATGCTTTCTGGGACTTGGTTTTCCATATCGTAAGAGGGCGTGTCTTCTTCGCGCGAATAAGTAAAAGCGCCCAGCCTGTCAAAACGCATTTCTTTTACAAAGCTTAAAAGCTGCTCGAAATCTTCTTCGGTTTCTTCGGGGAAGCCCACTATAAACGTGGTTCTCAAAGTAAAACCTTTATCCCTTGCGTAATTTAAAATGTCTTTTATATGCTCTATGCTTCCACGCCTGTTCATAAGTTTAAGCATTTTTGGTGAGGCATGTTGTAGAGGCAAGTCAAGGTATTTGCATATGTTTTTATGCTTTGCCATTATGTCTATAAGTTCTTTTGTGGTCTCGTCAGGGTAGCAGTAAAGCACGCGTATCCATGTAATGCCATCTATATTTGCGGCTTTGTCTAAAAGCTGTGCAAGAGAAGCATTATTTTTTAGATCCCTGCCGTATATAGTGGTATCCTGCGCTATGAGTATCTGCTCTTTAACGCCCTTTTGGGCTAAGCTGCGCATTTCAGAAAGTATGTCTTCTTCGTTTCTTGAAACGCAGTTCCCGCGAATTAAAGGTATTGCGCAGTAGCTGCAACGGTTGTTGCAACCTTCGGCTATGCGTATATAGGAGCTGTATGGCGGGGTAAGCAGTACGCGCCCCTGTGCTTTTTCCTGTACGCGGCGCTCCGTATCCACGGTTTTATTTTTATTTTGCATAAATTGCTTAATTAGTTTAGGTAAAATGTCGTACTGCGATACGCCTATTATTAAATCTATCTCCGGCATTTCTTCGGAAAGCTCTGTGGCATAGCGCTGCGAAAGACAGCCGGTAACGCAGAGCAGTTCACATTTGCCTGTAATTTTATATTCCGCCAAATTTAAAATAGTTTCTATGGATTGCTCTTTGGCGGATTCTATAAAGCCGCAGGTGTTTACTATAAGTATATCGGCGTCAAAAAAATCCTCTGTTTGTTCTATACCGTCAAGCTTTAAAAAATAAAGCATTTCTTCTGTGTCCACTTGGTTTTTGGCACAGCCCAGCGATACAATTCCCGCCTTCATAGTTCCCCCCTTAAAGTGCGTTCTTTGGTTTAAAGATTATAACAAAAACATTTGCCCACGGCAAATGTTTAAAAATATATCGCATAAGCCATAGCTTATGATGCAATTAAATTGTTTAAGTGTTAATTAAATTAATACATAGGAAGATTATTGTTACTTTTTCATTCTCCTTTTTAGCACATCGGGAGAGGCTATAGAAAAGCCAAAGAAACCAAGACAGTCTGCAAGTGCGTAATATTCGCCGTGCTGGTACGCTATAAGTTGCGCCTTTTTATAGTCCACGCGTCCAAATTCGTCAAGCAAATGTTTTTTAACTTTTATCTCTGTTATATCCGCAATAAACATGGTGTGTGAGGGAAGGGCGATTTGCTTATTTACCTTGCACGCAAGCCATATGGGGGCTTCCTTTATTGCAGGGGCATATTTAAGCGTCTGCGTTTTATATGGGTGAAGATTGCATAATTCAAACTTATCTAAGTCCCGCCCTGACTTAACACCGCAAAAATCCGCAGCTTCTGTTAGCTTTTGTGTAACCAAATTTATAACAAATTCTCCGGTGTCTAAAATTGCTTTGTGTGAATGACGGCTTGGTTTGACCGAAATATATACCATGGGCGGTTTTGAGTTTACAACTCCCGTCCAAGCTATCGTTATAATATTGTTATTTCCGTTTAGATCAGCCGTGCTCGCCATAACAACGGGCGTTGGTGAAAGCATGGTACCGGGCTTTAAATCTAAAAAGGGCATTGCTTCTCCTTTCTACTGTACAGGCTTAACGCCCTCGGCAATACCGCGCAGAACCTCAGGCTCTCTTAAATCGCGTGCGTCGGTAAACATTTCCCTTGTTAAAAGTGCGCCTTTCCTGTAATACAGGCACATAAAAGGGCAGTCGTCCGCAAAAAGGGCTTGTATTTCAAAAAGCTTTTGGCGATATTGGTCTTTATCGAGCGTTGTGCGCAGAGAGTCAAAAAGGCTGTTCATCTCCTTTGATGCATAGCGCATATAGTTTCCTGTGTTGCGCTCCATTAAAAGGAAACCGGGGTCTGGAACCGTGTCCATATTGAATGCAGCAAGCGCTAAATCAAAATTATTGGCCTTAAGGCGTGCCGAAGCGTCAGGGAAACTTAAAAGGTCTATCCTAGCTTCTATACCTACCTGCCAGAGCATGGAAGCTATTGTGTTTGCCGCCATCATGCGCACAGAGTTGTCCGGCTCCTCGTATACTATAAAACGCAGGCTAAGGTTAGCCTTTTTGCCGTCTATAACGGTGTCTCTTATGCCGTCCCCGTCGCTATCTTCCCAGCCGGCTTCGGTAAGAAGGTCTTGTGCTAATTTAGGGTCAAACTGGAATTTTTCCGGCATATCGTTGTAGGCCCAAGTGCCGGGGATTAAAGGGGTGTCGGTCCTTTGGGCCATGTCCATATAAACGGTGTTTAATATGTCTGGTATGTTAATTGCGGCGCGTATGGCTTTCCTTACGCGCAGGTCTTTAAGCTCCCTTGCGTTGTTGTTCATAAGCAAGGTTTCAAGCTGGCGGGTTCTGTAACTTAGGTTTAAGCTGCGGGCGGAGGAACGGTACTGCGCCGCCGTCAAAGAGCGGGTAATTATGGCGTCCACCCTGTTGTATTCAAAACTTGAAACAAGCTCCCTGTTTGCCACATGGAATATAGCCATAATGGAGCGCACGGCGGGTTTGCCGCGCCACCAGTTGTTGTTTGCGGATAATATTACAAAGTCCTTAGGCTCAAAACGGCTTACAACATAAGGCCCGCTCCCCAAAGGGAATTCCGACTGTACATCGGAGGCTTTTACCACGGGGAAGTTCATGGAATATAAAAAGGCGTAGCTTTTACGGTTTGTTTTTATTACAACGGTTAGGTTGTCGTTTGCCTTTATGTCGTTTATAACATAGCGCAGGGAAGCGTATGCGCCTTTGTTTTCAGCATCGCTTTTTGCAAGATCTATAATTGTTTTTGCTGATGCCACAACATCGTTTGCGGTAAGTGGAGTACCGTCGCTAAAAAATAGATTTTCCCTTAAATGGAAATACCATGTGCCACCGTCTGAAGAATGTTCCCAACTTTTGCATAAATTGGGTTGTGGCATAAGGTCGTCATCAAGGGATACGAGGCCGTCGTACACCAAGGCGTTAAGGGACATAATTTCCCGCTCTACCGCTATAAAGGGGTTTAAATACTGCGTCGCAACGGATATTATGCCAATGCTTAAATCAAGCTCTTCTTCCTGCGCAAGAGCGCTTAAAGGTAAAATTATAATAACAATTAAAGCAAGTAATAAAGCTTTAATATTGCGTTTTTGTATCCCATTCGTAGTATAGTGCATATGCGTTCATCACCTTTTTTACATAGTCTTTTGTGTCTGCCATGGGTATCTCTTCAAGGGAGAGGTTTTTGCCGTCCTTAGCATTTCTAAGTGCCCATAAATTTACATTGCTCATGCCCGCATGGTAGGCGGAGGCTACCATCAAGGGGTTACCGCCGTAGTGATTGCTTAAATAAGAAAGATACCAACAGCCAAAGCGTATGTTTATATCGGGGTCAAATAAAAGGTCGTAATTGTAGTCCTTAACTTTAAGCTTACCTGCTATCCAAGAACCCGTATCTTCCATAATTTGCATAAGGCCACGCGCGCCGACCCCGCTTTGCGCATAGGGGTCGTAGTGGCTTTCTCTTGCGATAACGGCGGATACCAAGCTTGGGTGCACCCTAAATTCCTGTGCATATTTTTGTATTATATCATGCACTCCGGAGCGTGAGCGCATATTGGCGTAATAAGCCAAATCGTCCTCATGCTCTTTTACCGCTTGAGCTTGCTTTAATTTAAAGTCATAAAGCTTTGTCTCGACATTTTGTTTTTTTATATAAGAAAACCCAAGGAATATGAGTGCCGCGAAAAAGAAAACATACAACAAAAAGGGCGTGTGGCGTTTTTTGGGCGCTTGCCTGCTGTGGCGTTTTTGCCGTGGGGGATTTTTTTTAAAATCCCGATTGTTTGTTTTTTCGGGCCTTTCCTGTTCGCGCCTGCTTGTGCGTCTGCGCCTTGCCTGCGGGCGAGAGTAGGGGTCAAACTGTGTCAATATTTATCCTCCTGAGTAAGTCGTTCCAAAGCTTTTCGACACGGTGTCTGGTGTATTTATAGCTAAAGGACGTGTCTATGCTTTCATCGCTTCTGAAAAGCCTTTCTTCAGTCGACATCTGTGCGTCAATGCGAAGCTTTGCGTCGCGGAATGTTAAGTAATTGCGTTTCATAAGCCTTGCCAGTTGGTTTTCGTAGCTTGTGTATACAACCCATGTTTCGTCGCAGTATTTGTCCCAGCCGGTCTCAAAAAGCAGTGGCACTTCAAGGCATATTACTGGGGAATTCTTTAAATCTTCCATTGTTTGCCGCATTATTTTACAAATCAAAGGGTGGGTTATGGAGTTTAAAAGTTCAAGCTTTTCGCCGTCAGAAAATACTATATTTGCAAGCTCTTTTCGGTTTAGCGTACCGTCTGGGTTCATAACTTCGCTCCCGAAATGCTTTTCTATAAGCGGAAGCGCTATGCCATTATCCGCCGTTATGTTTCTTGATATTTCATCTGCGTCTATAACATCGCAGCCGAAGGATTTTAAAACCCTTGCTACATTGCTTTTTCCGCTTGCAATACCGCCTGTAAGCCCCAATATATAGGGCTGTTTATTTGCTTTCATACCAGTTTACACCTGTGTTTATATCGCATACCAATGGAACGGACAGTAGTATAACGTCCTCCATACAGTGCTTTAAAAGCTCTATTGCCTTTTCTTTTTCGCTTAAAGGCGCTTCTAAAATAAGCTCGTCATGCACTTGCAGTATAAGGCGGGATTGCATTTTGTTTTTTTCAAGCTCCATAGCTACCTTTACCATGGCATTTTTTATTATGTCCGCCGCAGTGCCTTGTATTGGGGCATTCATTGCGGCGCGCTCGCCGAAACTGCGCGTATGGTAGTTACGGCTTTTAAGCTCCGGCAAGGGGCGACGCCTGCCGTAAAGCGTCTTTGCATAGCCCTCTTTGTAGCCGAATGCCTTGGCGTTTTCCATAAAGCGCTTAACACCTGGGAAATGCTCAAAATAGCTATCTATAAATGCGGCAGCCTCTTTTCTTGTTGTACCTATATTTCTTGCAAGCCCAAAGTCGCTTATGCCGTAGACTATGCCGAAGTTAATTGCCTTGCTCTTTGAGCGCATATCGTCGGTTACTTCTTCCACGGGAACGCCATAAACCCTTGAAGCGGTTTGGCGGTGTATGTCCGTACCTTTTATAAAGGCTTCGCGCATACCCTCGTCCTCGCTCATATGCGCTAAAATCCTAAGTTCTATTTGGGAATAGTCTCCGTCTATTAAAATACAGCCTTCCTTTGCAACAAAGGCTTTTCGTATTTCACGGCCCATTTCCGTGCGAACGGGTATGTTTTGTAAGTTGGGGTCGTTTGAAGAAATACGCCCCGTTGCCGTTGCAACTTGGTCGAATGTGCTGTGTATGCGGCCATCCTTATCGGCGTTTCTAATCATGGGGTCTATATACGTACTGTTAAGCTTGGATACCTGCCTGTAATCCAATATCTTGCTTATAGCGGGGTGGTAATCAGCTATAGATTCAAGCGTCTGTGCGTCCGTGCTGTATTTGCCTCCGCTGGTCTTTTTGCGGGTGGGGAGGCTTAATTTATTAAACAATACGTCACCAAGCTGTTGCGGGCTGTTTAGGTTGAATTCCCCGGTGTTTAGGGAGCTTATTATATTTTTTTGAAGCTCGTTCGATTGCTCGGTAAATTCTTTACCTAAAGATTGCAAAACGCCCGTGTCAACCTTAAAACCTGTAACTTCCATTTGGTAGAGCACATGGGATAGGGGTAATTCAATATCCTTAAAAAGGCTCATTATACCAAGCCGTTGGAGGGTTTGCTTTTGTGTTAAATCAAGTGAATAAAGCCCTGCACTGTCGTGGCTTCCGAGTGCACTTAAGGCATAGCT
>JAUNLY010000057.1 GCA_030532025.1 Eubacteriales bacterium
GGTTAGATGGGAAGGAGTATAAGAACGAGGCAAAGCAAAAATGGAAAAAGACAAGTTTATCAAAGCATTAAGGTGCGGGATTAGTATTATTATCTTTCACCTTTGTCGTAAGGTATACCGCTTGCACGGGGGGCTTGGCTCTTTTTGCTTGAGAAGGCAAGCACTGTAAGGGTTGCAAGGTAGGGTATCATCTTATATATATCGCTCGGTATGCCTAAAACTTGAAGGAAGGGTATTCCCGAGTAACTGCTTGCAATGGCCTTCATAAAGCCAAAGAACAGCGCTGCAAAAAATATTTTTTTAGGAGTCCATTGGCCGAATATAAGAACAGCAAGAGCTAAAAAGCCATAACCGGAAACAGTAGCATTAAAGTCGGTAGATGTGGGGATAACATACACAAGTCCACCAAGGCCTGCAAGAGCGCCTGATATAAGCACGCCGGCATAACGCATTTTATATACATTTATACCGACCGAATCCGCCGCCTGCGGGTGTTCACCACAGGAGCGAAGCCTAAGTCCAAAGCGAGTTCTATGTAGCACAAACGCGGAAATTATAAACACAGCTATACCAATATATGTTGTTATATAGCAGTTTTGGAAAAGCATAGGGCCTATAAAGGGTATATCTCCAAGGAACGGCACTTTTTCTATACGGAATGTGTTTATAAAGTTCACCTGCTGTACGCCGTTTGTCTGTATGGAGCGTGCCAAATATACAGCGGCACCTGGGGCTATCATGTTAAGCGCTGTACCGGATATGGTCTGGTCGCTACGCAAATTTATTGCGGCGTAAGCATGCAGAACAGAAAACACAAGGCCAGAACCTATGGCTATTAAAATAGCTATTAACAAAAGCCCCTGCCCCGACATAAAGTCGTCCACCTGTGATATAAACAGAATGGAGAAAAACGCACCGCATACCATTATACCTTCAAGCGCTATATTTACTACACCGCTACGTTCCGAAAACATACCGCCTAAGGCCACGAGCAAAAGAGGTATGGAGAAAAACATCATCTGTTGTACTAAGAAATACACTGTATTCATTGTTTTTTAACCCTCCTGAGCCGTGGTTTTTGCCTTTTTACGGCGTAGTTTTGAAATTAAGTCCCTCATAAGGAGCGAGAATGCGCTAAAGTATATTATAAGTCCTATTATAATATCTATTATCTCTCTCATGTATTTAAGGCTTTGCAGGTATGCGCCGCCCACTGTAATATGCGCTATAAAAAGTGCGGCGAATATTATGCCTATTGGGTGTGAAAGCCCAAGCAAGGCAACAGCTATGCCGTTAAAGCCCTGTGGAGCCAAAACTTCCGCCACGTGTATGTGCATACCGGAAGGCGGAGCCAAATACATAAGTGCGCCCGCCACGCCAGATAGCGCACCAGCTATCGCCATGGAGGAAACTATAGCCTTGTTTTCGTTTATACCGGCATAGCGGCTTGCAAAGCGGTTATGGCCGCATGCCTTAAGCTCGTAGCCGAATGTGGTTTTGCTGAGTATTATATATATTAGTATAGCTATTGCTATGGCTATGAATATACCGCCATTGACGCTTGACATATCTTTATATTTACCTTTAAGGTTATAAAATATATTGTCTAACCCCATCTTAGGTATTGCGGCATTTGCCGCCACATGTGCGGTTTGGTTGCGCATAGTATCGTGCAGATTAGAGCCTTTTACCAAGAAGTTTATTCCGTACAGGCCTATGTAGTTTAGCATGATGGCGGATATAACCTCGTTAACGTTACGGTAAGCTTTAAGAAGACCCACTATAGTGCCCCAAAGCATTCCGGCAATAGCCCCCATAAGCATAGCTACTACCCAATGGAGTGCGCCCGGTAAAAACGTCCAGTTGACGCCAACATATATGGACATAAGCCCGCCCACCATAAGCTGGCCCGATGCGCCTATGTTAAACATGCCCGTTTTAAAGGCAAAACCTACGGAAAGGCCCGTTAGGATAATTGGCGTTGCATAGTATAGCACTTGCCCTACGCCCTTCATTTGAGCGTTCCAGCCGCCTTTTACAATGGTAATCAAGCCCTGCCACGCGTTTGCAGGGTTGCTTATAAGAAGTATTATAAAGCCCGCAAAAATGCCCGCCAATATGGCTATTATAGAAGGGGATACGCTTAAAATGCCCTTTTTTAATTTGTTCATGCCTTAACCTCCCCTTTTGCGCCCGCCATGTAAAGGCCGAGCTGCTGTGCGGTGGCTTCATTGCCTTTAAGCTCCGCAACTATCTTGCCCTCGTATATTACGAGTATCCTGTCCGCAAGCTGGAAAACCTCGTCAAGCTCTAAGGATATTAACAATACCGCCTTGCCCTTTGCACGCTCTTTTAAGATTTGCTCGTGTATGTAGAGCATAGCGCCGACATCAAGCCCTCTTGTGGGCTGTACGGCAATAAGCAAATCCGGCTCCGAATAAATTTCCCTTGCTATTATTGCCTTTTGCTGGTTACCGCCAGACATTGAGCGCACAACGGTTGTTGCACCTTGTCCCGAACGTATGTCAAAGGAATTTATAAGCCCCTCCGCCTGCTTCCTTACGGCTTTAAAATCTATAAACCCGCCATGGTTAAGGGCGCCCTTGTGGTAGTTTTTAAGTGCAAGGTTTTCTTCTAAGCTGAAGTCCAACACAAGGCCGTACTTATGCCTGTCTTCCGGTATATGGGCAAGGCCTAAGTCGTTTCGCACGCGTATGCCGGCATTGCTTATGTCCTGCCCTTTTAATGTTATTTTGCCGCCCGCTGTATCCATAAGGCCTGCCAACGCATAGGCTATTTCGCTCTGGCCGTTGCCGTCTATACCTGCAATGCAGACCACTTCGCCCGCATTTACCGTAAACGAAACATTATCCACAGCATTTTTATTGTGTGCACCTTTTACAACAAGGTTTTCTACTTTTAGCACGCTTTCGCCCGTTATAATGTCTTCTTTATCTAAGCTGAAGCTTATCTTGCGGCCTACCATCATCTCCGCCATTTCTTCTACGGAGGTGGTTTTAACGGGAACCGTTGCTATATATTTACCTTTGCGCAGCACGGTGCAGCGGTCTGCAACCTTTTTAATTTCATCAAGTTTATGGGTGATAAACAAAATGCTCTTGCCCTCGTCCGCCATACCGCGCATTATGAGCATTAATTCGTCTATCTCCTGCGGGGTAAGCACAGCGGTCGGCTCGTCAAAAATAAGTATGTTGGCATTGCGGTAGAGCATTTTGAGTATCTCGACGCGCTGCTGCATACCTACGGTGATGTCGGATATAAGCGCGTCCGGATCCACATTAAAGTTGTAGCGCTCAGAAAGCGCCATAACCTTTTTCTTGGCTTCGTCCATTTTAAGCACGCCGTGCTCCGTGGTTTCAACACCGAGTATTATATTTTCAAGTACGGTAAAATTATGCACAAGCTTAAAATGCTGGTGCACCATACCTATGCCTAAACGGTTGGCATCGTTGGGGTTGCGTATTTCTACCTCCCGCCCGTTCATAAGTATTTTACCTTCGTCCGCTTTATAAAGGCCAAAAAGTATGCTCATAAGAGTAGACTTACCCGCACCGTTTTCGCCCAGCAGCGCATGTATTTCGCCTTTTTTAAGCTGCAGGTTTATTCCGTCGTTTGCGCGTATGCCCGGAAACTCTTTTGTTATATTGAGCATTTCTATAATGTATTCACTCATAAATTATCCTTTATTAGAATTAATTACAACCTAAAAAAAAGAGGTTGCCCCCATTAAGGAGGCAACCATCTTAAAATTATTCGATTACGGTTACGCTAATAATATCGCTCGCCAACTCTGCGGCGCTTGTAACGTCGCTGTCTTTTTGGATTTTGAACGCTTTGTCTACCAACTGTTTGTAGATTGCGTCATAATCTTCCTGTGTGAATTTTTCAAATTTGCTGGTTTCCATGGGGAGCTGTACGCCGTCAAGAGCCGCATCAAACACGAGGGCTTCGCCACCCGGGAATTCGCCTTTGTAATATGCGTCAAGCACCTGCTCTACAGAAGCAGCAAGGCCCTTCATGGCAGAGGTTATAACAGTTTCGGATTCACTGCTCTGGTCTACGTCAACGCCTATTACCTTGCCTTTTTTAGAGGCTTCTGCCGCTGCCATAACGCTGTTGCCAACAGCACCGCCGCAAGCGAATATTACTTCGATGCCGTCTGCGAACCAAGAGGCCGCCATGGTCTGTGCTTCGGGGGTTGCGCTAAACCCGCCGGTGTAGTGGTAACGGCACTCAAGACCTGTTATACCAAGCTCTTTAGCTGCAAATTCTGCACCTTGGATATAGCCGTAGCCAAAGCGGATAACCGCAGGAACAGCCATGCCGCCCATGAAGCCTAATTTGGTGTAGCCTTCTTTGACTGCTGCATAGCCAGCCAAGAAGCCGGATTCTTCTTCTGCGTATGTGATGCCAACTGCATTTTTCTCTGTGCGGAACTCGGAATAATCTGCATTATGCGGGTTGCCGTCTATGAGTACAAAGTGCACTTCGGGATACATATCCTGCGCTATATACACAGGTTCTTCAAACAGGAAGCCGGGGGTAAGAACTATTTTTGCGCCAGCTTCAACAGCCTGCTGAATATATTCAAGGTAGATTTCGGTTGACTGGCCGTTGGGCTGGAAGTAGTTGTATGTTTTGCCGTTTGCTTCGGCAAAGTTTTTGATGCCTTCCCAAGTGCCCTGATTGAAAGATTTGTCGTCAATTGTGCCAATGTCGGTAATCATACCGATTTCGTAGGTGTTTTCTTCCGCAAGGACGCCGACAAAGCCTATTGCCAGTGCCATCACAAGAAGGATAGAAAGAATTTTTTTCATGCTTTTTCCTCCTCAAAATATTTTGAAACGATGCTTTTGTTTCATTTGCATTATACCATAGCACTCCCCCTTTCGCAAGAACAAAAGCAATTGGGATTATTGGGTTTATACATAATGCTCCCACAGATAGTATGAATTTATGCGTATATTCCCCGCCAAAAGCTATACCAATGGATTAAATATAAATAAAAAAGGAGCGATTTTCGCCCCTTTTGCATAAGTTTTTAATTGTATAATTCTATCAAATTAACGACAGCTTTTAGCCTTTTAGCGTTTGCCTTTATAAATTCTATTTATAAGTCATAAGGCACAAATAAGGTTTTTGTTTATTATATTTTATATAACTTAATCAATCACCGCTATGGCTTCTACTTCTACCATGGCACCCTTGGGGATATCCTTTACGGCGACACAGCTTCTGGCGGGTTTGTTGTCCTTAAAAAATTCCGCATAGACTTCGTTAAAAGCATTAAAATTAGCCATGTCGCTTAAGAAACATACAGCTTTTATAACATTTTCCATGCTAAAGCCGGCTTCTTCCAATATAGCTTTAAGGTTTTTAAGGGACTGCTCTGTTTGGGCTTTGATGCCTTCCGGCATTAAACTGGTTTCGGGGTTTACCGGTATTTGTCCTGAAACAAAGAGCATATTGCCTGTACGCTTTGCCTGTACATAAGGTCCTATGGCTTTTGGGGCATTTACCGTATTGATGTCTTTCATTTTTATATTTCTCCTTTATCGTTTATAATTCTTGTACCTGTTTTATTCTCTAAACCCTGAGAAAGTTTATCCAAAGAGGTTATAAGCGCTATATTTTTTTTGTTCATCTTTGCAAACTGTACAGCGGCTTCTATCTTAGGGAGCATAGAGCCCTTGGCAAATTCCTCTGCTTTTATGTATTCCTCCGCCTGTGAAACCGTAAGCGTGTCAAGCCATGTTTGCTCAGGCGTGTTGAATTTGATTGCTACTTTTTCTACCCCTGTAAGCAGCACCATAACATCGCAATTTGCCTGTGCTGCCAATAAAGTGGATACAAAATCTTTATCTATAACAGCGTCTACAAATGAGTATTGACCATTATTTTCCGTTACGGGTATGCCGCCGCCACCGCCGGCTATTAGCACAAAGCCTGCGTCCATAAGGGTTTTTACGGCTGCACTCTCAAGCACTTTTTGAGGTACCGGAGAAGCCACAACTTCCCGCCAGCCACGGCCTGAATCCTCTATTACGGTTTTGCCCTTTTTGCTTAATTCCCGTGCTTCATCTTCTGTCATAAAAGCGCCAACGGGCTTGGTTGGGGTTTTAAAGCCCTCGTCGTCTTTATCGACCAAACAGCGCGATACCACTGTAAGCACTGTTTTATCTACCCCCCGCATATAAAGGGCGTTTTGCAGTACGTTTTGCAGATAGCTGCCTATGTAGCTTTGGCTCATGGCAACAGCGTCCGACAAAGGCAGAGCTGGCATATTGGCTTCTTTTAAGCCTATGTCCATGCTTGTCTTAATAATTCCCACCTGAGGGCCGTTGCCGTGGCAAATTAATACCTCATCGCCTTTCGCTATACGCTCTGCAACGCTGTCCGCAACCGTTTGAGCCGTTTTTAAAAGGCTTTCTCTCTCTGTTCCCAAGGCGTTACCGCCAAGGCTTATAAGTATGCGCATCTATGCCTCCCATTTTTCCAGACGCCAGTCGGGTCTTTTTTTCTGCAATGCGGGCTTGGGGTTTACCATGACAGGGTTTTTAACCATGTCCATCATGGGGCTGTCGTGGTCGCTATCCCCATAAGCAAAGCTGTTTTCCCAATCCGGCTCTGTATTGTTGGCTTCAAGCCATTCTTTTATCTTTTTAGGTTTTTCTTCACCTTTAAGATTGTATAAAACCTTGCCTTTGTCCGTTGTTTTACTTGCCAGTACGGCATCAAGAGGCAGGTAATTAGAAAGGTATTTCATATAGCAGTCAGGTGACGCGGATACTATTATAACCGCATCTCCCCTCGATTGGTGCATAAATATATGCTCAAGCGCTTTGGGATAAATACTCCCAAGAAGTTCCTGCTCGATAAATTCCTTTGCCAAAATTTCTTTTTGTTCTTGGCTTAGTTTAGCCAAAAACGAAAGCGACCAACTTTTCGCTGTTTTGTGTGGCACTATTTTTATAAGCCCCGCAACAGCTGAAAACGCAATTTTAGGAAGCATATACCAAGGTATAAGGCCTTTTATAAAGGCTCTTTTTATGTACGGCACTATGCTGTCCCCCGCCGCCATAGTACCGTCAAAATCAAACAGCGCAAGGGCTCTTTTTACCATTCTACTTTTTTCTCCGCAGCTAATTTACCGTCAAAATACACGCTGAATGTGTACGTGCCGTTTTTAATTTTTTGTTCGCTATATTGAATCATTTCAAGTATTTCTGCATTGAATAAAAAGCTCAAGCTGTTATTTTCGGCAGTAGTTTTAAAAATACCATTAGGGGCTTCTGCATCGCCTGAATACTCGCTCCCCTCCGGAGTGGTAAGCACCCAAATTATTTTGTTAATGTGCTCATTTTTGTCGGGGTTTGGTAAATTATAGTTTAAAACAAGCGAATAATAAGCTTTGCCATCTATTACATCAAACAAAGAATCTTCCTTTGTCGCTATGCGGCGATCCTTGCTCTTAAGCCAATTAGCATCGTCTTGGTGGCGGTATAGCTCTACCGAGTTTAATGTAAAACCACCGGTCGTGTAACGTTCCGGTTTAGGCATTGTAAGCCTTATATACCTTGATATATCAGAATACATTGTGTCTTCTGGATTTTCGTCCATATCTCCCACCCAAAAGCGGTATTTCCCGCCCGGTATAAGCCAGTCTAATGTAAAGGAAGTGCCTTTTATTTCATGCCAATTAAAATATGGGCTCCGTTCATTTTCGTATGCAACAACAAAACTATCGGCCTTGTCGCTAATGCCCACCCAAGAAAGGTACACGGTGCATGGGTTTAGTATCTCCGCAGTGAAGTTTTTAACAGACCTTGCCTGTGCGTTAGCGTTTGTAAATACCAACAAAAACGCAAGCAGTAATACCGTTATTTTTTTCATATCGCACCTCCTTTAGTACGCAACTATAATACAAGACATAGGCTTAAATTGCAATTATCCGCATTGACAAAAACTTGTTTTTTGATGTATTCTCCCCATTAGGAAGGAGGGGTATTTATGTTAATAATAGGCGTGTGTGGTGCAAGCGGCAGCGGCAAGACGACACTTTCAAGAGAGCTTAATGCTTCTTTAAACGCAGAAGGGTGTTCTTCGGTAATTATAAACCAAGACACCTATTATTTTGATTTCCCCGAAAAAAGCCTTGATGAGCGCAAGCGGTTAAACTACGACCACCCTAAAATATTTAACCACGACGCACTTTTGGAGGATATTAAGACCCTAAAATCAGGGCTTGCGATAGATAAAAAACGCTACGATTTTTCGCTTTACAAAAGCGATAAACCTATAGATAAGATACAACCCTCCGATGTAATAATTATAGAGGGCATACATGCTTTTTACGATAAAAGGCTTATGGAGCTTATGTACCTTAAGCTTTTTATAAACGTAGAGCCGGACATTTGCCTTTTGAGACGCATAAGACGGGATATTAATGAGCGGAAACGCAGCATAGACAGCATTGCAAACCAGTACATAAATACGGTAAGGCCTATGTATGAAAAATACATACGCAACTACGTAAACTTTGCGGATGTAATAGTATCCCACGGCGGCAAAAACGCCCGCATTGTGGAAATATTGACGGGCTATATAAAAGGCGCTTTAAAGGAGGGCAAATAATGCAGGAATTTTCTTCTTTTGACAATATCCCCTATATTGCGGATTTTGTGCAGATATCCGTGCAGGATATTATACGCAACAGACATATGGAAGATCCGCTCGAAATACTGCTTAAAAGCCCGTCATTCCGCAGGATAATAAGCGCGTCGCTGTCGCCTGTGGAAGGCATATTGCCGTCCTTTGAAAGAAAAGAGCTTTTAAAGCTTATTTTAAACAGGCTTTCGCCCTTAAGCCCTCAGGAACAAACACTTTATTATTTTTTAGAAAAGGCTTTTAATATACATAAAGCCAATAGTGCGGAGGATTGCGATTTAAACTACAATACACTATGCACAAGCCTGCGCTCCTCCTCATACGGTTTAAGCGGTATACTAAACACGCTTAACTTACATTCTATACATATTATGACAGATATAGCGGAGGATCTGCGCCCTTTTAACCGGTTAAACAGCGAACGCATACTGAAGTTCCAAGCGATGCCTCAGATAGTTTTGAGCGATTATGCAAACATATCGTCCCAAAACTTCCAAAATGCAGTAAAGCGCCTATCCGCAGTTAGCGGAAATATAGGGACAATGGCGGACATGTTTACCGCAATAGAAAGCAGGATAGACAGCTTCTATGCAGCAGGCGCAAAAAGCATAGTTATAGAGCTTAACGAAACCCATATGCCTTCCAAGAATACAGAAAAAGCGGAGCGCGCATTTAAAACGGCAGTTGATGGCGGAAAACTCAAAAACAAGCAAGCAGCTTACTACCGTTCTACATTTATAAGCCATACAGCGTCCGCCTGTGCTAAGCGCAATATGCTGTTTATTTTGGTTCTTCCAAACGACGATAAGCCTATATACGACAGCATTAACTACATAATTAAAAATTTAATGGAAAACTCTTCCCTACCTAAGATGGTTATAGTAGCAAGCAACGCAGCCCAACTTGAAACGCTTTGCAATATAGCGTCCGGCATTTACGACGCAAACGCAATGCCCGCATTTTACGTTCGCAGCAAATACAATATGGATTTAGGTTTCAGCTTAAGAACGCTTGCGCTTAACAATATGCTTTCTTTTGCGCTATGCCAAACGCCAATGGGCCCATCGCTTATAGATATGTTCTCTCTGCCTATAATGCGTAAAAACATTGCAAATAAATTACAAAACATAAAAGAAAAGCACCATCTCCCAGAAAAAACGCATAAGAGCCTTCTTGAAGATATATGCTTTAACAACCTGTATAAGCTGTACTTCGAATAAATAAATATTAGGGTTAGTATAAAAGGGCTGTCGCAAAATTGCGACAGCCCTTTTAATAGTGATTGTATTATACTAATCCAAATCGTTAATGCAAAGAGAAACGCAGGATTTTTTCTTTTT
>JAUNLY010000058.1 GCA_030532025.1 Eubacteriales bacterium
AGGTGGATAATATGTATTCGTGGCTCATTTCCTGCGATTTTGCTTCAGGCGTTATAGGCAGCCTTGATTTGACCATAGCTATACGAGCGCCATGGCATGAAGGCTTTGAAATTTACGGCACTAGCGGCACGGTTTTCGCAAAAACGCCAAATCCTTGGGAGCTTGTAAGCAGCCAGGTGGAATGTTGGCAACAGGATACCGAAACTTGCTACAAACCTTTTGCGGCGGATGGACATGTTTTTAGACGCCAGCTTGAAAACTTTGCAGACGTCATTTTAAATAACGCCGAACAAAAAGGCGCAACGGCAGAAGACGGCCTTAAAGCGCTAAAGTGCCTTATAGCGGTGTATCAATCCGTAAACAACGGTGGCAAAACAATAAACATACAAGACGTGCAGGGAGAAATATAATGGAACTTGGCATATTCAGTCGCACCTTTAGCGGAAGCGCGGAAGATGTGTTTAAAAAAATGTATAAACACGGTTTTTCTTATACGCACTACAACCTATCTTCAGCGGGGCTTGAAACAATGCCCATGGAAATGAATAAAGAAGAACTCAACAAAATAAAAAACTATTCAAATAAATATAGTGTAGTTTTGCACGGTATTTCCGGTACTTTTAATATGATAGCACCCGATAAAGACGAAAAACAGGACGGCATAAAACGCTTTAACACGTTATGCGAAATTGCGGATTTTCTTGATATAAGGCTTATAAGCCTTTGCACCGGCTCTAAAAACCCCAAATCCAAGTGGGCTTGGCATGAGGACAACGATTTAGAGTCAAGCATGGACGAACTTTTTGAAACTACCGTTTTAATACTTAAAAAGGCCAAGCAATATGGCGTAGCGCTTGGCGTGGAGCCAGAAAAAAGCAATGTAATAAACAGCGCTGCAAAGGCTAAAGCATATGTAGATGAGTTTGCACCCCACCTTAAAATAATTATGGACGGCGCAAACCTATTGGGCAGAGAAGATATCCCCAATATGAAACAAGTTATGTTAGATGCATTTGAAACTTTGCACGAATATATCGTTCAAGCGCACGCGAAAGACATTGCGACAAAAGAGAACATTTCTTTTGTTGCAGCGGGAGAAGGGCAGCTGGATTATAATACTTATATATCTCTTTTTAAAAAATATAATTATACAGGGCCACTTGTTTTGCACGGGCTTAGCGAAGCACAGGTACCCAAGAGCATAGCTTTTCTAAAGGAGCTGATTTGAATGCCGGAATTTGTTTCAAACGGTGTTATTCTACACTATATAGACGAAGGACAGGGTGAGCCTTTTATATTCCTGCATGGCTTAGGGGGCGACACAAAGCAGATACTCACAAGTTTTGACCAAGACCCCAAAATTCGCCTTATAAGCCTTGATATGCAGGGACACGGGCAATCCCAAGTGGATTGGGACAACTACAACTTTAGCACCCTTGCGGACGATGTTATAAACCTTATGGATATGCTTAAGTTAGATAAAGTTTCAATAGGCGGTATATCCATGGGGGCAGCGGTATCGGTAAATTTAGCGTTAAGGTATCCTAAAAAAATAAAAAAGCTTCTGCTCGTGCGTCCCGCTTGGACGGATAAATCTATGGACTCTGACAAAATACGCCTTTTTTCGCTCGAAGCGGAATATCTAAAAAACAATGACAGACAGGGCTTTGTTAACACCGAAGAATATATGGCTTTGAAAAACAAAAGCCTTTATTCTGCAGGCTCTTTTTCGGGTGGCTTTAACACAAAGGCAAGCCTTGAACACTACGATAAATTTAAAATATTGCCTGCGCAAAGCCCCTTTACAAATGTGGAGGAGCTCCACAATATAGAAATCCCTACCCTTATACTCGCCTGTAAGAGGGACTGGGTACACCCCTACGAATATGGGGAATACTACCAGCAACACATAAAAAATAGCATACTCAAAGAGCTTCCCGACAAGGATAGCGATGCTAAAAAGCACAGAGAATTATTAAATTTTTACATAAAGGAGTTTTTAAACGATGGAGAAAGATTTTAGCTCATTTATAGACGGCTACATAAATTTATTAAAAGACACATTATCTAAGCTTGACACAGAAGAAATAAATAAGGCATTAAACGCATTGCTTAAAGCCTACAAAAACGAAAAAACCGTATATATATTCGGAAACGGCGGGAGTGCTGCAACGGCATCACATTTCCAGAACGATTTTAACAAGGGCATTTCAGAATACACGCAGAAAAAATTTAGATTCTGTTGCTTAAACGACAATATAGCAACGGTTTTAGCCATAGCAAACGACATATCTTTTGACGAGATTTTCCGTTTTCAGCTTGATGGACGCATAGAAGAAGGAGACTTGGTAATCGCCATATCCGGTTCCGGCAACAGCGAAAATGTGCTACGCGCTGTACGTTACGCAAAAGAAAAAGGCAACACAGTAATAGGGCTTACCGGGTTTTTGGGCGGAGAGCTTAAAAAGTTAAGCGATATTAATTTGCATGCACCTGTAAACAGTATGCAAGTAACAGAAGATATACATATGGTGTTTGACCACCTTATGATGGCGGCTTTCTATAAGACGCTCGCAAACAAAGACCATTTACGCAAATAACTTTTTAAGTTTACAAAAACAAAAAAAATACAAATACCTATGCTTTATATGTTAATGATATATCGCATAAATGATATATTTCACTTTTAAGTTTAGTATTAAGATAAAATTTAAATTGTTGTATTTTTTTTACTTATATTGTATAATAAGTACCTAGTGCTAATTAAAAACATTGATTAAAAGATAAACGTAAGATTTTTTCTTTTTTGCAAAGCCGAATGAAGGAAAAGTAGCGGTGCTACCTTGACTTAATTAAACAAAGCAAAAACGAGAATAGACAAGTTTATAAAAGCATCAATGGATTAAGTGACTATTATAGGAACAAAAGGAGCAAGCGTGGATGAACGGCTGTGCCTTGCCATAGACTTAGGTGGGTCAAAAACCGTTGTGTCTGTTGTGGACAGTGCGGGCAAAATTTACCACAGCGCAAGGCGTGAATTAATAGGAAAAAGTTATACTCCTAATAGCATTTTAGCTGCTATAGAGTCCGCCTCAAAAGAGGCTTTAGAGTTTTCGCCCGATAAAAAGCCACAGTCGGTAGGTATAAGCATACCCGGCCCATGCGACAGCGAGAACGGAGTATTTTTGGCTAATTTCTCAACCAATATACAGGGCTGGCATTTTAAAAGAGATTTAGAAGATATGTTCCACCTGCCGGTTTTTGGAGATAACGATGTAAACGCCTGCGCCTTGGCGGAAAAGCGCTTTGGTTGTTGCAAAAACACCGCAAACTTTATATGGATTACATTGAGCTTTGGTTGCGGTGGCGCTGTTTATTTAAATGACCGCCTGTACAAAGGCCGTAGAGGGCTTGCAGGAGAAGTAGGCCATATACCGGTAGTGTTTGACTCCAAAATAAAATGCGGTTGCGGTGTATTTGGAGACATGGAAGCGGAGTATTCCGGCTTTGCCTTGGGCAGAAAATATAATGCGATTAAAGGCTTAGCGCAAAACCCAAAAACAGCAAGCAAGGAAGTAGGGCAAGCAGCAAGGCAAGGAGATAAAGACGCAATAAAGCTCCTTTACGAAGCGGGCTATGCCTTAGGTAGGCTTATATCCATGGCGCAAAACATTTTGGATTTGGAAAGCGCCGTACTCGGCGGGGGCGTATGCGTATACGAATACGAATTTTTGTACCCCGGTATCGCACAGGCAATAGAAGATTGCTGCTACCCCCTTTCAAAACAGGGTTTTGAAGTACATAAAACAGCGCTCGGCTACAACGCCTCTCTTTTGGGGGCGGCGGCGCTTGCGCTTTGATGTTTTTATCGGTTTGAAAAACTATTCTTACACTAATCCAAATCGTTAATGCACAGAGTTACGCCGTATTTTTTCTTTCTTGCAAAGCCGAATTAAGGAGGCGTAGCAGCACTGCGCTAACTGAGAGAAGCGAAGCAAAAATGGGAAAAGACAAGTTTATCAAAACATTAATGTTTGTGATTGGTATTAATACGGAGGTGCAATAATTGACAGAAAAAGACACAAGAGCAATTTTGTCTTTTCGGGGCATAAGCAAAGCTTTCCCCGGCGTTCAGGCCTTAAATAATGTAAGCTTTGATGTGCTCCCCGGTTGCGTACACGCCATAGTCGGGGAAAACGGCGCAGGCAAAAGCACTCTGCTTAAAATTATAAACGGCCTTTATAAAGCGGACAAAGGCGAAATATATTTAAACGGCAAAGAGTTTATAGCGGGCGGCCCTTCCGATGCGCTTAAGGCCGGCATCTCTATGATTTACCAAGAGCTTAATATAATCCCCGATATGACGGTTTTAGACAACCTGTATTTGGGCAGAGAAAAGCTTAGCAAAAGCGGTATTGTCGATAAAAAGAACATGACAAAAGAAGCACAGGGCTATTTTAAGGAGCAGGGCCTGTACTTTGATCTTGACGAAAAGATGCGCAGCCTATCCATAGCTCAAGCGCAAATGCTTGAAATAGTAAAGGCTATAAGCGTAAACGCCAAGGTAATACTTATGGACGAGCCGACAAGCTCCCTAACCGAAAACGAAGTTGATTTTTTATTTAATAAAATACAAGAGCTTAAAGAGCGCGGTATAACCGTTATATACATAAGCCATAAGATGGAAGAAGTATTCGCGATAAGCGACCATATAACCGTTTTGCGAGACGGTGAGCACATAAACACAGTGCCCACCAAGGATACCGATGTTTCTCAGGTAATAGAGATGATGGTAGGCCGTAAGATGAACGAGGTCTACCCCAAAAAGACCTCTACCCTTGGCGAAGTTATGTTTGAAGTAAAGAACTTCAACAAAAAAGGCGTTTTTAAAGACATTAATTTTTCCGTGCGGCAAGGTGAAATTTTGGGCATAGCCGGTCTTATAGGCGCAGGCCGGACGGAAATAGCCCGCGCTATAATAGCCTTGGATTCTAAAGACTCAGGCGATATATATATAAAAGGCAAAAAGCTTACAATTAACACCGTTAACGATTCTATAAACCACGGCATAGTCTTGGTGCCTGAAGACAGGCGCAGGCAAGGCCTAAACCTTATAGCCTCCATTAGGGACAATATATCCTTGGTGTCACTTAAGCATGTTTTTAAATCCGCTGTGTTAAACATACGCGGTATAGAAAAGCTTGCCAAGACGCAGTCAAAGGAACTTCAAATAAAAGCCCCCTCGCTAAGCACAAAGGTAGAAAAGCTCTCCGGTGGTAACCAGCAGAAAACGGTTCTCGGTAAATGGCTTGCGGTAGAACCTGCTGTGCTGTTTTTGGACGAACCTACACGCGGCATAGACGTTGGCACCAAGTACGAAATATACAAGCTTATGCACGATATATGCAGCCAGGGCAACTCAATAGTGCTTATAGACTCCGACATGGAGGAGCTTATCGGCATGAGCGACAGGGTTATAGTGGTCTGCGAAGGTGAAATCGCAGGAGAATTACAAAAAGAAGAAATAAACGCCAACTCCATAATGCGCTTGGCGGCGGTAGGAGGACAAAATGAACACAAAACAGCTTAATGCTAACAAAATTTCCTTTAGAGAGATATACGCCCGCTTCGGCATAGTGCTTGTTATGATAGCGTTTATAATCATATTCTCGCTTATGTCGCCCGTGTTTTTATCAAAGGCAAACGTATTAAACGTTTTGACGCAAGCCTCGGTCGTTACCATTATAGGTTGCGGTATTACATTTTTAATTATAACCGGCAATACGGATCTTTCTGCAGGTTCCATGGTTGCGCTGTCTGGCTGTGTTGCATTGGGTACGTTTAAACAGCTTACTCAGCAGAACGGCTGGGGCGATTTGCCGGCAGGCCTTATAGCAGGGCTTGCAAGCATACTCGTATGCCTGGCCATGTACGGCGGTGCAAGCCTTATAATTACAAAGCTTAAAACGCCGGCGTTTATAGTTACCCTTGGCATAAGCACCGCCGCACGCGGTATTGCGCTTATGTACACAAAAGGACGCGTAATAAAAAACATAGGCAATATAGTAAAGGTGGGCCAAGGCAAGCTTTTTGGAGAGATACCCTACCCTATACTATTTATGATAGTTTTTGTAATTATAACGTGGTTTTTGCTAAGCAAAACCCGCTTCGGGCGCTATGTTTACGCCGTTGGCGGCAATTCGGAGGCTGCACAGGCCGCCGGCATAAACACCGACAGCGTCGTAATAAAAAGCTTTATTTTGCACGCCATATGTGTAGGCATTGCGGGTGTACTGTTTATGGCAAGGCTTAACTCCGCACAACCTTCCGAAGGAGTCGGGCTTGAGTTTGACGCTATAACCGGCGCCATTATAGGCGGTGCTTCTTTGGCAGGCGGCTTGGGAAGTGCTTCCGGTACGGTTGTCGGCTGTATGGTTATTGCTATGATAGCGAATATATTAACCCTAAAGGGCGTTTTAAGCTATTACCAGCAGATTATAACAGGCGCCATAATAGTGCTCGCAGTCGTTATAGACGTGCTCACCAAGGGTAGCAAAAAATAAAAGTTAAAGCATAAGCGCAAAAGGCGCTGTGTATAAATTTTATAAGGAGGAACCCATGAAAAAACTGCTTTCACTTCTGCTCGCACTGTGCATGGTACTGTCTTTAGGCCTTGCAGCGGCAGAACAAAAAGAACTCAAACGTGTGGCCTTTATAGTTAAAGGTTACAGCGACACCTACTGCCTGCTCGTAAGCGATATATTCGCCAAATATGCCAAAGAAAAGTACGGCGACCTGTACGAAGTAACCCTTTTTGACGGCGAAATGAGCAACGAAACAATCAACAACCTAATCGATACCTGTGTTGCTGATAAATATGACGTAATCATATTCGAGCAAAACGACCCCGACACACCCGTCGCAAACGTAAAAGCCGCAGTAGCAGCCGGCATACCGGTAATAGTTACAGTTGGCTCTATAAATGACGACGGAGAATCCGCATTCTTTGATGCAAACCCCGTACAGCAGGGCTCGCTCCTCACCACTTATGCTATAGAACAGGGCATAGTAAAGGAAGGCACCAATGTAGTATTGCTCCGCGGCATTGACGGCACATTCCACGCAGACGGACGCCATGACGGCTTCGTGCAAGACCTTGAAAAAGTAAAGGCTAACATAGTGGATGACCAGACCGCCAACTGGAGCACATCGGAAGCTCTGCCAATAGTTGAGGCATGGCTCATAAGCCACCCCGAAATCGAAGTCATATTCGCCGCTAACGACGATATGGCACTTGGCGCAATACAGGCCATGAAAGCCGCCGACCGTATGGATATTAAGGTGTTCTCGGTAGACGCAAACGAGCTCGGTTGCCAAGCTTTGATAGACGGTGAACTCACCGCCAGCGTAGCACAGGATACATTCGGCTATGCACACGGTGCAGCAGATGCCGCCGCCAAAGTAATCAACGGCGAAAAAATCGAAGGCGTACGCTTAGATTCCAAGCTCATACTCCCCGAACAGGTAGACGAAGTGCTTATCCAAGTACACGGCTACACCGAAGAAGAAGTCGCCAAACTGCACGAAGAAGCCGCGAAGAAATAATACTTATACTAACAACTCAATAAAATCATAACACAAACACCGTGAAGTTTAGGCTTTCACGGTGTTTGTGTTATGCGTTTGTATACGGGTGTATTTTATAATTCATACATCACACTAAGGCGGCGATGCATGCGTATTTGGAAAATCTTTTTAGAATTATGAAAATAAATTTATTCCAATTTTGGTCTTGACTCGTCTCTGCTGTTATGCTACTATAATAACAGTAATAACACATTTAACAGGAGGTGGTGAATGATGAACATACAGATTAACAATTCAAGTGATGATCCTATTTATTTGCAGATAAAGAATCAAATAAAGGCACAGATTATGTCGGGAGAATTAAAGGCTCACGAGCAATTACCGTCTATTAGGTTTTTGGCTAAAGAACTTCGGGTGAGTATGATTACCGCCAAAAGAGCCTTTGACGAACTGGAGCTTGACGGTTTCATCAATTCTGTGCAAGGGAAAGGCAATTTTGTCGCCGCCCAGAACAAAGAGCTTATTCGCGAAGAATACTTAAAGCGAATTGAATCAAAACTGCAAGAGGTAGTTGAGCTTTCGGAAATCGCAGGAGTATCCATCGATGAATTGGTGCTTATGCTTAAAAGTTATGTGGAGGGAGAATATGAGTAATTACGCAATTGAAGTTAAAAACTTGGTTAAAAGGTTTGATGGTTTTACATTAGGGCCTATCGATTTACGTATCCCTAAAGGAACAATAGTAGGCTACATAGGACAAAATGGAGCAGGTAAAAGTACTACTATAAAACTGTTGTTGGGGCTGCTAAAAAAAGATTCGGGAGAAATAAAAATTTTAGGCGATGATAACCCCAACAGTATTACAGTAAAAGATAAACTTGGTGTTGTGTTTGACGAACTATTAGTGCCGGAAGAAATGACACTTGCAGATTTAGAGAAATTTTGTTCAAGGGTTTATTCAATGTGGAACAAAGAATTTTTCTACCAATTAAAAGAAAAATTTAATTTGTCCGAAAAACAGGCGATTAAAAATTACTCTCGAGGCATGAGAATGAAGTTATCTATGGCAGTAGCTCTGTCTCACAACGCGGAAATTTTAATATTAGATGAAGCCACAAGTGGCTTAGACCCAATAGTAAGGGAAGAAATCTTAGATTTACTTCTTGACTTTATACAAGACGAAAACCATACAATACTTATCTCTTCACATATTTTATCGGATTTGGAAAAGGTGGCGGACTATATTGCCTTTATTAATAACGGTAAGGTTCTTTTTGTTGAAGCAAAAGATGAATTAAAAGAAAACTACGGTATCTGCAATTTATCTAACGAAGAAGTTAAGAATATTGATGAAGAAGCAATTATCGGAAGAAGAGTGCATTCATTCGGTCAAGAATTGCTTGTTAAAAGGAATCTGATGCCTAGTGGAATAGCATTACAAAAACCGTCCATCGAAGATATTATGATATATTTTGTAAAAGGAGATAAAAGATAATGACTGCGTTGATATTAAAAGATATAGCCACATTAAAAAAGACACTGCTGCTCACAATTCCCATCTGCATTGTACTTGCCGTGTATGGTGTATATGAAAATGCGATTTTTATGATTCCCCTTATATGTGCGATGATACCATTGATTTTAACCGCTATCGCTTTTGGCTATGATACCAAATCAAAATTTGAGCAATTCGCATTTTCGATGCCTATTAAAAAGAGCGGTTATGTATTGAGCAAATTATTTTTTGCATTTCTGTTTGGATTAATAGGCTCGGTATGCTTATTTATTCTATTGCTAATTCAAAATGAGATGTCGATAGACAATATAATCTTGATTTCACTTATAACATTGCTATCAAGTGTTTTAGTGTCGGCTATACAGCTTCCATTTATCCTTAAATATGGTGCCGAAAAAGGTAGATTGATCATGGTAATAACATACTTTGCCATATTCGCCTTATCTACCTTACTAAAAGAAAAATCTTATCTACTTACGGATATGATAAAACTTTTAAGCAAATACTCAATGTCCATGATTTTCGTAGGAATTGTCTTGCTCGGACTTTTAATCATAGGGATTACAATAAATTTATCTATTGCAATTATGAATAAAAAAGAATATTAAACAATATTCTCCTCACAGACTGTAAGCAAAGTCCTATCCCCGTGGCCGAGACTTTGTTACAGTCTGTGATTTTTTTTGCGCAAAGAAAAATTTAGGAATCCTACCCAAAGCTACGTTAATTGCATTAAGCAAAGTAAAATGGATAAAGACAGGTTTAGCACGGGGTTAAGGGGTAAAGTTAGTGTTATACGCTAACCCCATTTTAATTTATGCTAAATTAAAAACACCGCACAATTAGCTTTTAGTGTTTACGCCAAATTGTGCGGTGTTGTGTTAGATATTAATTATTCCTAATTAACATGGA
>JAUNLY010000059.1 GCA_030532025.1 Eubacteriales bacterium
ATTTGCTAATAAAGTATTGCTTAAAAAACGAAAAAAATTAGTTTGCAAAACGGTGCGGGTGTTGAACTCGCACTGTTTTTTGTTTCATCTTATCCATCACACATTACGTACCGATAAGTCTATCTGTCATACCTCAACAAAAATATTCCGTTTTATTGTAGCTATTTATATACAATACCCCTTGCGGAGTGTATATGTTTTATGTATACTTTTATTGTGATTTATAGTTAATCCAAGCGAAATAAGCATAGTTTAGAAAATCTTTCCGCTTAAGCATGGCTTTTTCGGTATTGCATATCACCGTGTAAGGCAAAGTTTAACAGAAAAACTGTCGTTTGGTTTTGTGCTATTTTAATTGATGTAAAGATTTAGGGTAATTCTCGCGGTTTGCGCTCTTGCTGTCATCTAATCTGACCGCAAAAGCTTGGTTTATACTTTGGCTTATACTAAGGAAACACCGCGCAATTTGGCGGCATCGAACTACATCATTTGTGTGGTGCACTCTCAAGCCAAAGCGTAAATGCTTGCGATCACATTTTATAAAAACTTTATTGCCGCCACAGCATAATTTGTGCGGCAATATATAATAGAGAGGGAAAACATGCACAATAGGGACTTGTTTTGGGGCTTTGAAGCTAAGGAAAAGGAAGAGCTTTTGCGTTTGCTTGACGCAAAGGAAGAGCAATACAAAAAAGGCGATATAGTTATCGCGCCGACCGAAGTGCTTAAAAGCTTTGCCATAGTAAAAAAGGGTAGCGTTTCTGCCTACCAGCTGGACAGCGAAGGCAAGGAGGTGCTGCTCTCCGTTATACAATCGGGCGGCTGCCTTGCGACATCTTTAGCCTTTCTTGGTGTGCCTAGCCCGGTTACGGTTATCGCATCGGAAGACTCCACCGTTTTGTGGCTAAATGTAAGTCCCCTGCGTGAAAATAATGAAAACGGTTTAGTAAGGCGTCTTTTTTTAAACTTCGCCCTTTTGATGGCGGAGGACGTTTTAAAAATGAACGAGCGCATACGCGTTATAACCCAGCCGAATATCAAAAAAAAGCTCATGGGGTTTTTAGAGCTGTACCAAAAAATTCCGGGGGAAGAATTTACAGTACCCATGGATAGGGCCGCCATGGCGGCATATATAGGGGCGGATAGAAGCGCACTTTCGAGGGTGATTTCGGGGTTGCAGAGCGAAAAAAGGATAAACTGCGTTAAAAACCGCTTCCAAATATTATACTAATCCCAAACATTAACGCTTTGATAAACTTGTCTTTTTCAGTTTTTGCTTAGCCTTATTCTTATAATCATTCCTATCTAAGCCACCGCTATCTTTAGGTGTCTTTTCCGTCCCGCCGTCGCTTTTCTCATTCGGCTTCACAAAAAAGAAAAGATCCGGTGCAACTCTTTGCATTAACGATTTTGATTAGTATTAAAATAAGCAAACCGCCAAATACCGCTACATAGGGGGATAAATTGAAGTTTTTACATGTTGCCGACCTGCATATAGGCAGAAAAATAGAAGGCGTGCATTCGCTAATAGAGGACCAAAGGCATATATTAAAGCAGGTTTTAAGCTTTGCAAAAAATGTAGATGCCGTTTTAATCGCTGGCGATGTGTACGACAAGACACAGCCTGCACAGGAGGCATTGGAGCTTTTCGGCTCGTTTTTATACGAGCTTTCTAAGCTACATAAGCCTGTGTTTATTATAAGCGGCAACCATGACAATGCCGCGCAGATTGCCTACCTTAAAAATATTATTTCGGATAATAATATATTCGTAAGCCCGCCCTATGCAGGAGAGCTTGAAAAATTTACCTTGCAGGACGAATACGGTCAAATAAACATATGGCTCATGCCGTTTTTAAGGCCTTTTCAGGTTAAAAGGCATTTGGACGAAAATATATCCGGCTATGACGAGGCGATAAGCGCTGCCATAGAGCACGAAAATATAGATTTTTCAAAGCGAAATGTGCTTATAATGCACCAGTTTGTTTTGGGGGGCGAACGCTCTGACTCTGAGGAACGTTCAATAGGCGGGCTTGACTGCATTACGACAGACGCCATAATGGGTTTTGACTATGTGGCGTTGGGGCATTTGCACAAATGCCAGCGCGCGGGCTCAGATAACATACGCTATTCCGGCTCCCCGCTTGCCTATTCCTTGAGCGAAGAAAAGCACCAAAAATGCGCATTGATTATAGACATTAAAGAAAAAGGCGATATAAATATACAAAAGCTCCCTTTTGAGCCTATTAGAAAAGTGCGCACGCTTGAGGGTTATTTAAAGGATTTGGTAAAGGAAACTGACAACACGGACGATTTTGTTTACGTTGTATTAAAGGACGACCCTAAAACCCTGTTTGACCCAGGAAGCGCCATACTTTCGCACTACAAAAACAACATTGGCTGGCGCTATATTAAAACAGAGGGCGAAGCTGTGGACGCGGTGGAGCAGGAATTTGACGAAAACAAGAGCCTTATTGAGCACTTCGGCGATTTTTATGCACAGCAGCATTTTGGGGAGGAGCTGGATGAGGAACGGCTCAAAATTATTAAACAGGCGATTAAATTTATGGAGGAAAACCCATGAAGCCCGTATATCTTGAGATGAGTGCGTTTGGCCCCTATGCGGGCGTTGAAAAAATAGATTTTACAAAGCTCTACACAGCCGGCCTGTTTTTAATTACAGGGCCTACTGGTGCTGGAAAAACCAGCATATTTGATGCAATCACATTTGCGCTGTATGGCACACCCTCTGGCGGTAGGCGGGAGATGCGCTCTTTCCGCAGCGACCATGCAGCTCCCGACACTGAAACCTATGTAATTCTAATTTTTACACACAAGGGCAAAAAATACACCGTAAAAAGAAGCCCCGAATATCTGCGCCCCAAAATACATGGCGATGGCGAAACCACTTCCCCCGCAACGGCAGAGCTATATTCTGACGACAGCAATTTAAGCGTTGCGGGAATAATGCGCGTAAACCAAGAAATAAAAGATATTCTAAATTTAAGCAGGGAGCAGTTTTTCCAGACCGCCATGATAGCGCAGGGCGACTTTTTAAAGATACTCCATGCCGACAAAAACGAGAGGGCATTGCTTTTTAGAACGGTTTTTAAAACAGAGCGTTACGACGGTTTTACGCTCGCCCTAAAAAATTTGCTTGACGAAGCGCAAAAAGAAACCGAAAGGCTTGCGAATAGCTATTTTATTGCTGCAAGGTCTTTAGATACCGGTAACGGTGAAGAAACAGCCCTGGAAGCCTTTTTACAAAACCCCATGCCCGACCAAGCGGAAAGCCTTATAAAAGAGCTTAAGAATGTGTGCCAAAAGGACGAAAAAGAGATTTTTAAGCTTAAAGGGGATTTGGAAAAAGCCCGTCAAAGGGAAATAAGCCTTTCAAACGATATGAATACGGCACTTAGCCACAACAAAGATTTGCAGGAGCTTGACACTTCCAAAAAACAGCTTTCGGAGTTAAAAGCAAAGGCAGAATATATTGAAACTATCAAGAGGGAAGATAGCCTTTCCGATGCTGCTGGTAGGCTTTTGCCCTTTGAAAAAGAAAAGCTGTACGTACAAAAAAACCTAAAAGAAAAAAGCGAAGCCTTTGAAGAAGCATTAAAAAACACAGAACCTTTAAAGGAAAAGCACGAAGAAGCAAAAAAACTTTTAGAAAGCCTAAAAGAAAATCCCGCGGAGGCGGACAAATTAAAGGAGAGGCGCAGCTATGTTAAAACCCTGCGGGAGGAAACGGAGCGCTTAGAGCAATATAAAGAGGAAGAACAAAAGCATATTAAAGGGCTTGAAAAAACCCAAAAAGAACTTGAAGAAATAAATAAACAGATAAAACAAACAGAAGAGCTTGAGCGCACAAACGCAGCGGCAGAGCTTGCCGAAAACCTTGTAGAGGGCATGCCGTGCCCCGTTTGCGGTTCTACCCATCACCCCAAAAAGGCGGAGAAAAACGCAGAAACTCAGGAAAACATAAAGACCCTAAACGCACAGAGGGAAAAATTCACAGAAAGGCTTAACAGCTTACAGGCGAAAATTATAGCGGCTCAAAATATGCGCAAAAGCACGGAAGAAAAGCTTCTCCCCGCATTTAAGGGTGGCGTTTTGCCGGAAACCGAGAACCTTAACAATATGTTTAAAAAACATATTAAGGAGCTTGATATAAAAATAGACGAGCTTCAAAAGGCGTACGAACAGGCGCAAAAGAGCGAAACAAGGGATTTAAATATGCTTGTACGAAACCAAGCGGTTATAAAACAACTGCAAAAGGATTTGGAGAGCTTTAAAATCCAAAGCCAAAAGGCGGATAAAGCATTTGATGAAGAGCTTAGCAATTCCCCGTTTTTAAATATGGGCGAATATTTTAAAGCGAGAGATCTTATCCAAAATTCGCAAAACCGTAAACAGGCTATAAAAAGCTACGAGATAGGCTTTAACACAGTAACGGAACGCATAAAGCTTCTAAGCGATAGGCTTAAGGGGGACGAAAAACCGGCAGACATAGATAGCATACAAAACGAGCTTACAAAAACACGCCGTGATATTGCCCTTTTCGATTCACGCGAAAAGAGCCTTAGCATAAAGTACCACAAAAACGGCGAAGCCCTAAAAACCATAGAAAGCACTGCAAAAAAACTTAAAAGCGCAAACGCAAGGCTTTATATATGCGATGATCTTTATAAAACTGCATCAGGCCGCCTTGCGGGTGCTAACAAAATACGCTTTGAAGGCTATATATTAAACTATTACTTTAGGCTTGTCTTATCTAAAGCGAATACTAGGCTCTACACCATGAGCAATGCGCGCTATAAATTCCATATAAAGACAGATGAGCAGGGCACAGCCTTGGGGCTTGATATATCCGTTATGGACAACCGCACCGGTAAAAAGCGGGATGTTAAAACGCTGTCCGGCGGGGAGAGCTTTATAGCGTCCTTGTGCTTGGCATTGGGTTTTTCTGACACCATGCAGGCTATGAGCGGACTTAACGCCCTTGATACTATGATGATAGACGAGGGCTTTGGCAGTTTGGACGATGGAACGCTCGATACCGCCGTATCCGTCCTTTCTTCCCTTGCGGGCGGCAACAGGCTTATAGGCATAATTTCTCACGTTAACCAATTAAAAGAGCGCTTTGACAACCGCATAACGGTCGAAAAAACGCTCCATGGCAGTCATGTAAAATTAAATTAATTTTATACTAATCCCGCACCTTAATGCTTTGATAAACTTGTCTTTTTTGGTTTTGCTTTGCTCGTTCGGTTTTGCAAAAAAGAAAAAATCCGGCGCAACTCTACGCCTTAACGATTTGGATTAGTATAAATATTTGCAATAATGCTTTCAACGAGCATTAGAAATTGAATAACTTTCTTTGTAAAAAGCGGGAGCCGTCTGCTCCCGCTTTTTAGTGGATTTTGTAAGAATTATTTGTAGTATTGATTTTTTAATATTTGACTAAATAATATCAATATAAAGCATTAATGTTTTTGCAAAAACATATTTGTTAACCTAAATCAACTGGCAAATCCGTATCCGAAAAGGGGTTTTCGTTTATATATGCGCCGAGGGAATAGGCGCGGCGTAGGTTTTCCTCCGACTGTATTTTGTGTATATTAAGCGGCAGGTTTGCGAAGTTTACCTGTATGGTTTCGCGGTTTGGCTGCATGGGATATATAATAGTTGAAGGGAATTTCATGCGCCTTGAGTATTCCCGCACCGCGTCAAAATTAAAGCCGAAGTGCATGGGTAAAAACAGCTTTGGTTTAAGCGACATCATAATATGGTTTGCACCCGCTTCAAAAAGGCTGCCTTGGTTTGGGTCAAGCGGAAACATACAAAGGTCTAAAGGCTCTTTTGGTATTTTTTCGACGGCCTCATAATAGGCCTTTTCGGTCTTGGCTATTTCAAGCGCTTGGCGCTCATCTCGCCAATGCCACAGGTTTAAATCCCCCGCGTGGAATATGCTGGTAGAATGGCTGTTTACCAAAAAGCAAAGTCCTTGCCCGGCGGCATCAAAAACACGCACAAATACATCTGCAATGGAAAAAATATCCCCGTGTTTTACAAAGCGTATGTTGGGGTTTTTGGGGCTCCTGTCAGCACAGTCTTTGTGCAGTACATAGTTTATAGGGTAGGACTGTTTCCAGTTGAACACCACATTGTCAAAATGCTCCGCCGAGGGGCTTGGAGCAAACACGACTATGTTGTTGAAGTTTTCAAGGTCCTTGTCGCCTATAGCCATGGTTTTAGCTAATTCGTTGTTCTCGTGGTAGCTGAAAATAAGCAAGGTTTTCCCAAGAGCCACGGCAAAGGTCGATTGATAAAAATAGGTAATCGCAACAAAACCTTCCAAAGTAAATTCCTCCGAAATAATAATAAGCCTTATGTAGCGGTTAAAACATATACTTCACAAATTAGGTGCTACTAAGACACGTTGATAATAATTTTAAGCCTTAATGCTTTGATAAACTTGTCTTTTTTTGTTTTTGCTTTGCCTTCTTCACTCGGCTTTGCAAAAAAGAAAAAATACAGCGTTTCTATTTGCATTAAGGGTTTAGATTAGTATTAATCTATGAATATATTGTTTAATAGCTTTCCGTCTGTGCCTGTAAGCGAAAGCCCTGAGGCATAAGCCAGTGTGGGGGCTATGTCTACTATATCCATGCTGTCAAGCTCAACCCCACGCTTTATGTTAGGCCCCATCAACCAAAACAGCGTTTTAGCGGAGGGGCTTTTAAGCGAAAAGCCGTGTGTAGCCTTGTGTTTTGGGGATTTATCCGTGTCAAGCGCTTCCACTCCTTCCTGCATTTCGCAGGCTATCTGTATGTTTTCGGGCGCTCTAAGGCTTCTAAGCTCTTGGTTTGAATACACATGGGCGATTTTATACTCGTCCATATGCTGTACAAGGTGGTTGTAGACGAGCGTGCGGTCTGCCCTTTCCGTGTGGAAATAAGCGCCAAACCCCAAGCTCTGTGCCCTTGCGGGTACGGAATAGTGTTTAAGAATAGCGTTTAAGTTGACGCTTTCGTAAACATTTTCGTGGCCGTGGTCGCTAACCACACATACAAGCGTGTCTCTAAGCAAGTCGCGCATCGAAAGGCTTTGCAGTATAAGCCCTATATTATAGTCAAGGTGTCGCAAGGCGGATTCCGATTCCGTGCTGTCTACGCCAAATTCGTGTCGCATGGCGTCAAGCTCTACCAAGTGTATTGCCATAAAGTCCGGCATATGCTTGCGCCTTTGGCGGGAGGAATAGCTTACCTCCGCCTGCTTTTCTATCTGCCTTGAATACTGCCTTTCTATAAGCTTTGTAGCAAGCAATGTAACAAAGCTATCCAAGTGCGGCTGCTTATTGCTCTTGCGTTGTTTGCCGTATTTAAGCTCGCTTTTTATAAGCTCCCATGTGGAACCGTATTTTAATACCTTGAGCACTTGGTTTTCCCAGGGGAAGGCTAAAATTTCCGGCATATTGTAGCCTATAAATTTAGCCTTGCCCGTTGTGGGCCACAAAAGCGCTGCACTGTCCCTGCCGGCAGCGTTAGCCGCCGTAAAGAGTGTTGGCACCTTAATGCGATCCGCCTCCCAATACCAAGGGCGGTATTGGGGTGGGTTTTCGTCAAACAATTCGTTGTGGGCAATGCCGTGGCGGTCGGGGTAACAACCAGATATAATGCTTGCGTGTATTGGGTATGTAAGCGTCGGGTACACCGTGGACACGTTTGTGCATAGCACACCGTTTTCCGCCATTTTAGATAGATTAGGCAGCCGTAACAGCTTTTCCGCATCAAGACGGCTTGCTGCGTCCATGCTTATAAGTACAAGTCGCATTATCCCTCTATAAGGTATTTTTTAAGATTGCTCTCTATTTCTACAAGCGTAGCCTCGGCTTCCTTGCGTTGCTTGCGCCCCTCGTCCTGTATGCGGGCTACTTCTGTCATGGTGTCTATAAGGCTCTGGTTTGTTTCAACAAGGGTGGATATATCCACTATGCCGCGCTCCGCTTCCTTGGCGGTTTCTATTGTGCCCATCTTGAGCGTTTCGGCGTTTTTCTTGAGTAGCTCGTTTGTCATATCCGTAACGGCCTTTTGTGATCTAACCGCTTGTCTGCCGTGCTCCAGCCCAAGGGATAGCACCATTTGGTTTTTCCATAGGGGAAGCGTATTTACAAGGGTGGACTGTATGCGCTCTATAAGCAGAGAATCGTTATTCTGCAAAAGCCTTATCTGCGGTGCCATCTGCAGGCTTACCTGACGGGTCAGCTTAAGGTCGTGCAATTTTTTTTCAAAGCGGTCGCAGGCGCTGTCAAGGTCTGCCGCCTTCTGTGCATCAAGCGCGTCCCCGCTTTTTGCGGCTTCTTCTTTAAGCTGTTTTAATTCGGTGTTGCGCACTTCTTCAAGCAGTTTTTCGCCCGCGGCTATGTACATTGTAAGCTCTTTAAAATATTCAAGGTTTTTGTCGTAAAGCGTGTTAAGCATGGACACGTCTTTTAAGAGCTGTACTTGGTGGTTTTCAAGCGCTGATGCGATGTTTTCCACGTTTTGGTTTACGCTGTCAAACTTGGCGCGCACGCTGTGGGCGTGTTTTTCGGCGTTTGTAAACCAAGCTTTTATGCCCTTGGGCTTTTCTGTGCTGTTTTCAAATGTTTTAAGCTCGCCTATTAAATTGCCAAGCATATCGCCTACATCGCCCGTGTCTTTGTTTTTAACGTCTGCTAAAATAGTGTCCGCAAAGTCCGACACCTTTTTCTGTGCTTCCGCACCATAGAGCATTACATGCTCGGGGTTGTGCAGGTCTATTTGTTTGGAAAAGCTCTCGACCTGTTTTTTCTCTTCATCGCTCAATGCGGCTTCAAACTGTGCGGCAATGGCTTTCTGCGCTTCGCTTGAAAGTGGCTTGCTGTTTTCCTGTGCGGTTTCGATTTTTTCAAGCTGTTGTACGGCATTATCAACCATTTGCTTTTGCTCATCACTTGTGCCGAGTGTAAGCGTAGGAACTGCCTTTGCCTTGTTATCCTGCGTGTTTTCCGTCATATTAATCCTCCTTTTTTTGTACGGCCTGTGCAAAGCCGCCTGAAGAAGCGGAGGAGGTAAAGCCCTTAGAGTTTGTAGCTATATTATCCTCCGTTTCCTGTGTAAAATCCAACTGTATATTATCCTCTGTAAATAGGCTTGCGTTAAAGCTTTGGTTTTCGTCCATAAGGTTGTCCTGCTTTAAAACGGTTTCAAAAACCTGCATATCCGCAGAAAGGTCCAAAATATCGTCCCTATACAGCGTATCCAACTGTTTTTTGAAGGCGTTAAGCACTATGTCCATGGCGTTTTCTATTTTAACAAGCGTTTCCTTTGCGTATCTGGAGTTTAGCTTTTGGCTTTCTATACGGCGGTAATTTTTAAGCATGTTAAGCGTGGTGGGCAAATAATACTCAAGAAAACGCCTGAGCTTTGGCGCTTTGTGGGGCTGTTCTTCAAGTATTCTAAATATCTTACCCGTAACGCTCTCAAGCTCGTCTATCTGGCGCGATAATGTGGGGTCTGGTATGCGCTCGTTTTCGCGGCGTATGTCGAGCAATAATTCGTTGCCTTTTTCTATAATCATATCCACTTGAGGGTTGCCGGTCTTTTTAACCGCCGCTTGGCTTTTTGGGGCTTGCTGTGTTGTATCAAGGCCAGAGCCTACGGTGTAAGCAAAAAAGCCACTTGCAAGCGTTACCCCAGCCATAATTAGGTAGCCAAATAAGCTTGCCGGCGCAAAAATATCCCCATATATCAAAGCCACAGCCGCAGCCGTTGCGGCGGCGCTAATTAAGCCTTTTTTTTTGGACTTGTCCTGACGGTATTTCTTTGCCATTACAACCTCCCATATACATGCAAATTATAATACATATACACA
>JAUNLY010000060.1 GCA_030532025.1 Eubacteriales bacterium
TACCACAGGCTACAGCATTTCAGCCGGTGGGCCTGTAATTTCCCCGGAGCTTGATTGTATTGCGGTAGTGCCTATATGCTCACATGTACTTCATCACAGGCCTGTTGTGTTGCCGATTAACAAACGCATAACATTAATTGCCGAAAAAGCTCAGCTTGGTAGAACGCATCAGGTAGTTATAGATGGACAAATTTCATTGGAATTTGAAAATAAAACCACAATAGTTATTCAAAAAGCGAATAAGCATGTATCCTTTGTTCGCTTTTCGGAGCAGAAGTTTCTGCAAAGACTTCTTGAAAAACAGGCGGAATGGAGCAGAGATTAAGGGGAGTGTTATATGAAAAGTTCAAGACAAGCTGCCATTTTAAACCTTGTAAGCGATAGGGAAGTACGCACCCAAGAAGAACTCGCTTATCTTTTAAAGGAGCTTGGTTATCGCGTAACCCAAGCCACGGTATCAAGAGACATAAAGGAGCTCAGGCTGCTTAAAATACTTTCTCCGTCAGGCGGATATAGATACGCAACGAGCGAACAAGCGGAACACGGTATATCCGAGCGTTTTGTGCGTTTGTTTAAAGATTCTGTATTATCAATAGACAGCGCCCAAAACATTGTGGTGATTAAAACATTGTCGGGTGCCGCCAATGTTGCCGGTGAAGCCATAGACAGTATGCGTTGGGTGGAGGTACTCGGCACAATTTCGGGAGATAATACCATAATCGTAATAGTTAAAACTGTAGAAGATGCTTCGCTCGTGGTAGATAAATTTAAAGACATACTAAAATAATATGCTCAAGCAACTTTTAATTAAAAACTTCGCGATTATAGATGAGTTAAGTCTGCCCTTTTATGGTGGCCTTACAGTGCTTTCAGGCGAAACCGGCGCCGGCAAATCTATAGTTGTTGATGCCGTGTCCCAAATTTTAGGCGCAAAAGCGGATAAAAGCTTCGTTAGAAAAGGCTCAAACAAATACTATATAGAGGCAGTTTTTTCCATTGACGAAAACAACGAAGAGCTTAAAAACATATTATCAGAACAAGAAATAGAAGCCGATACACCCGACGAAATAACGCTTTCGCGTGAACTTTATATTGCGGGTAAAAGCGTTTGCCGTGTAAACGGAACGCTTATTTCTTTGCAAGTTTTTCGCACTGTGGCTTCATCTCTTATGGAAATACACGGTCAAAATGAGCACCAAGCCCTGTTGGCAGATGAAAACCACATACATTTTTTAGACGGCTTAGGCTCCACTCAGCATTTAAATTTAATTGCACAGGTAAAAAAAATATATTCAGAACACAAAGAATTAAGCAGCAAGCTTAAATCTTTGGAGGAAAAAAACATATTCAGGCAAGAGCGTCTTGAAAGGCTTTCAAAACAGGAGAAAGAAATAGAAGACGCAAAGCTACGCATAGGTGAAGAGGAAGAGCTAAGTTCCCAAAAAAACCAACTACGAAATAAAGATAAAATAATAAAAGCGCTGTCAACTACCGATACGGTACTATTTGAGGGTGATTCATCAGCCTTAAACGCCGTGTTCACAGCTACAAAAGCCTTAGAACCTCTGCTACAAATAGACAATAGTTTTGAGCAGCTATATAAACGGCTTGACGATATTTATTACGATATAGAGGATATACAATACAGCCTAAGCGATATGCAGAGAAGTTTTTCAACAGGCACAGGTAGCTTGGAAGAAGTGGAAGAAAGGCTTGATAAAATACGCCGATTGGAGTTTAAATACGGCAAATCAATAGAAGAGGTATTAAACACGCTTGATAAGATCAAACAAGAAAAAGCGGAGTTTATATCTCTTGACAAGGAAATAGAAAGGCTTAAAGAAAATATAAAAAAGCAAGAAATTCTTTATTTAAAGCAAGCGAATCTGCTTTCCGAATCAAGAAAAAAACTTGCACAATCTATGGAAGAAAAAATAGATACAGAGCTTAATCATTTAAATATGAGTGGCGCTAAGTTTATTGTGGATATAAAAAGCGACAGCGACAAAATCGCTGTAAACGGCATAGACGACATACGGTTTTATATATTGGCAAATAAGGGAGAGGATCCTAAGCCATTAAGCAAAACTGCTTCCGGTGGCGAACTTTCAAGAATAATGCTGGCTATAAAAAGCGTCTCCGCAGACAAAAACTCAAACGAGAGCATGGTGTTTGACGAGATTGATACGGGTATTTCCGGTAGAGCTGCACAAGTCGTTGCTGAAAAAATGTGGAATATAGCCGCAAATAAACAAGTGTTGGCTGTAACGCATTTGCAGCAGATAGCTTCCATGGCAAGCAAACATATACTTGTTGCAAAAGCAGAAAACAACGGAAGAACTATTACCTCCGCAAAATATATCGACGAAAAAGAACGAATAAAAGAAATTGCAAGAATGATAGGTCAGTCCCAAACAAGTGTAAAAAGCGCACAAGAGCATGCACAGTCTATGCTTTTAGACGCCAAGGCTTACAGAAACCGCTTTAATAAAAAATTTGAATGATTGCAATCTCTGCTGTATAATAAGCTATGAAAATTTAATTGCGAGAAAGGATGACTACTATGACAGGAAAGGTGCATATCTTTAACCACCCTCTTATCCAACACAAACTTACCATGATGCGTGATAAAAACACAGGCACGAAGGAATTCAGAGAGCTGTTGGACGAAATTTCCATGTTGATGGTATATGAAGTTACAAGAGATTTACCTACGGAAGAAGTAAATGTCGAAACGCCCCTATGCTGGACAAAAGCACAGGTGCTTGCGGGCATGCCTATAGGTGTAATACCGATTCTCCGTGCAGGATTGGGCATGGTAGACGGCATACAAAGGCTTATACCGAACGCAAAAGTAGGGCATATAGGGCTTTATAGAGACCCCGAAACACTTCAACCGGTTGAATATTACTGCAAACTGCCTGCGGATTCTCAACAGCGTTATCTTTTCGTACTGGATCCCATGCTTGCAACGGGTGGTTCGGCATCTGCTGCCATATCATTCATTAAACAGCGCGGCTGCTCAAACATTAGTTTGGTGAATATAATTGCAGTCCCCGAAGGAATAGAAAAAATCCAAAAGGATCATCCCGATGTAAATATATACGTTGCTGCCTTAGACGAAAAATTAAATGACCACGGCTATATTGTGCCGGGCCTTGGCGATGCCGGCGACAGACTTTTCGGCACCAAATAAAACCAGAAAGACAAAACGATGGAAATAAAACCAAACATTTTTTACTGTGGAGTACAAAACCCCGAATTGCGTGTATTTGACATTATTATGTCAACACCTTTTGGAACAAGCTATAATGCTTACCTTATAAAAGGCGAGAAATACGCGGCATTGCTTGAAAATGTAAAAGACTCCTATTGGGAAGAATACAAAGCAAAAGTAAATGAGATTATGCCTATTGAAAAAATAAAATATCTCATTGTAAACCATACAGAACCGGATCATGCCGGAACTATAGACGCTTTGTTAGACATAAACCCCGATATTACCATAGTAGGCACGAGTTCTGCGTTACAGTTTTTAAGCTATATTGTTAATAAACCTTTTAACAAAAAAGTGGTTAAAAAAGGGGATAGCATAGATTTAGGTAACCGCGAATTACAGTTCTATCCTATGCCAAACCTGCACTGGCCGGACACAATGTTCACGCTGGATGTTCAGGAAAACGCGCTTTTCTCATGCGACTGCTTCGGTGCACATTTTTCTTATGAGCCTGTGTTACTGAGCACAATGGAGGATAAAAGCGAATATTTCAAGGCACAAAGGGATTATTTTGCTGATATTCTAAGCCCCTTTACGCATCCTTTTGTAGTAAACGGAACAGAATTTGCAAAAGAAATAAAACCGGAAATCATCTTTACGGGTCACGGCCCTGTGCTTGACAGCAATATAGATGAAATTCTTGAAAGCTACACCTCTTGGTGCAAACAGCCTGAGAAAAACAAAAAACAAGTTGCGATAGCTTTCGTAAGCGCATACGGATACACAAAAACCTTAGCAGAAACGGTTTATAACAGACTGCTTGAAAAAGAAAATATTTCTGTAAGCCTGTTTGAAGCCACAGAAGACAGCAAGACTGAAATTGTAAATGCAATACTCAATTCAGACGCATTTTTGCTTGGCACCCCAACAATATTGGGTGATGCGCTTGCGCCTATAGCAGAAATCACCTATGCTGTTCACCCCGCAATGCTAAAGGGTAAAATAGCTTCCGCTTTCGGCTCATACGGCTGGAGCGGTGAAGGTGTTCCCAATATAATGGCGCGGTTTGAACAGCTTAAAGTAAAAACGGTTGAGGGTTTGCGTGTGCGCTTTAAGCCTTCCGAGGAAGATATTAAAAAGGCCATTGAATTTGCAGATCGTGTAGCGGAAGCCATACAATAGAGGGTATATATGGCAAACAACATTATACATTGTAAAAATATAGAGACATCAAAGTTCCCGGCTGCGGCGGATAAAATTTGGTCAAACTTGGAAAGTAACGAACTTGTAGATGTGCAGACAGGCGATAAGCCTTTCCTTACTACTACAGTGCGTTGTTTTAGGGACGATACAATTCAAAAGCTGTTCTTTAAGTTTGTAGGCGAGGACGACAATGTTTTATCCTATTTCCGCTTTAAGGACGAACCGCTTTATAAGCAAGATGTATTTGAGCTTTTCATAGCAGACTCTTTAGATACAAGCAAATACATAGAGTTAGAGGTAAGCCCGCATAATGTCAAATTTGATGGACTTATCTCTTACTCAAAAAACGGCGAAAGAAAACTTGATATGTCTTTTGATATTCTCGATTGGGAAACATTTACCGTGTTTGACAAAAAGAAAAGCAAAACAACATCGGTATGGAGCATACCATACTCTGCTTTTAAAAACCCGCCAAAAGTAGGCGATAGGTGGAGACTTAATGCTTTTCGTATAGACCACAGCATACGAGGAGTATCCTATCAGGCTTGGCAAAAGACAGGAGAAATAAATTTCCATGTTCCCGAGGCGTTCGGGTACCTACATTTTGAGTAATACATACCTATACACGCTGGTTGAGCCGTTAAAAATGCTAAGCTCTATGGCGGTGGCTTACGGAAACGCAGACCGTTTTGAAATGTCATTTTGCGGAAACCAACAAGAAATACTTAAAAACGATCAAGCTTTTGTAGAAAGCCCTATACCGCTTTCAAAAGACAGCATATTCGACATAGCTTCATTAACTAAACTTTTTACCTGCATTTCCATACTTAAACTTATGGAAAGCAGGCTTATTTCTATGTCGGATACGGTAGGTGCTATAGATAGGCGATTCAAAAACCTGCGTCATACAAGTCTTTTTGATGTTTTAACTTATCGCGCCTATTTAAAAAGCCCTAAACGTATAGACGAAGCAAAAAGCATTGAGGAAGCCGAAGCTCAAGTGTTTTCTACATACCAAAGCCATGAAAAGCCTGTGAAGCTGTATTCTGATATGAATGCCCTTGTGCTTAAGTACATTATAGAAACGCTTAGCGGAAACAGCTACGATGATTTTTTGAATAAAGAAATTTTTAATCCCCTTGGTATGTTTAATACTTTTGGCTTCGTACCAAAAGAAAAAATAAAATTTTGTGTTAACTATAACTATGAGCACAAAATATTAAACGGCGAATACTATATAAACACGCAAGTTCCTTTAGGGGTGCCTCATGATCCAAAGGCTAATGTGCTTCGCAAGGAAAACAACGCTATATCAGGGCATGCAGGCATATTTTCTACAATAGGTGATATGGCGCTTTTTTGTACAGCTTTGCTTCGTGGTAAAATTATAAAGCATGAAACGCTCCGCCTTATAGGCATACCCCACACGGGCTTTATAAAGGCATCGGGGCAATATCAGCAATATATGGGTCTGCTTTGTTTCTCAAAAAGCAAAGTAAAACGTTTTAGCGAAGTACCACCATGGATGCATTCAACAGCTTTTGCGTTAAGCGGATACACAGGCTGCCATATTGCTATAGACCCTATACTGGGGGTGTTTGAGGTTATGCTCGGAAACAGATGCCACAACAGGGTATCCTTTATAGTACCAGAAAATTCGAGACCCGCTGCGACATTATCAGAAGACAGCAGCGGAAGAATAAAATGGGAAAATGGAAGGCAAGTTTGCTCAAGCGTCCGCTATGTGTATAATAAAGACAGTCTTTTACACGGTCCTGTATATAACAGACTTGTAGATTTAGGAATATTGCAAGAAAGAGGTGCAATGCGTGAATAATATATATAAATGGGCGATAGATAATAAAGATTGGCTGATAGCTGTCAGGCGCAAGTTTCATATGTATCCGGAGTTAACCGGCAAGGAATACAATACTAATTTACTTATAAGGCAATACCTTGATGAACTTAATGTAAGCTATACTGCACCTGCCGATAATATAACAATAGCGGTTTTAGATTCCACCAATAAAAGCGATGTAGTAACGGCTATACGATCCGATACAGATGCCTTGGCCGTGAACGAAAATACTGGTCTTCCTTTTTCTTCCAAAAACGCAGGCTGCATGCACGCCTGCGGACACGATGCGCATATTACAATGGGACTTGGAGCAGCTAAATATTTCAAAGAAAACCCTACAAGCTTTTTGGGAACACTTAAGATTATTTTTCAGCCCGCGGAAGAGGGCGGAGGAGGAGCGCAACAGGTAATAAACACAGGCCTTGTAAACGATGTTAATGCCTTTTTCTCGTTGCACGTAGAGCCGTATTTACCTACCGGAAAAATGAGCATAAAACCCGGGCCCAACTGTGCGGGCACAGACAGGTTTAAAGCTATGGTATACGGTGTTGGCGGTCATGCTGCTCACCCTGATAAATGCGTGGACACGGTTCCAGCACTGGCAGAAATCATCTCCGCTTTTCAAACAATAGTTTCAAGAAAAGTATCACCCATGGATAACTGCGTTCTAAGTATATGCAATGTACATGCCGGTAACACGTGGAATGTAATTGCAGGCGAGGCAAAGTTGGAGGGTACTATAAGAACTTTTAGCGACGATACACAGCAGAAAATAACAAGTTTAATGCAAAAAATGGTTGAAAATATTTCAGCCGCTCACGGCTGCCGTGGCACTTTAGAAGTAAACAATATAACAATTGCTTTGATTAACGACGAAAAGCTTACGAATATAGGCATAGACGCTTCTAAAACGTTTTTGGGCGAAGATGCTTTGATAAACACCCCACCCGCTATGATAGGTGACGATTTTGCAATGTACAGAAGTATAGCACCAAGCTGTTATGGATTTTTAGGTGTTTCAAGTGAGGAATCAAAAAATTATCCACTTCACCATCAATCTTTCATGCTTGACGAAAACGCCCTCCCAATAGGTACGGCGTGGCTCGCAAACTGCATAAGCATATTTTCAACTAAAAAGGAGGATTTATCATGAATTATGTACCCTTTGGCAAAACAGGTGAAAATGTATCAAGACTTGGCTTTGGTACGATGCGTTTGCCTGTATTACCAGCAAAACCCGGCGAAGCTGCACCGGTTGATGAACAAGAAGCCATTAAAATGATTAGAAGCGCCATAGACGGGGGCGTATCTTACATTGATACCGCCTATATATACCATAACGGTACTAGTGAAACCATTACCGGCAACGCTTTAAAGAACGGTTATAGAGAAAAAGTCCTTCTGACTACAAAGCTTCCCGTGTGGCTTGTAGAAGAAGAAAAACAGATGGACGAGCTTTTGGATGAACAGCTTAAACGTCTTGACGTTCCTTATTTGGATTTTTATCTTTTACATTCTTTAAGCTTAGATTCTTTCCGTAAAATGCAAAGCTTTAATTATAAAAAATTTCTCGAACGCGCATTAAAAGACGGCCGTATAAGACATACCGGCTTCTCCTTTCATGATGATAAAAACGCATTTAAAGAAATAATAGACGATTATGATTGGGACATGGCTCAGATACAGTTTAACTATTTAGACGTTGATGCACAGGCCACGGTAGAAGGGTTGAAATACGCAGGTGAAAAGCAAGTCCCTATAGTAGTTATGGAGCCTTTAAGAGGGGGCGTTCTTGCAAATCCCCCTAAACAAATTGCCGAAATGATGTCAAGCAATGCAAGGAAATATTCTCCTGCTGAATGGGCTTTCCACTTTGTGGGTAATTTCTCGGAAGTCGCTACTATTTTAAGCGGAATGAGCACTCAAGAGCAAGTTGACGATAATTTGCGTATATTTAAATCCGTTAAATCAAACAGTCTTTCACAAGAGGATTTAAAATTTGTAGAAGAGCTTAAAGCTGCATATCAAAGGCGCACTGCGATAGCTTGCACAAATTGCAAATATTGCCAGCCCTGCCCACAGGGTGTAGCCATACCGAGGATATTTGAAGTCTTCAACGAAGCATACAAGTTTGAATCAACAGAACGACTACGCTGGCATTACAAATCGATAGTAAAAGACAAACAGGATGCCTCACTCTGCGTAGAATGTTGAAATTGTGAAGATGTATGCCCACAAAAATTAGAAATAATAGATCTGCTTAAAAAAGTAGCCGAAAAAGCGTCCGTCTAATCATGAATATCAACCTTTATGGGCTTCTTATAGCAGCCGCCATTACAATTGGTTATTTTCTTTGTGCTAAAGAAGAAAAAGCACGACAACTTCCAAAAGACACCGCTATAGATATAGTATTATACTCAATACCATTTGCTATTATAGGTGCAAGGCTTTACTATGTCGCCTTTGCTTGGAATAGCTTTAAATATAATATTATAAGCATTTTTTATATATGGCAGGGCGGCTTGGCTATTTATGGCGGTATAATAGGTGGACTTTTTGGGTTGTATTTGCTTTCTAAAAAACGTCATTTACCTCTTCCGCTACTTACAGATGTTATAAGCCCAAGCCTTATTTTGGGGCAAGCTATAGGCCGCTGGGGCAACTATTTTAACCAAGAAGCACACGGCAAAATAGTGCAGGACATCGCATGGCAGTTCTTTCCAGCTGCCGTCAACATATCAGGCCAATGGTATTACGCAACGTTTTTTTATGAATCGGCTTGGAATTTAATAGGCTTTATTTTTCTATATTTGTCGCGTAAAAAGTACTATAAAAACCACGGTATAATTACAATATGGTATATTACCGTGTATTCCTTAGGCAGAATGGTTATCGAAATGATGCGCACGGACAGCCTAATGTTAGGTTCAATTAGAGTGTCGCAGGGTCTTAGCATACTTTTGTTTGTTATAGCAGTTGTACTGTTGAGCAAAAAATCCTACGCGCCCATATATGTCTATATACTATTGTTTGCAGGATCAGCTACTGTCATAATAGCTGCCATGCGAGAAAGTATGATGTGTTTGTTTTTAGGTGCGCTTATATTGCTCATTACGTCCGTTATCGTGTATTTAAATATGGAAAAGAGGAGAAAGCTTGCTAAAACAGACAATATATAATCTAGCTGCAAAAGTCATACCAAAACCCTATAAAAAAACATTTACGCTTACAGAATACACCGATAATAGCAACAAAAACTTATTCGTCAAAGCTTGCAGTGATAATTTCAGAAAACATATGTGCTATGGTGCTACACTAAGCTTGTTTGATGAACAGGGCATCCGTGTCCAAATGGTTTATGGGAATTACGCTAAAGATAAACCCGTAAATAGCGATACATTTTTTAGAGTCGCTTCTGTAATCAAAAAAATTACGGCACAATGCGTCATGAAATTAGCGGAAGAAAATAAAAATTCTATTTATGAGGTCGTACATAATTTTTTTGCCGACAAAATAACCGATCAGAAAA
>JAUNLY010000061.1 GCA_030532025.1 Eubacteriales bacterium
AGAAGTATCTTAGTACTCTATGTGTAACATATGTGTTGACAGTTAAGATTTTTACATACCTTATCTGCTTTTTGCGTTTGTTACTTTTGACGATTTATGGTAAACTTTAGTTGAGATTGTAAAAGGAGGGTTTCAAATGCAAAAGCGGATTATCGCTTTATTGTGCGTTTTTCTGTTTATACCGAACATTGCCGCCGCGGCGGACGGTTTAAGCTACTCTTTTGAAAACATTTCAGCTTCGCTTACTTTGCCATCCGGCGTTTACGAAACGGTTGTTACAAAAGATAATGCCGAACAAAATGAAGAATTTTTAAAGTCCTTCGGCTTTAACTCTCAAAATTTTGTATTGGGCAATGCTTTGCTTGTGGCGCATGACACAAAAAACAGCCGACTTTTGGTGTTAACTGCAGAGCAGGATGAAGAAGCAAAGCAGTACTTCAATATTAACGAGCATACCCCTAATACAAGGGCATCATACCGCAGGCTCCATAGTGCGAGCGACCGCTTTGAAGCGGTGGGCTATTACTATAACTCCGTCGAGTGGAAGAACTTCCGCGATGTGGGGAGATGGCTTATGCTTCGCTATAATTTCAAGCAAGACGGAGACGTTAAGTATAGAGGATTCCAAAGAAAAACTATATATAACGGCTTCACAATAAATATGGATATGCGTGTGCTTTCGGGAGCACAGCTAAAAGGTGCAGACAACACAGCGCTAAATAAGGTGTTTAATACTTTAAAATTTACAAATACTTTGCCTTTGCCACCGCTTCCCGTAAGCTTTGACGAAGAAGTAACGGCGCCTGCAGAAACTGCAGAAGCTACATTCACCATGAAAGGTAAAACAGCTGGGGGTGCCAAGCTTAAAGCTGTAGTAGGCTCTTTTAGCACCGCAGAAACCAAGGTGTTTGAAGACACTGCCGCTAAAAACGGCAAATATAATTTAACTATAACATTGCCAAGAGAAGACCTTTATTTTATGACCTTGACCGTGGAAGCCGAAGGCACCCTGCCGCTTGAAAAACAGTACGGCATTACCTATCGCAAAGGCCTAATGCAGGTTACAATAGATAGCTATCCGCCACAAATTTTAACGGAAGACAGCTATGTTTTGTCCGGCAAAGCCGAAAAAGGCACATCGCTTGAACTTACTGTTAACGGAAAAACATCAAACAAAAAAACAGGCAACAACGGCAAGTTTTCATTTACTGTAGATACCTCGCAAGAAGGTAAGTACGATATAAATTTAAAACTATCTAAAACAAACTACGAGGACAGAGTTTTTTCCTACCAAGGCGAGCGTAAGCTTACAGCTGAACAGCGCATAGAAAAAATAAAAAAAGCCTCTTTTAGCCCGTCGTACAGCACGTTACTCCGCAATATGGATAAGTACGACGGAAAAATGTTGCGCTTCGAAGGCTTCCTTATTTCTGCCGAAGAAAAATCTGGCGAATGGATTTTTAAATTTGCAACCCAAAAAACGGGGGATACCTATAAAAACATAGTATTACTGGCAAGCGACAGCGAAGCGGGTTATCCGCTTAACACTAAGCTTATGGTTTACGGAGTACTTATAGGCACTACAAGCGCCTTAAACGATCAGAAGCAGGAAATAGAATATCCTAAACTTCAATTAATGCATATTGAATAAGTTAAAGGGGGAAAGAGTTTTGGAAACGGAAAAGCAGGATTGGCGTAAAGACCTGACCAATGTGCCCATAGCGCCGTTGGGTATAATTGCAATGGCAGGTTGTGAAGAAATGGGCAGGAGCATAAACAATTGGCTTATGCAGTGGCGCGACGTAGACAACCACGAATTCTTCGATACGGAGTATTTCACAGTACCCGGCGGGGATAGGGACACATTCCTCATAAAGGCGGAATGCCCTCGTTTCGGTACGGGTGAGAGCAAGGGTATGCTGCGCGAAAGTGTGCGCGGCTACGACATCTACATCATATGCGATGTAACCGCGTATGATATTACCTACAGAATGTACAATATGGACGTGCCCATGTCGCCAGACGACCATTACTCAGATCTCAAGCGCATTATAGCGGCGATAGCCGGTAAAGCCAAAAGAGTAAATGTAATAATGCCTTTCCTGTACGAGAGCAGACAGCATAGACGCACATCAAGAGAAAGCTTAGACTGCGCCTTGGCGCTGCAAGAGCTTGAAAGTATGGGTGTTACCAACATATTAACCTTTGATGCTCACGACCCTCGCGTGCAAAACGCAATACCGCTTTGTGGCTTCGAAAACATAATGCCCACCTACCAAATGCTAAAGGCCCTCTGCCGTGAGGTTAAGGACCTACGCATAAACAAAGAATCTATGGCGGTAGTTTCCCCTGATGAGGGTGCGGTGCCACGCAATATATTCTATTCCTCCATGCTGGCCCTTGAAATGGGTATGTTCTATAAACGCAGGGACTATACAAAGGTAGTAAACGGCAGAAACCCCATTATAGCGCACGAATACTTGGGCCCAGACATCGCCGGCAAGGATATAATCGTTGCGGATGACATATTGTCCACCGGAGACTCTATAATAGACCTTGCTGAGGAACTTAAAAAGCGCAAAGCTGCAAGGGTGTTTGCTGTAGTTACATTCGCATTTTTTACAAGCGGATGGGAAAATTATCAAGAAGCCTACGACAGGGGTTTGATAACAAAGGTTATCGCAACAGACCTTACCCACCACAAGGAAGAGCTGCTTAAAAAGCCTTGGTTTGCGCGCGCGAATATGAGCAAATACATTGCATATTTTATAGCAACACTAAATCACGACCACAGCTTAAACAGCCTTTTAAACCCCTACAGCCGCATAAAGAACCTGCTTGAACACTATGCGCAAGAGCAGTTGGAAGCTGGCATAAGGCTTGCATGAACGAAAATAAAGAAGAAAAAACGGCGATAAAGCCCAAAAATTTCTTTGAAAATGCCTTGTCGAGCATAAAAGGGCGCGACCTGCACGAACAGGTTGATAGGTACACGCAGGAGGTCACCTTGGTTTTGGAGGGCATGAATCAAGACCTTGAAAGCCTTATCTCAAAACAGGAAATGAGCTCTGCGGAAATTACATTGCTTAAAAACACAGTGGAAGAGCAGGCGCATACAATAAAAACACAAGGCAGGGAGATCGATTCTCTAAAGTCACAGCTTCAAAAAAACTCAAAAAATCGCAGGGCAAACATGTCGGGTGTTATAAAACAGCTTACGGTTTTGGCCGTAATAGTTTGTGGAACTTGGCTTGTAACGAGTCTTTTGAAAACGTTTGGAGGCTGATATGACAAGCTTTAAAGATTTGCTTTTAAAGTATACTAAAAAGGATAAAACTACAATAACGGATACGGTTGCCGTAGGTTTAAGCTTTATTGATGAAGCGGGTGCAGACTTAGGCGTTTTAGATAGCGCGGGCGCTCTTGGCGAAACGCTCGGCACTGTAAGCGCCGTATTGCCCTTTGCAAGCGTCTTGGCGGAGGAGGGCACAAAGGTTCTTTTAAAGAAAAAAACACCCACCGCAGGTAAGCAAGATACCGTGTACCGGCTTGTAAGAAACGGCTTGTCAGTAGGTGCTGGTGCTGTGGTATCGGGCCTTGGAGCGGGTGTTGTTGCAATACCCACTTCGTGTGGCGTGCGTATTTTATCAGAAAAAATGCGTACAAAACTTATGGCAAGCAACAGGATAGAAAAACGCATAGCTCGTGTTAAATCCATAAGCGCTATGCGCGAAAAACGTTTAATGCTTAACCTAACTCAAAATAACAAAATAAAGGACGATGGTTTTTTGGCTTTGGAAAAGCCTTGAAAGTAAAGCTTAGTAGGGCATATGCTTTCCTTCAAGGCACAAATGTTAAGACTATTATGGTGCTATATTAAGTTCAATTAAAGCTTATAAAGAAAACCGTGTAAATAAATTGCTTCCTTCATAGCTTAACTGCAATATAGTTTTAAATCCGGCTTTGCGTATATGCGCAAGGCCTTTTTCATATCCTCCGGCTATGTCCTTTGCATCGTGGCAGTCGGAAGAAAGTATTACGTCCCCGCCTAAGTGTCGCCAATATTTTAAAATTTCAAGCGAGGGATAGGGGGTATCCGCCTTTGCCCTAACTATCCTACCTGTGTTTACCTCCATAATGCTGCAGGCTTTTATCATATTGTCCGTGGCTTTGCGGCAGAGCTCAATATATTCTGGGCTTTGTTCGTCAAAAAAACCATATCTTGAATTATATTTACACACAAGGTCAAAATGTCCTATTATGTGGGGCTTATATTGGGCAATGTATTCAGAAATATTTTTATAATATTCCTTAGCAAGTATAAAACCGTCGCCATTAAAATAGCTGTTCACAGCTTTATTCAATTCCTCTGCATTGCCGTCGACTGCTAAAAGCTTGTCGCCAAATTTAACATAGTGCACGGAACCTAATACATATTCGTATTGTCTTCTGTCGGCAAGCGAATAAGCGTCTCTTTCTACACCTAAGTAAATACGTATTTTATCCTTGTATTTTTCCTTTAAGCGTTTAATTTCTTCTATGTACTGTGCTTCACGGTTTTCATCTAAAACGCAATTGGTGTTAAAGCTCTGTTTGCCGTGTTCTGAAAAACCGAGGCTTAAAAAGCCGTTATCAAGTGCTGAAAGCACCATTTCTTCAGCGGTAGAGCGCCCGTCTCCAAACTGTGTGTGCGTATGCGGGTTGGATTTAATCATGGCAATGCTCCTGTATTATGTCTTTAGCCTTATCAAAGCATAGTTTATTACCGGCCAATATGCATGTTTTTTGGGAAAAATCTATTTTGTCGAGCAGTGGCATATCAAATATTGCGCCCGCTTCCTTTGCTATTAAAGCGCCGGCGGCATAATCCCAAGGGGAAAGGCTAAGCTCAAAAAATAGGTCTGTCCTTCCGCAGGCAAGCTCCGCTAAATCAAGTGCTGCGGAACCTGTTCGCCTTAGGTCGCCGGAAACTTTTATCAGTTTTTTGCATATTTCAAATGTGGCTTGCGCTTTTTCTGGGTAATAGGGCGAGGTGCCGAAATTTATTATCGCATTTTCAAATTCGACTTCGGAAGCTTTAATTTTTTTATCGTTAAGCGTTGCGCCTTTTTCTTGCTCGGCTAAAAATAATTCGTCCGAAAAAGGGTTAAATATAAGGCCAAGCACGGGTTGCTTATCCTTTAAAAGTGCAACGGATACGCAGGAAAAATTTCTCCCGCGCATATAGTTTGCGGTGCCGTCTATAGGGTCTATCATAAAGCAAAGCCCATCATCAAGAACGTTGTTTTCCTGTTCCTCCGCAAAGAACGAAGCTTGCGGTAAGTACACTGAAAGCTTTTCTTTTAAAAAATCCTGAACATTTATATCGGTCTGCGTAACGAAGTTCGCGTGCCCTTCTTTTGTAAAAACCTCAGGCCGTTTTTCCTGTAAAATTATTTCGCCGGCCTTGCGTATAATATCTATAAGCTGTTTATCCATAATTCCCTCCCAAGAAATAATAGCACAAAATAAGGCTATATGCCATTATAAGCCTAAAAACCGTTGCAAGCTTGCAGACACGTGGTATAATGCCACAGGTGGTATAATCCACAGGAGGTATTATGGTTTACGATTGTATAGTTGTAGGTGCGGGCCATGCGGGCGTTGAAGCTTCGCTGGCAACGGCACGTTTGGGGCTTAAAACCCTTCTTATTACATTAAATATAGATGCAGTGGCGCTCATGGCGTGCAACCCCTCAATAGGGGGTACGGGTAAAGGCCATCTTGTTAGAGAGCTTGATGCCTTGGGCGGGGAAATGGGTCTTGCAATAGACGATGTTATGCTCCAGTCACGCATGTTAAATTCGTCCAAAGGCCCTGCTGTGCACTCCTTGCGTGCACAGGCGGACAAAAGAGCTTACCAACTAAGAATGCAGAGCGCGCTTTTTAATCAAGATAGGCTTAGTATTTTACAATCTGAAGTAAAGAGCATAATAACGCAGAACGGTAAAGTGCAAGGCGTAAGCCTTGTAAGCGGGCAAAACTATTATGCGCCAACCGTTATAATAGCAACGGGCGTGTACCTAAATAGCCGTATAATAATAGGCGACTATTTTAAGCATATAGGGCCGCAGGGATTTGCAAATGCGACAGAGATGTCAAAAAGCCTTATAGACTTAGGCTTTTCATTAAGGCGCTTTAAAACGGGAACGCCAGCAAGGATACACTATAAAAGTATAGATTTTGATAAAATGCAAAAACAACCGGGCGATGAACCCGTAGTGCCTTTTTCTTTCCTTACGGACAAGGCTTTAGCTAACACGCACTGCTGCTATCTTACCTATACAAACGAGGAAACGCACGAAATAATACGCAATAACCTGCATTTATCGCCAATGTTTTCGGGTGAAATAAAGGGCACAGGCGCACGTTATTGCCCCTCGATAGAAGACAAGGTAAATAGATTTAAGGATAAGGATAGGCACCAGATTTTCTTGGAGCCGGAAACCGCCCAAGCTATGGAATGGTATGTGCAGGGTATGTCAAGCAGCCTTCCAAAAGAAGTACAGTTACAAATGTACCATACGTTACCGGGGCTTGAGCATTGCCAAATTACACGCTTTGCCTATGCAATAGAGTACGATTGCATAGACCCCACGGAACTGTACCCTACATTGCAGACAAAACATATAAGCGGTTTATTTTTTGCGGGGCAGATAAACGGTACATCAGGTTACGAAGAAGCTGCGTCACAGGGTATACTTGCGGGTATAAATGCAGCTCTCACTGTAAAAGGGGAGGAACCGCTTATACTTACCCGCAACATGTCCTACATAGGCGTTATGACGGACGATTTAACAGGAAAGGGTACCGACGAACCCTACCGCATGATGACAAGCCGTGCTGAGCATAGGCTGTATTTAAGACAGGATAATGCAGATATGCGACTTACCGAGATAGGCTATAAAATAGGCTTGGCAGGGGAAAAGCGAATGGAACGCCTGAGCCGCAAAAAGGAACAGACTAAACAAATTATAGAAAAAATTAAAGAAAACAATAAGGACGCTTACTTAAGGCGACCCGAAACCACAATATACGAATGCATGGACGATATAGATTCTTTTGTGCCGGAAGCCATAGAACAAGCCCAAATACAGATAAAATATGAGGGCTATTTAAAAAAAGAACAGGCACATGTGCGCTCAGCCGCTGCTATGGAAGCCAGAAGCCTTCCAAAGGATGCACCGTATTTAAGCATGGAATCATTACGCATTGAAGCAAGACAGAAGCTTAATAAAATAAAGCCCCTTTCTCTGGGGCAGGCATCAAGAATACCGGGAGTATCGCCAGCGGATATCGCAGTGCTTTCGGTATGGCTCACCAAAACAAACAGGGAAAAGGGAATGCCTAAACAGGTATAATTAAACCTTTTAATATCTACTGTATGCTTAACATCAGTCGAGAGTTTCCAAAAAACTCTTAAGTCTTTGCATGGCTTCTGTTATAGTATCTTCTTTTGTTGCGTAGCTTATTCTTATATTATTGGGTGCGCCAAAAGGTTTGCCGGGTACGACCGACACCCTGCCGTGCGTTAAAAGCAAATACGCAAAATCCTCATCAGAATGTATGGGGGTGCCCTTGTAGCTTTTGCCTATACACTTGCTTATATCAATCAACACATAAAATGCGCCGTGCGGACGTACAAAAGAAATATAGGGCATTTTTTCAAGCAGATTAACAACAATATCACGCCGCTTATTGAATATCTTAAGCATTTCTCCAAGCGGCTGCTGTGTTCCTTCAAGCGCTGCGACTGCGGCGTACTGTGCCACGCTGTTTGTACAGCCCGCAGCATGGCTTTGGTAGGCGTTTATGGCGGATATGATTTTTTCGTCAGCGGCTATATAGCCCAAGCGCCAGCCCGTCATAGCATAAGCTTTGCTAAAACCGGATATAACTATGCTACGTTTCTGTGCGTCCTCGCTTATCTGTGCTATGGACACATGGTTAAAACCGTCATATACAAGTTTTTCGTAAATTTCATCGCTTATTATATAAAGCCCTTTTTCCTTAGCGAATTCTGCAATACCATTCAAAAGCTCACGGTTCCAAACAGCACCGGTGGGGTTGTTGGGGCTGTTTATAATTATAAGCTTTGTTTTATTGGTGCATCTATCATAAAAATCTTTTATGTCGGGCATGAAAGCATTTTCCGCTTTAGAGGGGATAGGTACAACCAAAGCCCCGCACATACCTATCATTTCTTGATAGCTAAGCCAGCAGGGCATAGGGAGCAATACCTCATCGCCGGGGTCTAGAATTACGTGCAAAGCTTCATAAAGCGCTTGCTTTGCGCCCATGGAAACGAGTATGTTTTTATTTTGGTAACAAAGGTTTTTATCTCTTAAAAGCGTTTTGCATATCGCTTGTTTTAATTCTCCTATGCCGCCTACCGGTGTGTAATGCGTTTTACCCTCGTTAAGTGCTTTTATTGCGGCATCTTTTATGTGCGTGGGGGTGTCAAAGTCCGGTTCTCCGGCGCTTAGTCCTATTACGTCCTGCCCCTGAGAGCGCATTTCTTGCACCAATGCGTTTAGCTTAAGCGTTGCGGATGGCTGTATGTTCTCGCTTATTTGCGAGGCTACAAATTCCATAATAAAAACCTCCCGTTTTGCAATACGGGAGGCATTATAACACCGTTTTAAATAAAATGCTACCATTTTTTGTGTGTTTTTTGCAACAAAAATGCCTTTAACTTGCATTTATCTAAGTGCATTTACCGCTAAAGCACATTCAAGGCGTTTCTTAAATATTGCACAGCCTATGGGGTAGGTGCCGGCTATATTATTAGAAGCATGGTAGTTGTTTGCTGCACAACCTCCGGCGCAGAAATACTTGGCATAGCAATCCTTGCATTCTTTGTGCGCGTACAGGTTATTTTTAGCAAAATCACAACGCATGTCTTGTTTTTTTATGCCGTCAAATACATCTCCCATCAAAAAGTTTTTATCTCCTACAAATTGGTGGCAGGGGTATAGCTCACCTGAAGGTGTTACGGCAAGATATTCACAGCCTGTGCCACAGCCGGAAAGCAGCTTATAAGCGCAGGGGCCTTCCTCCAAGTTTATATTAAAATGGTAAAATTCGAAGGGACGTCCTTCATGCGAGCGCTTAATCATTTCTTCTGCCAAAAGTTCGTATTGCTTAAATATTATAGGTAAATCTTCTTCGCGTATAGACTCTGGGCTTTCAGCTGGAGCTACAACAGGCTCCATGCTTAGCTCGTTAAAACCCAAGTTCAAAAGGTGGAGTATATCATTAAAAAAGTCTAAGTTATGGCGGGTGAATGTAGCCCTTATATAAAACTCCTGCGGACGTCTTTTTTTAGCAAAGTTTATAAATTTAGGTACAACTATATCGTAGCTACCGCGTCCTGCCTTGTTTACGCGGAAGCGGTCGTGTACTTCTTTGCGCCCGTCAAGGCTCAGCACTACATTGTGCATGTTTTGGTTTAAATAGTCGCCTATTTCATCGTCAAGCAGTATACCGTTTGTGGTTAAAGTAAAGCGGAAATGCTTTTTGTGCTGTTTTTCGATTGACCTTGCGTATGCGACGGTCTGTTTTACTACATCAAAATTAAGCAGCGGTTCTCCGCCAAAAAAATCTATGTCTAAATTATAGTGGGAGCCGGAGTTTTCGATCAAAAAATCAACCGCACGCTTTGCTACTTCAAAGCTCATAAGCGCCGATCCGTCAG
>JAUNLY010000062.1 GCA_030532025.1 Eubacteriales bacterium
AAGCAAAAATGGAAAAAGACAAGTTTATCAAAGCATTAAGGTGCAGGATTAGTATAAGTTTACCCTATAAAATAATTAAATTAGTCTTCTTCCACATGGGGCGGGTTGTTTCCGCGGCCGGGGACTTTTTTGAATATACCGGTAACCATAAGGGCGATTGCGCCGTCGCCAGTTATGTTGCAGGCTGTGCCGAAGCTATCCTGAAGGGCGAATATTGAGAGCATAAGGGCAACGCCGTTTGCGTCAAAACCCAAAACGCCAGTTATAAGGCCTAAGGAAGCCATTACCGTACCGCCGGGGACACCGGGCGCTGCGATTGCGAATATGCCGAGCAGGAACGCAAACAGCAACAGGTTGCCCACTTCCGGCAATGCGCCGTAGAGAACCTTAGAAACTACCATTACGAAGAATGTTTCTGTCAAAACAGAACCGCAGAGATGGCAGTTTGAGCAAAGCGGTATAGCAAAGTCGCGGATTTTGGGATCCAATGTTTTTGCCTTTTTGGCACTCTTTAAGGCAACAGAAAGCGTTGCCGCGGAAGACATGGTGCCAAGTGCGGTAACATATGCGGGGCCATAGTGCTTGAATACTTCTCTGGGGTTGGTTTTGGATACTGCACCTGCTATGCCGTAAAGCAGTGCCATCCAGATATAATGCCCTATAAGGACTATTACTATAACGATAAGGAATACGGGCAATTCTTTAAGAATAACGCCTTCAAATGCAAGTGTTGCAAATGTTGCCGCTATAAACACGGGCAAAATTGAAAGGACTACCTTGTCGACTATCCAAAGGACTATTTTGTTTAACTGGTTGAACAGTTTTTCAAACAAATCTGAGCCTGTGTAAATGGTGCCCATGCCGAAAAGCACTGATGTTACAAGGGCTGTCATAACGGGCATTATGGGGCTTATGCCAAGGTTGAAGAGAAGGTCTGGCATCTTGGTGCCTTCGCCCACTGTTGTTGCTATATTAAGGCCCGGTATAATAGCATAGCCTGCAATTATAGAGAAAAGTGCTGCGCCCACGGAAGAAGCATAGCAAATAGCCAATGTTATAGATAGCATTTTGCCTGCGTTTTCTTTAAGGCCTATAATAGCGGGGGTTATAAATGCGAGTATTACCAACGGAACGCAGAAGTTTACCATCTGCCCTAAGAGTTCTTTAAGGGAGCCTACAACCTGCATTATGTTTTCGGTTGCGACAAGGCCTATAACTATACCTACAACTATACTAATAATCAGCCTCATAAGAAAGCTGTTATACCATTTTTTTGTGCCTGCCATTTTTTTGTCCTCCTTAATTGTTTGCTTGTCTTGTTATTATATTTAATATAACTTTGTCGGTCGGCGTCATGCCTTCCCTTGCCATCTCGCCTATGTTGCGGACTGTGGTATCTGTTGTTTTGCCCACCAAGCCGTCAAGCGGTTTAAAAACATTGCCGTCTTTTGCCATCTTAATAGAAAGCAAGCCCGTGTTTAGGCCTGTTGCAATTTTCATAGCGCATGATGGCTTTGCACCGTCGCATACTATGCCGCCTGAAGCCGCCAAAGAGTTTGTAAGGACGCCCTCTATGGTTTCAAGGCTTTCGCCCAGCATATATGCAATTGCACATGCGGCACCAGTTGCAGCACTTATCGCACCGCAGAATGCCGAAAGCTTGCCTATAAACTGTTTTTGGTAGAGCGTTGTAAGGGTTGAAAAAACCATTGCCCTGAGCATTTTTTCTTCGTCCATGCCGAGCTTATCAGCCAGATAAACAACCGGCACGCTACTGGTTATGCCCTGATTGCCGCTGCCGCAGCATATCATAGCGGGCAATTCGCAACCCGCCATGCGCGCATCACTCCCTGCGGCGGCGTGGGCTACGGCTTGCAAAAAAATATCCTCACCGGCACTTTTTAGTATGGTTCTACCGACTTGCTGTCCCCAAGGGTTGTTCAAGCCTTCGTGCGCCAATGCGAGGTTGTACTCTGCCATTTTTTTCAGTCTCAAATATAGCTCTTGATGTTTTGCAAAATCTATATTATCGGCAAAATCTTTTATTGTTTCAAAGTTTAAAGAGTCTATTAGCGTCTGTGTTTCGGTATTTTCTTCTTGGGCGGGTTCTTTTATTACCTTCCCGTCAAGCACAAGGCGACTTATGTTGTCGTGCTCTTTTTCTACCGTGGCTTCCGCAAAATGGTTTTGCGTTTCGACACGCACTTTTACATATACGCCATTTGAGTTTTGCTCATGATGAAGCACTACCTTGCCTTCATCTATAAGCTTTACTGCCTTGGATAAAATATCCTCCGTTACGGCGGTAAGCACCTCTAATTTCTTGTCGGGGCTTTTGGTGAGCACGCCCAGCGCAGTTGCTATAAGCATGCCCTTTCTTCCGCCGGAAGCGGGTACGAACACGGAGTTCGCGTTTTTAATCATAGACCCGCTAGCATAGATGAGTATTTTTTGTGGTTCTTCTTCCGCCAATTGCCCCGCCGCAGCACCCGCCAAAGCGATAGCAATTGGCTCTGTACAGCCCATTGCCGGGACGAGCTCATCAAGCAAAAGCTCTTCAAAGGCTTCCATTTTTTCCTCCTTTTTGCACATTATGCAATTTGTTTTTTTCAGTCATATTATATACTAAAGTACAACATTGGTCAATAGGATAAAATACAACCAAAAAACATAACTTCAAAGGAGTATGGTGCTTTATACTAATCCAAATCGTTAATGCATAGAGTTACGCCGGATTTTTTCTTTTTTGCAAAGCCTAATGAAGGAAACGTAGCGGCGCTACGCCGACTGAGTGAAGGGGCGGCGGGACGGAAAAGACACCTAAATATAGCGTTGGATTAGACGGGAATGAGTATAAGAATAAGGCAAGTAAAAATCAAAAAAGACAAGTTTATCAAAGCACTAAGGTGCGAGATTAGTATTATATTGCTGTGTTTTCTATTGTGGAATTTGCTGTTGTGGAGTTTTATACTATGCAGTTTTTTGTTGTGGAGCTTTATATTGTAGAGCTTTATATTATGCAGTTTTTTGTTGTGCATTTTCCCATTGTGGAACTTTATATTATGGAGTCTTCTGTTGTTATAGAACTAAGCACTTCTTTCATGAGCTTTGGCCCCATAATTGTTGCAGGTATGCGGTAATTATTCTTTAAGTTAGAAAGTATTATAACCGCCGTATCCCTTTCCGGCGAAAACGCCATATAAGAGTTGTAGTGCCCAGTTGCACCGTTATGCCAGTAGAAATTGTTTTCCATATCCATCATCCAGCCATAGGCGACAGCATCAAAACGCATGCCCATCCATGCATTTTTTTCTTCGTTGGCTTCGGGCGTTTTGGCAAGCTGTGCATGCAAAGAACAGGAAGAATCTAAAAGCTGAAACTCGGCATAGTTAAGCATATCCTCTATGTTTGAAACTATGCCACCTGCCGAAAGGTAGACATCGTCAGGCTTAAATTCCCAGCGGTTTTCTATACCCTTTTGGTCGGATATAAGGAAACTATTTTGCATATTTAATTCAGAAAGCTTATCCTTTAATTGCATATAATATGGCTTTCCGTTTATATTTTTTAAAATTTCCCCAAGCACCGCATAGCCAAAGTTTGAATACCTAAAGCCATGGGACTCTTTTTTAAGGTTTATACTGTTAAGCCTATTTATGAGCTTTTCTGAATTTATGCCTAAAAAATCGTTCTTGTTAGAAAGCTTTGTGCCTAACATGGACCATTCAAAATAGTAGGGCTTATAGCCCGAAGTATGGCTTATAAGCTCTGCAACGGTGGGATAATACCTATCTTTTTTTAACGGAATATAATTGTCTATACTTTTGTTAATTTCTATAATATTGTTTTTAACTGCATCGTATACCATTGCGGCGGTTACGGTTTTGCTTATGGAGCCTATTTCGTAGAGCTTTGATGTATCCGCAATCTCCACCCCGTCTGTACCGTAGGCGTGTTTTTCGCTTTTACCCTGTTTTATTATGCCGACCGTTATAACGCCGTCTTCATTATCTTTTAGCGTATAACAAAGCATATCCTGAAAGCTCATATCAGGTATGGTTTTCTTAGCTTCTTCAAGCCTTTGTTTGGCATTTGCAACAAAATAAAAAAGCGCCAGGCACAGTGCAAGCACTATGCCCAACGCTATTATAACAGCACGCTTCATATCAGTAGCTTATAGCGGCGACTAAGCCGCCCATATTGTCGGTTGAAACGAAGAAGTCTGCGGCGTTATCCGGTACTATATGAGTTTGTTCCTGACCGGTTTCTGCAACGCGGTATATCTCGTACTTTAGGGTACCATCTTCAAACACCTGTATATGCGGATGCTCTACAAGGAAGTCTATATATTCTTCCAAGGAAAATCCCTTTATATGCATAACTGTGGCATGGGGAATGCCTACATAGCGGTAGGCGTCCATCTGCAGGCGGGCGTTGTCTATACCGGTTACATAGTCCTTATCCACAGTGTCTGGATAGGGGTAGTTTTGCGCCGGGAAGCGGAATACTATGCCAAACTTCCAACCCTCTTTGTTTAAAAGCTCCGCCTGTTGAGAAGTTTGGAACTTGGTTGAGTTTATAACGCTGTCGTCCCTGGAATAAATATCCACCTTAAAGCTAAAGCCCGACTGGTAATCGCTCGTGCCGGGGAAGGACACATTACGCCTTGCAGCTTCTATAAGGCTATCCCCCTCACGGTTGGGGTAGTTCTGTATTTCTTTGTTCCAGTATTCCGTCTGCTGGTTCATGGTGCGGTAACCCTCGCGCACTATGTAATACTCTAAATTATGCTCTTCCTTGGCGTATTCCACGAAATTTTTAAGAGCCTGTGTAGCATTTGGGAAAAGCTTTACGTCCCTGCCGGAAACGGGTATGCCATAGTCCGACTGCTCCATTACGGAAACTATTTCCTTTTCGACTATGCTAAAGTCGCCCGGCAGGCCATGCCAACGGTTTACAAGCATAAGCCCTCCTTGTAGAGCGTCCACACGGTCGGTCGTTACTTCCGTGCCGCCTTCAACAGGGTAATCGCTCATATCCAAAACGTCCCAACCTTCAAGCTTGGGTGTTGGAATTTCAGCCTCCGGCTTGTTTGCCACAAGCTTTTTTCGCTCCGCAACTTCCTGCTCGTAAGTATCTATGAGCTTTTGGTTTTCGGCATCTATTTTCGCTTGAGCATCGGCATGCTGGCCTTTGTTGTATTGATCCAACAAAAACCACGCCCCCGCAAGCAGAAGAGCCAACACAAGCAGCACTATCATTATTTTGGTTAATTTGCGATAAGGGTCTTTTACCTTTTCGTTTGCCATTTTTCCCATCCTTTCCGCAGGCTATGCAGGATGATATCGTCTTATAGACAAGATATTTATATCAAATTTGTTACAATTTGTCAATATTTTTTGGTATTTTAAGCATTTTTTAAACCTTAATACAAGACCAAAACGAGAAAAAGACAAATTTATAAAAACATTTGATTTTGAAATCGGTATAATAAAGTATTAAGGAGCAAAATTATACAACAATACATTAAATAATAAAATTAATATAACAGCACATTAAATAATGGATTTAACAGTAAGAACACATAAAAAGTGAAATTAACATGGCACCATAGCATAAGTATTTACAGAAAAAGGGCCGTAAAACAGCCCTTTTCTATATATACCTACTTATAGCGATAACTTTTCTTAATATAAATCAAACCAGCATAGCCTTTCTACCTGTAAATTGATAAGAAACACAGGGGCATTCCACCTTTTATAAATATAAGCCCTAAACAAAAAGTCCTTTGCTTTATGCTAATTTGAATTAAGGATATACCGATATTCCGGTATATCCTTAAAATAAGACTTAATCTTCGTCAAAATAAGATTTAATCTTCGTCTTCTTCGTCCTTTTCGGCGCTTTCGATTACCTTCTGGGCAACCTCGTTAGGTACCTGCTCATAGCGCAGGAATTCTGCCGTGTAGCTGCCTCTTGCCTGCGTCATGGAGCGCAGGTCGGTAGCGTATTGCGCCATCTCACCCATGGGGACTTCGGCGCTTACCTGTTGTTCGCCTTCGACCTCGTTCATGCCCATAATTCTGCCACGGCGTTTGGAGATATCACCCATTATATCGCCCATGTATTCGCTTGGGATAAGCACTTCAACCTGCATAACGGGTTCAAGAAGTACGGGGCCGGCTTCTGCGCAACCCTTCTTGTAGGAAATTCTTGCAGCTGTTTTGAAAGCCATTTCGGAAGAGTCTACCGGGTGGTAGCTACCATCGTAAAGTTTGGCGTGTAGGCCTACCATGGGATAGCCCGCAAGAACGCCTTTTTTGATGTTTTCGCGAAGGCCTTTTTCTACCGAGGGGATAAAGTTTCTCGGAACAGCGCCGCCGACGACAGCGTCTTCAAACTCAAACTCTATATTGGTGTCGCCTATGGGGCTGTATTCAATCCATACATCGCCGAACTGGCCGTGGCCACCCGTCTGCTTTTTGTGCCTGCCCTGTGCAGAAACCGTCTTTGTTATGGTTTCGCGGTAGGGTATGCGCCTGTCGCGCAGATCTGCCGTGCCGCCGAACTTGCTTAAAAGCTTGCTGCTTATAACTTCAAGGTGCATTTCGCCTTGGCCGGACAATACGGTTTCGTTGGTTTCGGTGTTCTTTTCAATCTTGATGGAGGGGTCTTCTTCCTGCAGCTTGTAAAGACCGCCGAATACTTTGTCTTCCTCGCCCTGTTTGGCTGCGTATACGGCCTTTGAGAAGCCCGCTTCGGGGTATTCTATCTGAGGGTATTTTATCTTTTTGCTCTGTTCACAAAGCGTATCGCCAGTGTTGGTCAGCTGTAGCTTGCTCAGTGCACCTATATCGCCCGCATGGAGGACGTCTACGTTTGTCTGCTTTTTGCCGCGCATAGTAAATACGCCGCCGCTCTTTTCAGAGCTCTCTTTGTTGGCATTGTAGAGTGAAGTTGCGGGAGTGAGCTTGCCGCTTGCAACCTTTACTAATGAGAGTTTGCCTACAAAGGGGTCGGAAATGGTCTTAAATACATAAGCAGAGAAAGGCGAATCGTCGCTGCACTCTATCTTGTTGCCGTCCACATCTTCCATAGGTGTTTTTTCGGGGCTGTTAAGGTATTTTTTAAACACACGGAAAAGAGAGCTTATGCCGATACCGTTTGTTGCGGATACTGCAACTACCGGCACTATTGTTCCTTCCGCCATACCCTTTAGGAAGCCCTGTACTATTTCTTCGTTTGAAAGCGTGCCTTCTTCGAAGTATTTTTCTATTAATGTATCGTCGGTTTCTGCGGCGGCTTCGGTAATTTCTTCCACATAACCGGCGATTATATCATTAAGGTTTTCGGGAACCGGAACTTCTTTCTGGTTTTTGCCGGCGCCTTCAAATGCCACGTTTTCAAGCACGTTTACAACGCCCTTAAACTCTGCGCCGTAGCCTATCGGTATAATAAGCGGTACTACGGAGTTGCCGTATTTTTCGCGCAACTCGTCCAAAACTTTTTTGAAGTTGGCGTGTTCTTTGTCCATCTGGTTTACAATGAACATACGGGCGACGCCCTCTTTTTCGGCGAACTTCCAAGCTTTTTCGGCGCCTACGGAAAGGCCACCGTTGCCACTTACAACTATTGCACAGGTGTCTGCAACCTTAAGTGGGCCTAAGGCTTCGCCTATAAAGTCGAAATATCCAGGCACGTCTATGATATTAAACTTGGTGTCTCTCCATTCCACAGGAGCAACAGCAGCACTTATAGATATGCCACGCTTTTGTTCTTCCTGGTCAAAGTCTGTAACGGTTGATCCGTCTTCCACTTTGCCCATGCGGTCTATATGTCCGGCAGCGTAGAGCATAGCTTCCGTCAAGGTCGTCTTGCCCTCGCTGCCATGCCCCATGAGGGCGATGTTGCGTATGTCTTTCGTCAAATATTCTGCCATAGTAAAATACCCCTTTATTTTATAAATTTTTGAAATAATGGTGTGAAACCTTTACAACGGAGAACATTTTACCATAATTTACACCCAAGCACAAGTGGAAAAGACGGGAGATTTATTTATAACTTAGTCAATATAAATTATAAATTTTTAAAAATGAAGTTTTAAAACGACGTAATTATGAGAATTTATAATTAAACCGGCATAATATTAATCTATGCCGGTTTAGTTGCAATAAATATAATCTTTTCAAAAATAGTTTAATACGCTAACTTTATACATTAATTTATAAATTGCTTATAAAAAACCAAAATAATTATTCTTCTTTCGGCTCTTCTTGTTGTTCTTCCTTTTTTAAGGTGCCGGCGCGCACTATGGTGTCGTTGCCAAAGCGGCGGCGTATTTGGTCTATGGTTTCTTGCGCCATGCGTTGCTTTTTACCCTTAGGGTCTTCAAAAAGGCTCGTCTGTTCAAGGCCGTCAAAGCTAAGCCGGCTAACCCCCACGCCCAAAAGGCGCACGGGTTTGGCGGAGAAAAATAGCTCCTTGAGCAGTTTTTTGGCATGCTCGTATATTATATTTGTGTTGTCCGTCGGGATTAACAGGCTAAGCTGCTTGTTTAAATCCACAAAATCGTTACGGCGGGCGACTACGGACACAACCTGAGCGCGGCCTTTGCATTGCCTGAGGCGCATTGCTACATTATCCGTAAGCCAAAGAAGCACCGGAAAACAGTCTTCCAAAACGGCTATGTCCTTTTCGAGCGTTGTGGAATTGCTGATGCTTTTGGGTTTTTCTTCGTGTGCGCATACTTCGCTCAAGTCTATACCGTTGGCATAATTTTTAAGGCCTATGCCCGCTTTGTTGCCAAGCAGACGGCACACTATGTCCGAATTTACATGGGCTAAATCTCCCACAGTGAATATATTTATGGATTTTAATTTTGCTTCCGTTTTAGAGCCTACAAAAAGCAGCCTCCTGACCGGAAGCGGCCACAGCTTTTCGCTTATTTCTTCTATAAAAAGCGTATGTATTTTGTTTGGCTTTTCAAAGTCCGATGCGGTTTTTGCAAGCACCTTATTGTCGCCAATGCCAACATTTATTGTAAAACCAAGCTCCTCAAACACGGCGGATTGTATGCTTTTAGCAAATTTTGTGGCATTTTCTTTTGTGGCAATGCCCGTCATGTCTAAAAAACATTCGTCTATTGAAAACTGCTCCACCTTTGGAGAAAAGCGATTTAATATACCCATAAAAAGGCGGGAGTTTTCTGAATAAAGCTTAAAATCCGGCTTATAAAGCTTTAGAGCTGGGCATTTGCGCAGTGCATGCGCCACGGGTTCTCCCGTCTGCACGCCAAATTTTTTGGCTATATGCGATTTTGCCAATATAACGCCCTTGCGCTTTTCGCTGTCCCCGCCTATGGCGGACGGAAAAAGGCGTATATCTTCCTCGCCGTTTTTTAGCCTTCTAACCGCTTCCCAAGAGAGAAAGGCGCTGTTTACGTCCGCATGGAATATAATTCTCATAAATTCGCTCTCATAAAATAATCTTGGACTTTATGTTCATACTAATCCAAATCGTTAATGCATAGAGTTACGCAGTATTTTTTCTTTTTTGCAAAGCCGAATGAAGGAAAAGTAGCGGTGCTACGGTGAATACTCATTCCCCTCTAAAACGCCGCGAAGATTTAGAGGGGATTTTTCGTTCCGACTAAGCTGAACGAAGGAGGCGTAGCGGCGCTACGCTGAC
>JAUNLY010000063.1 GCA_030532025.1 Eubacteriales bacterium
CAAGCATTACGGTTGCGGCACCCATGCTTATACCCCAAAGAACAATGTTTTCTGCAAGGTTGTTTTGCTTTAAATAATCCACCCAACGCAAAACATCGCCCGATTCCTTGACGCCGAAGGTGTTGTATTCCCCTTCGCTAGTGCCCTGTGCGCGTTGGTCTATAAGAAGTACATTAAAATTTAGCTCATAAAACATTTTGAGGGGAGCGAAAAATTTTTCTTTTATGTCCTTCCAACCGGGAACCAAAATTGCGGTGTTTACAGCGCCCTCTTTTTTATAGAAGTGGGCATTAAGCTTTAGGCCGTCTTCTGATGTTATTGTAACAAGCTGCCTTTTTTGCTCTTTAACCCATGAATATGCTTGTTTATAATATTGGCTGTCTATTTCTTCCCAGAAATGGTCATACTCGCGCGGTTCAAATAAAGTAGGCTGTTTATTTTTGCGCCTGCGCACATCGTTTTCTACAACTGTATTTGCAAGAGAAAACAGCAACGCTAATGCGACCAGCACAAGCAACAATATTATTATTAAAAAAACAGTCATAATTACCTCCTTCAAACAATGTGAGTATAGCATAGTGCAAACTTGTTTTCAATAAGCTTTAGCCCTTCCTTTGGTATAGCATACTTATTGAAACGGCAGGTTTTTCTTCACCTTTTTTGGTGAATGTTATCTCTTTTTCGTTTATTTTGATGGTGCCTGTACTGCCTACAACTTGCCCTTCTTTAAACAGCATTGTGATTATTTTTTTGTTGAGCAAAGGTCCACCCGCATTTTGTAGACAGTTTTTCCACAGCGTAAAGCGACAGCCATCTTTCCATCTATCGCAGTAAAAGGCTTTGCTGTTTTCCTGCATTTGTGAAGCACATACAGGGCACATAACACCCTCCACAGCGTTTGTTTTTTTGGTTTTTGAAGATTTTCCTTTTACTTCTCTTTCAAACTCAAGCTGCGGAGCATCTTTATTTGTATAGTCAATCAAATAATTCGTTAAATTTTGTATACCCTGCCAAAAGCGCTTACCGTCCTGCTTGCCTTCGGCAATTTCAGACAAGGCTTTTTCCCAGCGTCCTGTCATCTCGGGAGATGTAATGGCTTCGGGCGCAGCTTTTATTATGCGCTCCCCTTTGTCGGTAGCTAAAAGAAATTTCCCTTGCCTTTTTACATATTTGACCTGTATAAGCCTTTCTATTATGGCCGCCCTTGTTGCAGGCGTACCTATGCCAGACCCCTTCATCTGTTCGCGGAGCGCTTCGTCTTCTATAATTTTACCTGCATTTTCCATGCCGGCAAGCAGACTTGCGTCTGTATGGTTTTGGGGTGGTTTAGCTTCCTCTCTCTTGCTGCGTGAAGAGATTATTTTGCGTTTATCGCCTTTAGAAAGCTCCGGTAAAACGGTTTCTTTGCTTGGGTTTTTGTTGGTTGCTTTCCAGCCAAGATTTATTATATTTTTACCGATACTTTTAAAGTTTTCTCCTTCGCAGTGCAAAATGGCCTTTACGCTTTCGTACTCATAAGGGGGATAGAACACAGCCAGAAAGCGCCTTATTATAATATCAAACAAAGCAGCCTCATCGGGGCTTAATTTATCTAACTTTGCTGATGTATTGGTTGGGATTATCGCATGGTGATCCGTTACCTTGCTTGCATCAAACACCCTTTTGTCTTTTTTAACGCTACCCGACTGCATATTTAGACCTTTTACAAGGGTGGAATATTCTTTGGGTAAAGCGTCTATTGTTTTGTTGACGACAGGTAACATATCGTCGCTTAAATATTTAGAATCCGTCCTTGGGTATGTGATATATTTTTTGCTTTCGTACAGAGATTGTGCAAGGCTTAAAGTTTTCTTTGCGGTAAAACCCAGCATTTTATTAGCGTCTCGCTGAAGGCTTGTTAAATCGTAAAGCAACGGTGGAAGCTCTCTCTTGTTTTCTTTGGTTAGGGATATGGTTTCAGCTTCCTTGCCACTTACTTTTTTTACAATAGCCTTTGCCGTAGCTTGATCTTTAATCCTTTGTGAAACCCTGTCGTCTTCTGAATCAATATCAAACCATGTGCCTGTAAAATCCCCATAATCCACTTGGACGGTGTAGTATTCTTCTTTTACAAAATTAGCTATTTCTTCTTTTCTTTTTACTAATATGGAAAGTGTCGGCGTTTGCACACGCCCAAGGGATAAAAGCACCCCGTAACGCAATGTAAAAGCACGTGTTGCATTCATGCCGACAAGCCAGTCCGCCTGCGCACGCAAACGTGCACTTTTGTACAGGTTGTCGTATTTGGAAGAAGGCGTTAAAGCCGCAAAGCCTTCTTTTAGGGCTGTATCCGTCATGGAGCTTATCCAAAGCCTATCTACAGGCTTTTTGCAGCCTGTTTTTTCGTAAATAAGCCTGAATATAAGTTCGCCTTCTCTACCTGCGTCTGTCGCACATATAACACTGCTTGTATTAGCATCGCTCAACAATTTTTTTAAAACATTGTATTGTTTTCTTGTTTTCGGAATAACCTTTGTAGGAATTTTTTCCGGTATTATGGGGAGATCTTCTTTGCGCCACCTTTTATATTTTTCGTCTATTTCTTGAGGTTCACACAGTGCAACAAGGTGCCCTAAAGCCCAACTAACGGTATACTTATCGTTAAAATAATAGGCTTCCCCTTTTTCTTTGCATTTGAGCACCCTTGCTATGTCGCGTGCTACGCTCGGTTTTTCCGCTATAACTACAATCATTTTATTTTTAGCTAAAATATATTTCCTTCAGTTCTTCCGTGTATTGGTTGTTATCGTCCGTTAAAACGAGTGTTTCTTCTAATCTACATTCGCTCCTTGCACCAAGTATTGCTTCCATCATAACAAGGTAAGGCGTTTTATTAGGCTTAGACTTTACAAGGCGTACCCTTGAAACAGCAAAATTATTCTCTTGCAGAGCGTTGCTTAAATGAAACATACGCGGCATCTTGCACATGGTTATTATTTTACCGCGAAAACGCAATAGCTTTTTAGCAGCAAGCGCCACATCAAAAAAATCCGCATTTATTTGCGTTTTGGAGGCATCTTTGCCTGCAATATAATAAGGAGGGTTGCATATTACGGCATCATAACTTGCTAATTTAAAACTGTCTTTAATGCGGCGTAAATCTTGGTTATATACATGTATTTTATCCTCTAACCCATTTAACAAAATGCTTCTTTGCATTTGCTCCGATTTTTTTAAATCTATTTCCAAAGCATCTACACTTAAATTTGGATATCTTGCAAAGATAAGGAAAGACAATATACCGTTGCCGGCACCCAAGTCGCACACCTTATCCCCTTGACGCAATTTTGCAAACGCAGCCAGTAAAACAGAATCCGTGCCATAGGTAAAGCCGTCCTTTGAACGGATTATTTTTAGGCCGTTCCTCTGTAAATCTTCTATAATCTCGTTTTCTTTTATCAAAATATTATTTTCGTTAGGCATAAATAAACAAATCCGCCATATTACACATATGGCGGACACTCTCTCCCAGATTAATTATGCTTCGGGAGCAATTGCGCCTGCAGGGCACACATCTGCGCAGGAACCGCAGTCTATGCACTCATCGGCGTTGATTTCGTACTGGGTATCCCCTTCCGAAATGCAGCTTTGTGGGCATTCCGCTTCGCAAGCGCCACAGCTAATGCATTCTTCAGAAATTTTGTAAGCCATTTCTTACACCTCCATATAGTCACGCTTTGCGTGTATGTGGATTATATAACAAATATCCATTTGTAGCAAGTTATAAAGCTTTATAATTATATAAGCTTAAACCCACTTTGTTTTATGTACCTTACCTGTTTACCTTGGTATCACATAATTACATCTTTAAGATTTATATTAAATGCAGCAAATAAAAATTCTATAACTTCAACAAAAAAGAGGACATTACAGTCCCCTTTAATATGGTCTGGGTGAGAGGAATTGAACCCCCGGCCTCTTGAACCCCATTCAAGCACGCTACCAAACTGCGCTACACCCAGGCATGTTCCAAACGAACAGGTAATAATATATCCACTTTTTTTGCCTTTGTCAAGCCCAAATTTTCTTAAAATAAAATTTTTACAAGTTTGGTTAAATTAGCAGCGCCCATCTTAAAACCATAGGAATTATCCAAGGTATAATCCGCACAGGCGCGATAATAACCTATGCGTTTGTTGTATAAATCCACAACGTCTTCAGGGCTTGCGCCCTCAAGGTTTGGACGTCTGTCAAGCTTTATGTCTGACAATATTTGGTCTATGGGCCTATCTATGTGGATTATAATGCCTTGATTTTGCATTAAAACGACATTTTCCTTTAGAGTGGGAAGCCCCCCGCCAGTTGAAATTATGGAAGGAATTATGCCCGCAAGATTCATGAGCACACCCGTTTCCGCACTTCTAAAAAAAGCTTCGCCTAAATTGTTGTAAATCTCCTTTTCGGACATGCCCATAAGCTCGCAAACCTTGTAGTCGGTATCTATAAAGGGCAAACCTAAATTGGAGGCAAGCTTTTTACCAAGGCTCGTTTTCCCGCCTCCTGCCATTCCTACTAGAAATACATGCATTGTAAGCACGGCTATCTCCCCTTGCTTAATACCTATACTGCGGTTTCTTAATGAAGTATACCACAAAACTCTAAGTCTTGCAATAATTATATGTTTTTAAGGGAAATAAATTGCAAAAATAAAAAAAGCCCTCAGGCTGAAAATGTTCAGACACAAGAGCTATGTGGCGGAGAGTTAGGGATTTGAACCCTAGAAGCGCTATTAACGCTTACACGATTTCCAGTCGTGCGCCTTAGACCACTCGGCCAACTCTCCAAACGAGTAAAAATATATCATCTTTTTTCCGTTTCGTCAACGCAAAAATTCAAATTAATAATTTAAGCCGTCAAAACTTGACAAATATAAAGAAAATCTTTAAACTTCTCTTATTCCGAAATGTTTTAAGGAGGGTATATAATTTGAGCCAAAGCAAGTTTGCCATTTTGGTGGATTCCTGCTCTGATGTACCGCAGAATATAATAGAAAAAGAAAACATTTATGTAGTACCTATTCACCTACATTACAAAAATACCGATTATTTGGATAAAATAGATATAAGCCCTACAGAAGTTTACGAAAAAATGCCGGAGGATATACCAACTACTTCTCAGCCCAGTGTAGGCGAAATAGTAAAAGTCCTCAACCAAATAGCCGATGACGGCTACGAAACCGTATTCGCAATAGCTATTTCCAGCGGGCTTTCGGGTACTTATAATTCCATGCGTATTGCTGCCAACGAAGAAAAAAGGCTTAAAGTTATCCCAATAGACACTTTAAACATAGGTATAGGTGCTGGTGCGAGCGCTATATATGCAGCTCAACTTATACGCGAAAAGCTAAGCGAGTCTGAAATTTTGGAAAAACTCCGCCATAGCATTGCGGAGGCAAAAGTTTATTTTAGCGTAGCAACGCTTGAATACCTAAAGAAAGGCGGACGCATAGGAAAAGTGGCAGCTGCCTTTGGTTCTCTGCTCCGTATAAACCCTGTAATCACCTGCGACGAAGAAGGCAAATATATAGTAGCTTCCAAGGCACGCGGGCGTTCCAGATCCCTCAAAGAGGTTGTTGATTTAGCATTTAAATACGCCAAAAAATATGTCAATTTTTATGTTATGGTTTCTCACGGGAACGCAAAGGAAGAAGCACAAAAAATTTTGGACGAGCTTAAACTCCTTCTCCCCAACGCCACAAATTTCTTTATGACCGATTTAAGCCCCGCCTTAGGCGTGCATACAGGCCCCGGCATGGTAGGTGCCGGTATTTATCCGATAGATCTGTAAACTATGGATAAAACAAGTTCTTAGAGCCGTTTTTTCGCGGCTTTCAATTTGAAAATATTAATAACAGCAAGTTTTAATATATGTTAACCCTAATTACACATTGCTTATAAAACTGGAAGTTTCAACTGTGACAATGCAGAAAACAACCTTAAAACCGCATCAATACACAAAAAGGCAGACTATAAGTGAAGACTAAAAATTTTTGCGTCAAAAAAACATCAACAATTATCTTTAGCGCCGACAAAGAGCATCTGTTCTGTTCATTGCGGTGTTTGTTGTGTGTTAAACAAGGAATACGTTACCTATTACCCTTTTTTGTTAAATACAACACAGCTTAAAATTGTTATTCACTTTATAAATTCACATTATTTATAGCTTTAAAAATTCTTATTATATAAACCAAGCATCTAATTTATAGGAGGATTTATATGCAAGACAGAGAAGAATTGCAAAAGATGACGGTTGCACAGCTACGCAAATACTCTAAAGAACAGGGCATAACCCTGCAGACTAATATGCCGAAAGCAACCATTATTGAAACCATAATAAAAAGCCAACCTGAAAGAAAAGAGGCGGCAAGCGTTATATCGCAGGCTTCCCGTCCTGTAAGGCAGGCTCTGATAATATCCGACGATTCTGATGACGTGCCTGTTATGACGGTTAAGGAAAGACATCCGCAGGTTGTAAAGCCTCCTGTTGCTCCCCCTGCGGTAGAGCCAAAGCCAGCTACACCTGTTGCACCTATCGCATCACCCGTAGCTAAAACAAACAAGCCCACATTTTCGCTTAAAGGCGCCAGGGCATGGCATAACCCACGACCCTTTGTTCCGCAGCAGCCGCCAACAAACAAATTCGTTCCTCCTGGTGCACAGACCATTAAAACGGCTTATGGTACAGAGGAAGGCTCCGCACGCCCTGTGCCCACGTTTTCAAGGTTTGGCCCAGACGCATCGGAAAACAGCTCTACGCCGAACATATTATATTCAACACCTGTTTCCGTCCCAACAGGTTTTAACCTGCCAAGCGCTAATGAAACACCTGTCATGCCTGCAAATAAAGTCGGTTTCACCGATTTCGAAGAAAATACGCCCGCACCAAATTACTTCAGAAAGACGGAAGGCAATTTAAGCATACCGGAGATGCTCGCTTCAGGTGATGTTGAGGAAGGCGCCGGCGTGCTGGAAATCACCCCCGAAGGCCATGGTTTTTTACATGTTAACAACTGCCTTTCGGGAAGTAACGATATATATATGTCCAATGCGCAAATACGCCGTTTCTTCTTGCAAAATGGGGACTATGTAGAAGGCAAGGTTCGCCCGCAGCAGGGTATGGATCGCTTTAGAGCTATGCTGTATATAAACTCCGTAAACGGCGTTTTGGTTGACGAACGCAAAATACCTACGGACTTCCATCAGCTTACGGCACAGTACCCCACAAAAAAACTGCGCCTTTCCAGCAGAGAAAACCCAGAGCATTTGTTGCGTTTTATAGACCTGTTTGCTCCCATTGGCTTTGGACAGCGTGCACTTGTGGAACTTCCCGGCAAGTACGAGGTTAATACAATTGTACAGCAGCTTGATAAAAGTCTTAGCGACAGGGATGACGAACTTACTCCCCTGATTGTACTCGCAGGCGAAAAGCCGGAAGAAGTTCCAGAAATAAAAGAAAAAATTAAAAGCAATGTATTCTACGCCACCTTTGACGCGCCTTTTGAGCAGACCGTCTGTGTAGGCGAAATGGCGGCGGAAAGAGCAAAGCGCCTTGCAGAAAGCGGCAAAAACGTCGTTTTAATTATTAAAGATATATCGGCACTTAGCCGTGCATACCTTGCAAACGCTGCACCGGGTATGACAAGCTACGGAGCGCTTCAACCGCTTAAACAGCTTCTTGGTGTTGCAAGGAACCTAAAAGAAGGCGGTAGCGTTACAATTATAGGGTTCATACGTGCAGGCAACAGCAAGATCACCAAAAAAATACTCGGCGAAATAAAGCCACTTGTAAACTGCAACATAGTGTTGGATACCGAGCTCTACGAAAAAGGCTTCGAGCTCCCCTTCAGCATAGAAAAAAGCTTTACATACAGGAATGAAACACTTTTAACAGGTGGCGAAAAAGACCTGCTCGGTAAATTAACTACTTTGTTTAGCAATAAAACCGAAGAAGAAGCTTTAGCACTGTTAAACTCCATGTTTGAAAAGACGGATACAAACCGCGAACTGACTTCCCGCTTTGACACATGGTTAGAGCTTATGGGTGAGGAAAAACAATGAGCATACAGATACAAAAAATAGGCGAAGACATCTATGGACATTCCATAGACCAGATAAAAATGACAAATGCAAGTGGCGCTTCTGCAGTGATTATGAACTTCGGCGCCACCCTGTTGGGCGTGTATCTGCCCGATGAAAACGGCAATTTGCAGAATATGTGCCTGCGTTTTGATGATATTAAAAATTATGACGCTCCCAAAAACGGCTACCTCGGTGCAACTGTCGGCAGGTACGGCAACAGGATTAAAAACGGGCGTTTTTCCCTTAACGGTAAGGAATATCAAATAAGCCAAAACGAAGGAGAAAACACCCTACACGGCGGGAAGCTTGGTTTCAACCGCCGTTGGTGGTCCTACGAATACAACGAAGGCAAAGGCGTCGACGCTGTAAACTTGCACTACATGTCGCACGACGGCGAAGAAGGTTTCCCCGGCAACCTTGACGTACAAGTTGTATACCTTTTTACCGATAATAACGAATTGCAGATAAACTACATAGCCTCATGTGATAAGGATACAGTTATAAACCTTACGAACCATAGCTATTTTAACCTTGCCGGGGGCGGGGATACGCTGTCGCACGAAATTAAAATATATGCGGACCGTTATGTTGAAACCACGGCGGATCTTATCCCAACCGGTAATCTTATTGATGTCTCAGGTACACCCTACGATTTGCGTAATTTTACTCCACTAAAACACTCGCTTTCCTTGGCGGACAGCCATGAGGGCTTTAAAAACGCCAGAGGTTTTGACACAAGCTACCATCTTAACGGCAGCGGATACCGACTTGCGGCGGAAATAAAATGCCCCTCTTCAAAAAGGCTTATGCAGGTGTATACAGACCAGCCTGCCGTACAGTTTTATTCTGGGCAAGGCTTAAACCGTAAAGCCGCCTTAGAAAACGGCAGGGATTTAATCCCCCACGCTGGTTTGGCGTTTGAAACCCAGCATCACCCAGACAGCCCTAACCAAGAAAATTTCCCAACTACCGTATTAAAAAAAGGAGAGGTATTTTCCTCAACCACGAGCTATAAATTCTCCTCTTTTTAAAAAGTAATTTTGTTTAATTTCTTTCCGCTTATGTAATGCTTCAGCTTATTAAACCGAAGGAAGCATAAACAAAGCGGATTTTTTATTCGAATTTTATACATATTACGCTTAAAA
>JAUNLY010000064.1 GCA_030532025.1 Eubacteriales bacterium
TATTTCATATAAATACCCCCTTTACTGGTTTGTCCAGTATAGGGGGTACATATCAGTTTTTGACGCCCGCTTTTTATATATATCTATACTTTTATACTAATCCCACAGACTGATAAATATAGTGCCTGCTTAACACAAACAGGCACTATATCTTTAAGGTGTATGTATAAATTAAATTCCAAAGTTTTACATGACAGCTTTAGGGTTTTTATACCATATTTCCTTGATTTTTTATAAAGTTAGATACTTTATTCCCCCAGCAAGGCGCTTAGGTGTCTGCCTATATGGTTTTCCAAGAGCTTGCTATAATCGTCATGGTATTTATTTAATATTTTATAAAAACGGTCGTGGAATATTGGCTGCGACTGCTCGTCTTTAGCGCTCAATATTTCACCATAGGTTATGTGGAGCAGCTGTCTTGCATCGTTATTTTTAAGCAGATCCGGCAGTTGTTCGTCGCTAAGTTCATTCAAAGAGGGGATTTTTGACAGATCTGTCGTTACAACATAGTACGCCCTTGCTTTTTCAAAAGCATCTAATGCAAATGCGTGCATTTCTCGGTAAAATTTAGGTTCCTTTATTGCAACAAGAAGAACCGCTTCAAGCCAGTTTGTTCCTGCCGTTTTTATATGGAAACGCTGTTTTGTAACATCGCCTATAATCGGGAATACGCTAAACTTATCAGAACCAGAGTGTATGCTTAGCTTGTAGTCAAATTCATCAGCTATTGCTTGGTGTATGATAAGCTCCTGTTCAAAGCGCTTTATGTCTCCTATATAGTCTATGCCTTTTTGGAACTCGCCTATAAAGCGCAAGGCCAAAGATTGAAACTCTATGCCGAGTTTTTTAAGCTCGCTTGCTATTATGTAGTGCTGAACGGGCTTTGTAGGCGTTGCCGTTTCGTCCATGGATATTTCAAAATCCAAATTTTTGTTTTCTATAAAGCGCTTGTACACTTCTTCTATGTATAGCAAGGCATCGTGATATATCATGCTGGTTTCTAAAGTATCTTCTTTAGTTATATCTATCGTATGCCCGCAGGATAGTGAAACGCTTTTGCCTATATAAGCTTCTAAATGATTTTGTACAGGCTCTGACATTGGTTCTTGATGGATTTTTTCGCTCAAATCAAGCGTAATCATGCTTACGCCGCTGTCTATGGCGTATTGAATTTCTTCCGGAGTTTTAAGGTGATCGCCGTCTGCGCCGTAGCCGGATTTATAGCCGTTTTTAAAAGTGGAAAATGTAACGACATCTAAAACGTCTACATAGTCGCGATGGGTCAATTTTAGCTCCCTTATGGACTGTTGGGCAAAAACAGGGAAAACCTTAGGATATTTTTGCATAAGCATAATATGCCCGTCCGTGGCTTCACCCAACCTGTCGCCAAGGCCCATGCTTATTTCTTTGCCTAAGCCCCTTGCGGGTGCCGTAAATGGAAACAGCTTGCGCAACAACTGTGCATTGCCATGAGTTTTTTTGGCTTCGAGTATGTGTTTGCCGTCTTTTTCAACTGTTTTGCCTTCAAAGCCTAAGCTATCGCCCACAACAACGATGTAATCCTCATCGTCGCGGCGCGCCATCAAAACCGTGCTGTCCTTATATTGGTTTATTGATTTTTCATATACTTTAAAGCCTAAAGATTCTAACATTGCCATTACCTCCTACATATTAAAATAAGAAAGGGCGTTTCTATAACAGATGTCTTCTACAAAAGAACCCAGCCTATCTATATCCGCGGGATATTCTCCGTTTTCGACCAGTTTACCTATTAAACCGCATAATATTCTTCTAAAATATTCATGCCTTGTGTAGCTGAGGAAACTTCTGGAGTCTGTAAGCATGCCTACAAAGTTAGCCAATACAGACATATTTGAAAGGTTCATCAAATGGCTTTCCATGCCTTCTTTGGTATCGTTAAACCACCATGCGCTTCCGTGTTGTAGCCAGCCGGGGTGCCCGCTGCGCTGGAAGCAGCCTATTACAGTGTCTATTTGTGCATTATCGCAGGCATTAAGCGAGTAAACGATGGTCTTTGGCAATTTGTCACCGGCGTTCATTTTGTTTAGTAATGCGCCCAGTTTAACGCCGCTGTTGGCACCGCCGTAAATAGCATCGTAACCTGTGTCGGGCCCCAATACATCAAATGCGTTTTTATTTACATTGCGGGTGGCGCCATAATGCAACTGCATAACTATATTTCTGTCGTAATACAATTCTGATAAGAAGCACAACAGCTCTGTTTTATACGCTTCTATTTCTTCTGCGCTTAAGGTTTCGCCATCTAAAGCTTTTTTAAGAATTTCTTCTATATTTAGTCCTTCTTTAAATACTACAACATTCAACGCGTGATCTGATGCGCAGCAACCCATCTCAACAAAATAATCGAGTCTTTTTTCGATCGCTTCTTTTAGCGAAGCAAAATTCGTTATTTTCTGCCCCGACGCTTCTTCAAGTTTTTTAAGATAGTTTTTGAAGTCCTTATCTTCGATATTCAAAGCTTTGTCCGGCCTAAAAGCGGGAAGCACTTTAAACTTAATGTCTTTATCTTCTTTTATTTTTTTGTGCCATTCAAGGTTGTCGATAGGATCGTCTGTGGTGCATATAACCTCGACATTTGATTTCTCTATTATTTTTCTTACGGATAGGTTTTTTAGCTTTTCGTTGGCTTTTTCCCATATCATATCGCAAGTGTCCGGCGAAAGCGTTTCATAGATATCGAAATACCGCTGTAACTCCATATGCGTCCATGTATACAACGGGTTGCCTATTAATTTGGGTACCGTTAATGCCCATTTTTGGAATTTTTCAAAGTCGCTTGCGTCGCCCGTTATATATTTTTCTTCTATGGCGTTATTTCTCATAACACGCCACTTGTAATGGTCCCCGTACAGCCATACTTCGGTTATGTTTTTAAACGTTTTGTCCTCATAAATTTCTCTCGGATTGATATGGCAATGGTAGTCCACTATTGGCTGTTTAGCCGCATATTTGTGGAACAACACCTTTGACGTCTCTGTGTTTAGCAAAAAATCTTCACCCATAAATTTAAAACTCATAATTCGCACTCCTCTTTTTTTGTTTTTTTAATTAATCATCACATAAATTACAGTTAACTCTTTTTATACTGTTCTTTATTTAAGTAATTGGAACCGCGAAAATCTTTTTCATTTTCTAGCTCCTTTCGTGTTTTTTTCAATATCTAACATGGTGTTTTTAATGTGTTGTTCAATAAATTCACCCGCTAAATCCGCATTTTTATCTTTTATGGCGTTTAAAATTTGCTTGTGGAAATAAATAGCCCTGGAAAAACTACCTTGTAAATTTGAGGTATGCTTATAGCCATGCTCTATTGCTTCAAAAATGACAGGATAGACACGCTTTAAAACATCGTTTTTTAAGCACTGTCCTATCGCAATATGGAACTGGTAATCCTTCGCGTGATAGTCTCCGCCTTGTTCGACGGCCATTTCCATTTCTGATATGAGCTTTGACATGATAGCTATATCTTCTTCGGTTCTGCGCACGGCGGCAATTTTAGCTATATTAGGTTCTAAAATTAATCTAACTTCCATTAGCTCCGGCAAAAGCCTGCTTTGGTCTGCAAAGCTCAAGCCCAGCGGGTCTTTGGATAAGCCCGTATTTAAAGCCACAAAGGAGCCAAGGCCATGTCTAATCTCCACTATGTTTCCGGCTTCTAAAATTTTCATAGCTTCTCTTATCGTTGAACGACTAACTAAAAACTTGTCGGAAAGTTCTTTTTCTGTCGGAAGCCTTTCCCCAGCTTTTATTGTTTCACCGATAATATAATCTCGTATTTGATCCGCAACATAGTCCGGAAGTCTCGCCTGCATTTATGCACCTCATAGTAAATTTCACAGTTGTATGATGTCTGTCGTCCAGACTCTACCACAAAAATAAATCGCTGTCAACTTTTGGTCTTAAAGTTTTATGCACAGGAATTTTCAGGTCATTCTATATTAAGCCTTGAGAGTTTTATATATTAAATTCAATAAGTTTTCATGAGTTAAAGTTTAAAGCTTTTATGTATAATGATTTTGAAAGTTTTTCTATGTTAAATATCTAAATTTTTAAATTTGGGCATAAAAAAACAGTAATGCTTGGCATTACTGGCTGGGGTGGCAGGGTTCGAACCTACGAATGCGGGAGTCAAAGTCCCGTGCCTTACCACTTGGCTACACCCCATTATGGGGTGGGTAGTGGGAGTCGAACCCACGATATCCAGAGCCACAATCTGGCGCTCTAACCACTGAACTATACCCACCATATGGCGCGCCTGAAGGGATTCGAACCCCTGGCCCACGGCTTAGAAGGCCGTTGCTCTATCCTGCTGAGCTACAGGCGCACTGCCCGCAAGGGGGATTCCCTTCCTGCTGACGGACTAAGATATTACCATACTAAACAAGTTATGTCAAACACGAAAATGGCAATTTTAAGTAAAAATCGCAAATATAAAGATTTGTGTTTTGCAACGATTCTATACTAATTTATATTAGAATTAAACTTTATATAGATAAGCATATTCTGGACATGCTTTTTAGAAAAAACCTTATTATAGGCTTGTAACAATAGGGCATATAGCAAGTCTATACAGAGCAAACAAGGTATATAAGAAAGGGTAAAATATCTATCCTTACAGCGCATAATATCCATACTTATACTAAGCAAAAATGTAAGCGTAAAGAGTTACGAAGGATTTTTTCTTTTTTGCAAAGCTGAATGAAGGAAAAGTAGCGGCGCTACGGTGAATACTCATTCCCCTCTAAAACGCCGCGAAGATTTAGGAAGGATTTTTCGTTCCGACTAAGCTGAACGAAGGAGGCGTAGCGGCGCTACGCTGACTGAGTGAAGCGACGGCGGAACGGAAAAGACACCTAAAGATAGCGGTGGGTTAGATGGGAATGAGTATAAGAATAAGGCAAAGCAAAAATGGAAAAAGACAAGTTTATCGAAGCATTAAGGTGCGGGATTAGTATTATTATTTTCTAATTTCGCGAAACCGTATTCAAACATATGCTTTAAGTCAAGCCACATATGGGGTCTGGTTCTACAATCCATAACCACGGCTATTAGGTATTTGCCGTCCTTAAAAGCAGAACCTATATAGCAGTTGCCGGCGGGGGTCGTAAAGCCGGACTTTATGCCTATTGCGTAAGGGTAGAAGTATTGGCTTGATGGCAATATAATTGAGGACTTTGTGCTTATTTTAAGCTCTTCTCTTCGGGCTGTCGCGGGCATTACATAGTCTGCCGCCTGTGATATATTATAAAAATCGTAATTTTGCATGGCATAAAGCGCTAAAATAGATAAATCTCTGCTTGTGGTATAATGCTCGTCGTTATGATAACCATGTGGGTTTGTAAAGTGAGTGTTGCTCAACCCCATAGATTTAGCTTTTTGGTTCATCGTATCGACAAATTTATCTATGCTGCCCGAAACAAGCATGGCAACGGCGTTTGCCGCATCGTTGCCGGATCGCACCATAAGGCCGTACAGAAGGTCTTTAAGCTTCATTTTTTCGTCGGGATATACAGGAACCAAGCTTGAATCCTTAGGTACATCAAGAGCTTCCTTGGGTATTGTGATAATTGAATCTATATCCGCATTTTCAAGTGCGCAAAGGAGTGTCATAGCCTTGGTTGTGCTTGCTGGATACATTTTTTTGTCCGCATCTTTTTCAAAAAGCACATCGCCCGTTAATGCATCAATAAGTATGCAGCTCCTTGCGGCTATATAGCCTTGGTTTAAGGAAAGCGGATTGCTTTCGTCAAAAAACTCCGGCGCTTGTATATTTAAGGTTTTTAAATCTTCCGAAAGCAATAAATTTTTGGTTTTTAAATCCCGCTTGCCGGTGATTTCTATATCAGCCCCGTTTTTCTGTGCGTGGCGCTGGAATGCCTTTAAGGCTTCTTCGGTGTTTGGGCCGAATATGCCGTCAGGCCTTTGGGGTAGGAAATTTAAGTCGTAAAGCCTTGTCTGCAACTGCATTGCCCTAAGGCTTTTTTCGTTTAGCCCGAACGTAAGAAGGTCTTGCATTTTTTGGTCGTCATATATTAATCCGAGCGTATTTTGCCCCGCTATACCGTCAACAGACAATTTAAATCCCGCCCTATTTGCCGCCCTTTGGAAGCTTAAAACGGCATCTTTAGTAGCTTTTCCAAATTTGCCATCGGGCAGACTGTTTAAAAAGCCAAGCTCCACAAGCCGCTCCTGCAAGGTACGTGTTTGCGCGCCTTGGCTCCCGACTTTAAGCAATGTGGTGTTTTCCGCCATTGCATAAGGCATTATAAGGCACATACATAGCCATAGCAGTATGAGTTTTTTGATAGCTTTCACCACCCTTCGGTACGATTATAACACTAATTGAAAACGCTTTTTTCTTTTTTATAAGCTTAATAATTCAAAGCAAAGCCAAAAAAGACCAGTTTATCAAAGCATTAGGCGTAAAATTAGTATAACACATATTTATAATTTTTTGACCGCTCCAATGTAAAATGTGTATAATGGACATAGTAAAATTACAAGGAGGCAATTATGAACATAGCTTTTATAGGCATAGGTGTTATGGGGCAAGGCATGGTAGCAAACCTTTTAAAGGCAGGTTACAAGGTGGACATATATTCAAGAACCAAGTCTAAAGGCGCCGGCGTTATAGCTGCGGGTGCCATTTGGCACGATAGCATTAAAGAGGCCGTTAAAGATGCAGATATTATAATCACCATAGTCGGCTACCCCAAGGACGTTGAAGAAGTCTATTTTAAAGAGGGCAATATATTGTCAAGCGCTAAGAAAAACGCACTGCTTATCGATATGACTACTTCCTCCCCTAACCTTGCGGAAAAAATATACAAAGCCGCTAAAGAGCATCATCTCCGCGCACTTGATGCACCTGTTTCCGGCGGCGACACGGGTGCTAAAAACGGCACGCTTACTATAATGGCGGGCGGCGATAAAGAAGACTTTGACTCTGCATACGAAGTGCTTTCAAAGATGGGTAAAAACATATACTACATGGGTTCTGCAGGTTCCGGACAACACTGCAAGATGGCAAACCAGATAGCTATTTCAGGCTGTGTTACTTCCGTCGCGGAAGCCTTAAGCTATGCCAAAAAGGCCGAGTTAGACGCAGAACACGTGTTAACCGTAATATCCGGAGGAGCTGCCGGTTCTTGGCAGATGAAGGGCAACGGCCCTAAAATGTTATCGGACGATATGGCACCCGGTTTTTACATAAAACACTTTATAAAAGACATGAAGTTAGCCAAAGAAGAAGCCGATAAAAGACAGCTCGACCTACCTGTTTTAAGCATGGTACTCAACATGTACGAACAATTGGCGGAAAACGGCATGGAAGACCTTGGCACACAGGCGATTATAAAAAATTACGAGTAATTTAGTTTAGTATACACTTAACACAAATAATTATCTCGTATATACGAAGTTTTTATTTGTGCATATTAGATTATAAATAAATGAAATATATTCATATGTATCTATTTATAGAAATAGGTATATATAGAGAGATAAATAAACACGCCAACCTTTGTAGAGTTAAGCGGGAATTATGCTTTACGCTTAAAGGTCGGCGTGTTGTTGGTTGTCTATTTTTTGTTTCAGTTTACTGTTGTTTGTATACTTGTTTTAATTTCGGTTTTTTGTCTGCTTGTATAGAGATCAAGTTATTGTTATTTGTGTGCTTGTTTTGAGTTCAATTTACTGTTGTGTTTATCCATTTATTGTTAAGCTGTTTGTTGCGTTCAAACCTATTCTTGTTAAGCATTCATCATCTATTTTGGTTCGACTGCGTATTTTAGGGGTTCGAGCGTTTTGATTAGACTTCCAACAAGGAATCGGACAAAAGAAAATCCTTAACGCCTATGTAATATATGCCAAGCTCGTCGTAGCGTGGTAGTATATCGTCCTTTACCACTATTATTTTTTTGAATGAATCGTCTATCCTTTTTAGAGAATTGCGTTCTTGGTTTATTTTTTCTTGGCTGTGCAGGTATAAAGCCGATTGAATGTAATACCTTACATTGCCACGGTTTACAACAAAATCCACCTCAAGTTGTGTTTTAGCATTTTTGCCACCTATATTTTGGTTGTATTCTACAACACCCACGTCCACGCTGTAGCCGCGCCTTATTAAATCGTTATATATAATGTTTTCGGTTATATGCCCCTCCTCTACCTGACGGAAGTTTAGCCGTGCGTTTCTTAAGCCTATATCTGAAAAATAATATTTTAGGGGGGTGTAAAAATACCTTGCGCCCTTTATGTCGTAACGCTGTGCTGAGTAAAGTATAAAAGCCTCTTCAAAAAATTTGATGTAGTTTGACACAGTGTTATTTGATATGCCTATTTTCCTTTCGGATAAAAACCTTTTTGATAATTTTAAAGGATTGCTTAGCGACCCTATGGCAGAGGAGATAAAGTCCAACAGGGTTTCCAAAACTTCTTCAGAGTTCTGGACATTGTTCCTCTCTATTATATCTTTTATATAGGTTTCTTTAAATAGATTTTTAAGGTAAGCGCTCTTTTCTTCAAAGCTTTCAAGGTTAAATATATAAGGCATGCCACCAAACACCGTGTAGTCCTGCCAAGCTTTATTTTTGTCTTTGTACAGAACGCTCATCTCTTTAAATGACAGAGGATATATGCGTATTTCATCTCCCCTGTCTCTAAACTGCGTCAATATATCCTTGGACAGCATTTTTGAATTGCTGCCCGTAACATATATATCCAGATTTTTATTTTTCATAAGGCCGAGCAGTGCATCTACAAAAGTTATTTCTTCCTTTGAGTTTTCTATATAGGGGTTTTTTACCGCCCTTGAAAACTGAATTTCGTCTATAAAAACATAGTGTTTTTTTTCTTGTGCAGCTCTCGACTTTATGTATGCGTTTAGCTCAAAAGGATTTCTGTATTTTATATTGTCTATATCATCAAGAGCAATCTCTATTATTTGCTCATCGGATACACCGTTCTCCAAAAGATAATTTTTGTACAGCTTAAACAGCAGGTAGGATTTACCGCAACGCCTTATGCCTGTAATAATCTTAATCCTGCCATTATCCTTTTTGCTTATAAGCTGATTTAAATACTGCTCTCTTTTTATCGACATACATACCTCGAATAATTATTTCGTATATACGAAGTTTTTATTCGTCTTAATTGTAACACGCCATGCAAGACAAAGCAAGTATACACAAATAATTGTTTCGT
>JAUNLY010000065.1 GCA_030532025.1 Eubacteriales bacterium
AGCATTTTACAGATAGGCTCAAACTATAATAATGTATAAAGTAAAAATTTTATACGAAATTGCCGTCCAAACTATTGCATTCGTGCCGAAAACAAGATAAAATAAATACAGATAAAAAACAAAAGGCGGTAAGCATGAGTAAAAAATTTAAGGACGTATTAGCGGCGGCACTTACACTGTTCACTATGTTTCTTGGTGCGGGGAATATTATGTTCCCTCCCTTCGTTGGGGTGCATGCAGGAAACGGCTGGCTTGTAGCAGCACTCGGCTTTGTAATTATGGGGGCGGGGCTCCCGCTTATGGGCTCCCTTGCAGTGGCTCACGCCGGCGGCGACAGCAACAACATGTTTGAAGGCACTTGGAAATGGCTTGCGCTCTCATTCCACATAATGGTTATTGTTATAATAGGCCCGCTTTTTGCCATACCACGCACAGCCGCCACAATGGCGGAGATGAGCGTACTACCCTTTATGCCTGAAAGCATAAACCGCGACTGGGTGTTTTTTGGGGCATCTGCAGTGTTTTTTATAATAACCTACCTTTTGTCCGCATCAGAAAGCAGTGTTTTGGACACCATAGGCGGTAAAATATCGCCGGTTTTGGTTCTGTTTTTGCTGATAAGCGTAATAATAAGCATAGTTAAGCCAATAGGCACACCCACCCCGCGGGATACAAGCGAAAACCTGTTTTATTTTGGCGTTTCGTCCGGCTATCAAACAATGGACGGTCTGGCTTCCATTGTGCTTAGCGGTGCTGTAGGCTCCCTGCTTCTTAAAAAGGGCTATAACGAGCAGGAAAGCCGCAAAATGCTCAGCTTTTGCGCCGTGTTCGCAGGCCTTATGCTGGGTTTTGTATACATAGGCTACTGCTGGATAGGCGCATCTACCGGCGACGCATTGACCCATTTAAACACCCACACCGCCGTATTGAGCGAAGTTTCCTACATGTTAAGCGGTCAGATAGGTAAAATAATGTTCGCATTAATAATACTGTTTGCCTGTCTTACAACATCAAGCGGGCTTGTGGTAACATTTGCGCAGTACTTTGAAAAGCTGTTTAAAAACCGTTTGAGCTATAAAGCATGGGCGCGCATAGGCGTTCTTATAAGCTTTTTAATAAGCCTTATAGGCACCAAGAGCATTATAAGCATATCCGCCCCTATACTTGAGGCGCTCTACCCGCTGTGCGTTGTACTTATAGTGCTTAACTTATTAAAAAATAAAATCCCATCGGCTGCGGCATTCAGGGGTGGCATTATAGCAGCGGGTCTGTTCTCCATATTACAACTAAGCTGCAACATACCCTTTGTTGGCGAATTTTCTAAACAGATAGTAGCATGGCTACCGCTTGGCAAGGAGGGTTTCGGCTATGTATTGCCCTCTTTATTGGGTGTATTTATAGGCACAATAGAAGGTAAAAGAATTGGCCAAAAAGAAAAGTCATTTAGATAAAACAAACGCCATGCGGCTTTTGGACGCTGCGGGCGTAGAATACACAGCGCTTGAAATAGATTCCAGCAAAGCGCTCTCCGGCGTAGAAGCGGCACAGCTTTTAAATAAAGAACCTGATTCAGTATACAAAACCCTTGTGTGCGTATCAAAATCCGGCACACACTATGTGTTTGTTGTACCTTCAAACAAAACCCTAAACTTAAAAAAAGCCGCAGAAGCATCCGACGAAAAATCCATTGCTATGATAAAAGAAAAAGAGCTTCTACCCCTAACAGGCTACGTGCACGGCGGCTGTTCCCCCATAGGCATGAAACAGGAATTCCCCTGCTTTTTGGACGAAAGCGTGCTTTTACACGAATTTATAATAATAAGCGCCGGCAAAATAGGAAGGCACATAGAGATATGCCCACAGGCGCTTTTAGAATACCTTGGGGCAAAAGTTAAAGAGCTTTGTTAGTGGGCGCATGATTTAAAAATGCTTGAAATCAACTTCAAGCATTTATGTTTTTATAGACTTATTTTATAGTATTAAAAGGCTTTATTTTTCCACACCCTTTAATGCTAATACAAATCGTTAAAACAAAAAAACACAGGATTTTTTGTTACGCCTACGCTGACTGATAAAAGCGGCGGCGGGACGGAAAAGACAACTAAACATAGCAACGGGTGAGACGGTAATGAGTATAAAAACAAGGCAAAACAAAAAGAAAAATAGAAAAAGACAAGTTTATCAAAGCGTTAAGGTTTGGGGTTGGTATAAAACACCTCGTCAAAGTTGAAGGGCGGTTGGCTTTTCTGCATAAACTCTTCTTGGCTGCTTATTTTATTTTCCCCTTGGGGGATTTTTTTATATGTGCCGTCAGCTTGCATTTGCCAAGCTTGGGTATTGTCCGAAAACTCGGTCGCCAATATGTCGTGCAGTTTTTTAGCTATATTGTTTTCTTTTATTGGTATGGTAAGCTCTAATCTTTTATCCAAATTGCGCTTCATCCAGTCGGCGGAGGATATATACGTGTCCTTTAACCCCTCGTTATAGAACACGAATATGCGGGCGTGTTCAAGATACCTGCCCACTATGGAACGAACCACGATTCTGCCGTGTTCTGGAACCTTTAGACAGCAGACACCACGTATCATAAGGTACACATAGGCGCCGGCGTCCGCAGCTTCGTACAGCTCTTTTATTATTTTGGCATCGCTTAAAGAGTTCATCTTAGCGACTATAAGCCCGCCACTGCCTTTTAAGGCGTTTTCCTTTTCACGGCGTATGCTGTTTGTCATGCTATCCCTAAAGCTGTAGGGGGATTCCACTATCTCCGTCATGGGGAATGTATCCACAAAGCCGGACAATATGTTGAAATACGCCTGACCGTCCCTTGCAAGCTGTCTATCGCAGGTTAAAAGCCCTACATCCGTATAGGCTTTGGCGGTTGCATCGTTGTAATTGCCTGTGGCTAAGTGCATATACTGCCTTAAGCCATCGTCCTCACGGCGTACAACCATTGTTATTTTTGAATGTGTCTTCCATTTTATGCTGCCGTAAACCACATTGCAGCCGGCTTTTTCGAGCGCTCGCACCCAGTTTATATTGTTCTCCTCGTCAAAGCGGGCGCGCACCTCTACCAATACCGTTACCTGCTTGCCCAGCTGTGCCGCTTGGGCTAATAAAGCTATAAAGGGTTTAGAGCCTGCCACCCTATACAGTGTTTGTTTTATAGCTAAAACATCAGGGTCCTCCACGGCTTCCTTTACAAAGCGCACAACGGCGCTGTAATCGTCAAAAGGGTGATGCAGTAGCAAATCCCCGTCCTTTATTATGTCGAATATGCTTTTTTCGTCCTTAAGCCTTGGCTGTATCCTTGGGGTAAAGGGCTTGTAGCGCAGATGCCCAAAGCCTTTTAGCTTTCGTACTTCTTTAGCGAGGAAAGTCAAATCAAGCGGGCCTTGTATGGGTATAACTATGTCGCTGCTTGCGCCCAACAATTTCTGTATAAGGTTTTTAAGCCTATTATCCCCGTTTTCGGGCATCTCTATACGCACGGGCTTGCCATAGCTGCGGCGCTTGACCGTCTTTTCCATCTCTTCTATTATTTTATCAACGGAGCTTATGTCGAGCAAAAAGTCCGTGTTGCGGGTTATGCGGAAAGGCATGCATGCGTTTACCTTGGCGTTTTTGTATAATTCGCCTATAAATAAGCTTATAATGTCTTCAAGCAACATGGCGCGAACCTTTGTGCCCTCGCTTAAGACAACAAGCCTTTTAATGCCTGCCGGCACCGGTATAAGTCCCACGGCTTCGCTGTGGTCCTCATGCTTTACAAGGGCTGATATATATAGCCTTTTTGCCGTCAATAGTGGAAACGGGTATTTGGGGTTTAATACGCGCGGGGTCAATACAGGCTCTATCTGCGTTTTAAAAAGCCCAAAAAGTTTTTTCTTTTCTGCCTTGTCTATGTCTTTTGAACTGACAAGCTCTATACCCTCTTCTTTTAAGCGGGGGATAATAAAGCTGTTGTATATATCGTACTGTTTTTTTATTAATTTCTTCGCTTTTTGGCTTGCTTTTTCAAGCTGTTCCGCGGGCGTTAACCCAGAAGGATCCGGCTTTGTGCGACCCGCGTCCTTCTTGCGCTCAAGCTTGCCTATGCGCACCATAAAAAACTCGTCCATATTGCTTGAAGATATGGACATGAAGTTAAGCTGCTCCACAAGAGGGTTTTCGGGGTTTACGGCTTCAAGCAAAACACGCTCGTTAAAATCCACCCAGCTTAGCTCTCTGTTTATAAAATCCATCTGTTAAATAAATCCTCCCTCTTATGTTTTACGATAAAACATCGTTTAATCTTTATGCCGGTTTGAGGATAAGCGTCAATAAAAGTCCTTTGTAAGCACAAGCAGGCTTATAGTGGGCGGGTTAAACAGACGCATACGCAGAAGCTTCGGGTAGCTTTCGCTTACCCCAAGCCCTGGGCTTATATGCTGCACCACGCCACGCATATTTATCTTGCCGGAAATTAAATTGTCATCCGGAAAAAAACCGCCCGCGGGGCTTGAAACGGTCATAGGCGAATACAGCGCACCAAAGCCCGGCAGAAGAAACTGACCGCGGTTTAAATGGCCGGATAGTATTACCTGTAGCCTTCCCGGGAAAAACTGCATGCGTATGTTTTCGCCGTCCTGCGTGTTAAGGTATGCAAGCGTTTCTTGACTTACGGGCACATGGCTTATTGCGATATAGCTGTGCTCCGGCAACATTTCGCCCCTTGCATTGTCTAAAGCCTGTACAATCTGCATGCCGTAGGAGTTTCCAAGCCCTTGTTCGTTAAGCGAAAAACGAAGTGCCTCGCTGTCTGCGGTCAACAAATCGGCGGGCAGTATCCACACGACGCTCTTGTTTACCTCCCACTTTATTGGGCGGTCAACGTATGTAGCGCCTGCACTTTTAAGCGTTGCTACCCAAGCGGGCAAGTTTTCAAAGCCTTGGGCTTTTGGGTCTTCATCGCCCGCAACAAAAAATACGGGGACGTCTTTTGGAAGCCCTTCCATTAAAGTAAGCATGGCGTTTGGGGAGCCGTTTTTGTCCGTTATATCGCCCGTAACAAACACGGCGTGGTAGTTGTCGCTCTTTATAAGATCCGTAAGGGACTTTTGCCTGTCACCAAACAATCTGCCGTCAAGGTCTGAAACATGCAGAAGCCTAAGGTTTTCAAGCCTATCGGGGAGCGATGGAACAGTCAACATTACGCGCTCTTTTTTGGGATAGCTGTTTAATGCGGAGTTTAAAAACAAACCGCCCGCTATTACTATAATAAATATAACAAAAATGAGCAGACAGCCCCATGGCATTTTTTTACGTTCCGCAAAAAGAGCCTTAGGCATTTTTGTTTACCATAGCGTAAAATAATATATCGGCATATTCGTCTTTTAAAAACAGACGTTTTTGCATAAGGCCCTCCCTTTTAAAGCCGCATTTTTCAAGCACCCTTGCAGATGCCGTGTTACGGCTGTCGCACTGAGCTTCAAGCCTGTGGAGTTCCATTGTGTTAAAAGCATAATCTACAATTTTGTTAAGGGCCTCTGTCGCATAGCCACGCCCCCAAATGCTTGGCGCAAAAGAATATCCGACCTCCGCCAAGCTGTGTTCCATACTAAAAGAAACAAAACCTATGGTGCCTATCATTCTGCCTGTTGATTTTTCTTCCACGGCGAAGTTAAGCGCTGCCTTCGTCCTGTTTTCTTTTAACATAGCATTTATAAAAAAGCAGCTGTCTTTTAAGCTCCTGTGTGCCCGCCAAAGGCAGTAGCGGCTGCAGAAAGGGTCCTTAGCGTAGAGAAATAAATCCCTGCAATCGCTTTTCCTTGGCATACGCAACAAAAGGCGCTCCGTATTTAGTGAAAACTGCTTTGTTAAACCGCAGTTTAAAACGCTATGCAAGTCCAAAGCCGGCCTTTGCAAATTGTAGCACGTACTGCATTTCAATTTCGTGTTCACGCGCTCCTTTTATAAAGGCGTAGACGCCAATGGCTATGAGCCCCAAAAGCAAAAGCACAAGAAACGCATACATAAAACTAAAACGTTTTTTCATATTAACAACGGTATAAAAAATCGTCCTTTATGGCGGTGCTCTGCGCAATGGGCGAAGCCTTGTCGCTTAAAATTCTATCCGCCATAAGTAGGCCTAAGCAGGTTTTAAGGTCTGTTATTTCGCCCTCCAAAACCTTTTGCACGGCAGCCTTAAGAGGAATTGTCTTGCAGAACAAAAACTCGTCTTTGTCGAGTTTAGTTTCGCCTTTTGTAAGCCCCATTGCAAGGTAAAGAGAAATGCGCTCGGTACAAAAACCGGGCGTTGTAACTACCCTTGTAAGGTATTTCCAATGCTTGGCTTCAAAGCCCGTTTCTTCCTTGAGTTCCCTTTTTGCACATTCAAAAGGATCCTCCGAAGCAAAATCCAGCTTGCCTGCAGGTATCTCCCATGTAAAGCTGTCTATCGCCACACGGTGCTGGCGCACGAGGGTTACATTGCATTTATCGTCTATTGGCACTATTGCCGCAGCGCCGTGGTGCAAAACTATCTCCCTTGCGGCGGTCCTGCCGTCTGGCAATTTAACCTGCCATTTCTGCACGTGCATAATGGCGCCTTTGTATATATCCTCGCCCGATATAAATGTTTCTTTAAGCTGCTTGTCGTCCACTTTATCCCTCCTATGCGTATAGAATACGCTATTTAAGTTATAAATTGCAAGGGTTTTGGCTAATTCTCGCAAAAATATACAAATATTGCAAATATGCTGTTGACAGGCTCTGTTTTATATGGTACTATACGTCGGCTTCAAAAACAGCCGCCCACAGGTAAGACCTGTAATAAAAGGGGGCTTTTTTAAGAGGAGGAGGTTTTGATGTCACAAGTAAAGCAGGGTTTCATGCCCAAAAAAGACGCACAATTTGATATTGGATACTTGCCCGACGAAAAGCCTACGTTTGTAAGGCTTTTTCTTTATGCACTTCAGCAGGTAATAGTTATGTTTCCTGCTACCGTTACGGTGGCTTTGATAACAGGCTTCCACGTATCCACAACCATTTTTGCCAGCGGCCTTGCAACGGTATGCTTCGTGTTTATAACCGGCGGTAAAATACCGATGTACTACGGCTCAAGCTTTGCCTACCTGACTGCCATCGCTTCCATGGTTGTAGCGGAAGGCGGAGTTATGGGTGCTCCCGGCACCTTCGTACTGCCGACAGAGCTTATTTCAAAAGCGCAGTTTGGCATAGTGCTTTCCGGTCTTGTTTCCATAGCAGCGGGCTACCTTGTACGCTTAGGCGGTATGGAAAAAGTAGAAAAAATTCTTCCCCCTGCAGTAACCGGCTCTGTTGCCATGGTTATAGGCTTGACGCTTGCGGGCAACGCAGTACGCGACGCCGCCCCCATGATGGACGCAGCAGGCAACCTGCTTGAAGGCCAAACCGGCTGGGTATGGCTTATATCCTTAGCAACTCTTGTATCTACCGTACTCTACTCCAAATACTTAAAAGGCGTTTTAGGACAGCTCCCCTTGCTCTTGGGTGCACTTACCGGCTGTGCTGTAGCGCTTGTAATAATGCTGCTTGGCGGTGGCAACTTCTTTAGAAGCATGCCCGAAGGCGCATTGGCAGCCTCCACATGGAAACTTGGCGACGGCGCACTGTTTGCACTCCCCGCATTCAGCCTGCCCAAACCCAACTGGATGAGCGTTGCGGCGATTATGCCGATAGCCATCGCAACCATACCCGAATCCACCGCACATATGTACCAGCTTGACACCTATGTAAACGACCTTGCCAAGAAGAAAGGCAAAGGCGAATACAAACTCTCCGAAATGCTCGACCGCAACCTCATAGGCGACGGCCTTTGCGACATGGTATCGGGCGTCATAGGCGGCCCCGCCGGCACCAACTACGGCGAAAATATATCCACCATGGCAATAACCAAGGTTTTCTCGGTAAGAGTAATGTTTGTAGCAGGTATCTTCGCAATGCTTATCAGCTGCTTCACACCCCTTATCCAAACCATATACGGCATACCGCAGGCTGTTATAGGCGGGCTTGAAATATACCTCTTCGGCGCCATCGCAGCACAGGGTATAGCAATACTTATAGACAAAAACGTCAGCATGTTCGACTCTAAGAACATAGCGGTTATAGCCAGCATATTGACACTGGGCCTTGGCATCAACTACGGCTTCGGTGGCAACATAAACTTCCTGGGCGCACAGGTTCCCGCAGTAGCAGGTGCCGCAATATTCGGCGTACTCTTAAACGCAGTGCTTACAATAGGCGAAAACAGGAAACAAAAAGAGCTCACAAAATAAACCAAAAGTTAAAGTAAAGCTCACAATAAAACCGGCATGGATTTTTCCCGCCGGTTTTATTTTAATGTAAAACATCTATCCGCTAATCACTTTAAATTATTATTATAGAAAACTTATAATAAAATATAAGACACCGCCTTGCTAAAAAAACGTTTTCTTATTTTTAATCGTTTTTTAAGAATATACTATCTTTATTTTTATTTTCTTGTTTTACAATGAATATGCTTCAAGAGAGGAGCTACAAAACAGGAGGATTAAACTATGGATAACTTTGAAATGACGGAAAAGCTTAGGGAGAAGGCGGACGTAAGTTACGAAGAAGCGAAAGCGGCGCTCGAAGCGAGCGACTGGGATTTGCTTGACGCAATACTGCTTTTGGAAAGCAAGGGCAAGGTAAAAAAACACAAACACATTTATGATAACAAAGAAGAAACCGAACAAGAAAACAAAATAAACCATGAGGAGCGTGCAGGCGTGAACATTTCATTGCAGAGTATTATAGACTTTTTGGCAAAGCTGATTAACAAAGGCAGCAGAAACTACTTAGAAGTAAGCAGAAACGGCAAAAAGCTGTTTTCCTTGCCGATTATACTTCTTGTGATATTCATACTTCTTTTTGCGATAAGCATACCGCTGTTTATTATAAGCCTTTTCTTGGGCTGCCGTTACCGTTTTGTGGGTGAAGACATAGGCTCTAAAGCCAACTCCGTTATGGATAAGGTGCAAGACACCGCAGAAAACATAAAAGAAACCGTAAAAGAAAAGATGGACGAGAACAAGTAATACTAATCCAAATCGTTAATGCAAAGAAAAAAGACAAGTTTATGTTGTATCAAACAATATAGATGGAGAAGATGAC
>JAUNLY010000066.1 GCA_030532025.1 Eubacteriales bacterium
CAGATGTTTTCTCTGGGACTTTGTCTACAGGCTGAGGGTGATATTTATCACTCTTTTTAATTTACAAGTAAAATAAATACAATATATTTACCCAATACTTACAAGAATGTTAAATGTGTGATATAATAAGGCTCGATAAGCCGAGAGGGGGACGGTAGATGGAATATGCCATAAAAACACAGGCGCTAACTAAAAACTACGGAAGGGCAAGGGGCATCACAAATGTAAGCCTGTCTGTCGAAGCCGGCGATATATTTGGTTTTATAGGGCCTAATGGAGCTGGCAAGTCTACATTTATACGCACGCTTTTAGGGCTTATAAGGCCCAGCGGCGGAAAGGCCTCGGTGCTAAATTACAACATTCCTTCACAATCAAGGGAAGTGTTAAAACATATAGGCTATATGCCGTCCGAGACCTCCTATTACCGTGGTATGCGCGCTGTGGACGTTTTCCGTATGTCGGCAAAGCTTAGGCATAAGGACTGCGAAAGGGAGAGCTGGGTTTTAAGCGACAGGTTAGGGCTTGACCCAAACAGGCCGGTGAGCGAGTTGTCCTTTGGCAACCAAAAAAAGGTCGCCATAGTAACGGCCATGCAACATAAGCCGGATATTCTTATATTGGACGAACCCACAAGCGGCCTTGACCCCTTGGTACAGCGTGCCTTTTGGGACCTTTTAAAGGAACGCAACAAGCAGGGCACTACCATATTTTTATCCTCCCATGTTTTAAGCGAGGTGCAACAGCACTGCCGCCACGCCGCAATTATAAGGGAAGGCAAAATACTCGTGTCAGATGCCGTGAGCAATTTATCAAACACGGCAAGGCGTGTAACATTAAGAGGGGTAAGTGAGCTTCCTACAACCCTAACGGGACTTGCGGGAGTACTAAAGGCGGAAACGCACAAGAGCGAATCCTCGTTTTTATATCAGGGGGATTTGCACGACATACTGCCTATATTAAATGCAATACCCTTTGAAGACCTTATCGTTACAGAGCCAAGCCTTGAGGAGATATTCCTGCACGTATACGAAGGAGACAATAAATGACCATTTTCCGCCACGAAATGAAGCAAAACAGCAAGGCGGTGCTTATAACAAGCCTTGCCTGCGCCGTGCTTATAGTGCTTGTTATGAGCGTGCAACCGCACATGGCCGCAAGGGCTTCCGCGGTAGAAAAAATGATAGAGCGTTTTGGCCCTATGATGCAGGCTTTTTCGCTCGACAGGCTTGACCTTGGCAATGTGCTTAACTACTATGCTCTTGAAGCTGGCAATATAATGTTGCTTATAGGCGGCACGCTTGCATCGGTTTTGGGTATATCCATGCTCTCTAAAGAAGAAGGCCGCCACACGGCGGAGTTTTTGTTCCCGCATCCTGTATCACGCTTGTCTATCGTAATGCAGAAGTGGCTGGCGCTCATATTAAATATAATTATTTTTACATTAATTAATGTATTAGCTACATATCTTAGCTTTGTGTATTTAAAAGAAGCGTGGGATATGCAGCTGTTTATATTGATGCAGGCGGCACTTTTGTTGCTCTATCTATGCCTTGCGAGCATATGCTTTGCAATTTCTGCATTCCTGTCTCACGAGGCTACGGGTGTTGGGGTTGGTATTGCAATACTTATGTACATATTAAATTTGCTTATAAATTTAGATATAGCCGGCGATGCCTTTAAATACATAACCCCGTTTTTCTTTGCGGAGCCCACGAAAGTATTTAAAAATAAGGCGATAGATATGTATTACCTAAGGTATTTTTTAATTCTTAGCCTTGCATCTCTTGTTATAGGCGGTCTGCGCTATAAAACAAAAGACCTAAAAATATGATAGCCTGTGCTTCGCCAAATGGCGCGCCCTGCGATATAAAAACAAACGCAGCGGAAATAATGCGCCTTATAAAATCCCTACCTGAGGCGGAGATTATATTATTCCCCCGCCTTGCTTTGAGCAGTGCAAGCTGCGGGGATTTGTTTTTACAAAAGGCGCTTATTATAGCCTGTGAAAATGCCCTTAAAGACATACTAAAAACCGTGGGCGATAAGCTTGTGGTGCTTGGTCTGCCTGTGGAATACGGCAAGGGCAATTTGCTCGACTTGGCGGCGGTATTACATTCGGGCAAAATACTGCGTTTTGTTCCACTAAAAAACCCCAAATACCCCTTTAGCCAAGATTTTCCAAACAGCTTAAACGGCATTGCACTAAGCGATGAACCCTTTATGTTTAAAGGCAAGCGTATTTTTGTAGGTCGCTTGGGTGATGAAAACTCCATAAGCCTTATACCCTCCGACAAGCCTTACTTGGCGGGGGACGATATAAGCGTTTACGATTGGCTTAAAAACACATCGAAAAACAAAGTTGTAGCCCTTGCGCAGGCAGGTGTTGCAGAAAGCGGCACGGACTACTGCTTCGGCGGTATATGCGGTGTTGGGGAAAATGGGCGTATTAAGGCATACCGCAGGGCGTTTTCTAAAGAAGACCACTGCATAAGCCAAACCGATGTAGATATCGATATCCCAAAATCCGAATGTTTTTTAGACCAAAAAACCCCCTATCTGCAAGGGGATAAACTACAAGTTCTTGAGGATTTTATACGTATACCTGCACAGGCTTTAGCTTTAAGGCTTAAAAGAATAGGCTCAAAAAACATGGTTCTTGGGCTTTCCGGTGGGCTTGACAGCACAATAGCCCTGCTTATTGCTGCTGAAGCAAGAAAAATTTTGAGTCTTGATAAAAGCTCTTTGCATATATACACGCTGCCTGCACAGGGTACAGGTAAAAAAACTCTATCAAATGCGGATATGCTTTGTAGTGCCTTGGATATTCCGCTTAACACAATTAATATTTCAAACGCTGTAAAAAACCATTTAAGGGATATAGGGCATAGCGGTTTAGAAGATGCCGCCTTTGAAAACGCCCAAGCGCGCGAGAGAACGCAGATACTTATGGATATATCAAACATGGTTAACGGCATTATGATAGGCACAGGGGATATGAGCGAGCTTGCCTTAGGCTTTACCACATACGGTGGCGACCATATGAGCATGTACAGCGTTAATTCGGGGCTTTTAAAAACTATGATACGCATGGCTGTATGGCAACTTGCTACTAATAAAAAAGAACTGAGTAAAGCTTTATTTTCGGTACTTAATACCCCTATAAGCCCCGAGCTTAAAAGCGGTGTACAGCATACGGAAGAAATTTTAGGCCCTTATATATTAAACGACTTCTTTTTGTACTATGTGTTAAAAGGCTTTGCGCCGGACGAAATTATAAGCCTTGCTGTGCCTACATTTAACGGGGATTATACAAAAGATATATTAATAAAGCGCCTAAAGTTTTTCTATAAACGTTTCTTTACAAATCAATTTAAGCGAAGCTGTCTTCCGGACGGCCCAAGGGTTTGGGAGTATAGCCTGTCCCCAAGAGAAGGCTTTAAAATGCCGTCCGATGCAAGAGCAAATATTTTTACGGACTTACTTAATTAATTTAACTAATCTTCAGATTACACTTATTTTAAAAGGGAGGAAAACACCGTGAAAAGCATACTTATAAACGAATACAACCCTCAAAAAAACGGCTGGGAGGAGAGCGTATTCCACACCGCAAACGGCTATATAGGGGTACGCTCCTGCCAAGAGGGCGGAGCGCAGGACGGCGTTTTCTCCGTCCGCGGTACCTATATTAACGGCTTTTACGACGAAAAGGACATAGCCTACGGCGAAAAGCTCTACGGCTTTGCGGAAACAGGGCAGACAATAGTAAATGTTACAGATGTGCAAACCCTTGAAATTACAATAGACGGCGAAACTTTTTCGCTTGATAAAGGTACTGTTTTAGAGTACGAGCATGAGCTTTATTTGGATAAAGGTTTTCAAGAAAAGCGCATCATGTGGCGCTCTCCAAGCGGTAAAGAGGCCTATATAATTATAAGGCGTTTAGCATCGCTTGTTGAAAAGCATTTGTTTATGATGTCTGTAAGAGTTGTTCCTAATAATTTTTCCGGCGAAGTAAAAATAAAGTCGAGCGTCATAGGCGATGTAAGCAATTTCGCAGACCCTTCAGACCCCCGTGTTGCTGCCGAAGAAAAAAGCTATTTAAGTGTTATAAACGCAGAATTTAAAGACGGCAATACGGCATTTATAAAGTCTAAAACACAGCGCTCAATGTTAGAGCTTAGCTGTGCTGTGCGCCACAGAAGCTCAACAGCTAAGGAAGAAAAACATTTTGCTTTAGGCAATACGCTTTTAAGCGAATACACATATTCGGCAAGCCCCAACGAAAGCATAACACTAAGCAAATACTGCGTTTTTGTGGATTCAAGGCGCAGCGAAGATACAGAAAACAGTGCTTTATCTATACTAAACGAAAGCTTTGAACACCCTATGGAGTGCTTTATAAACAAACAAATCAAATACCTTGAGGATTTCTGGAGTGCTGCAAGGGTATATGTTGACGGCCGTAAATTGCAACGCAGCATGGACTACTGTTTGTATTCGCTCCTGTGTTCTGCCGGCCAAGACGGCATTACGAGCGTATGCGCAAAAGGGCTTTCAGGTGAAGGTTACGAGGGCCATTATTTCTGGGATACAGAAATATACATATTCCCATTCTTCCTGCTTACGGCGCCGGAAATAGCAAAGCAACTTCTTCTTTACCGCTACAATATACTTCCAAAGGCAAGGGAGCATGCAAAAATAATGGGGCACAGCAAGGGTGCACTCTATGCGTGGCGTTCAATAACGGGCATCGAGTGCAGTGCATACTACCCATCAGGCAGTGCGCAGTACCATTTGACGGGCGATGTTGCCCACGCTTTCATACAGTATTACCTTGCTACGGAAGATTTAGACTTTATGCGGGACTATGGCGCCGAAGTGCTTATAGAGTCTGCAAGAATGTGGCTTGATACAGGACATTATATGAATGGTGAATTCCGTATAGATTCCGTTACCGGCCCTGACGAATACAGCTGCATAGTAAACAACAACTACTACACCAACTGCGCCGCCAAAGAAAACCTGTTATGGGCGTACAAAATAGTCAATATACTTAAAAAGGCTGGTAAAGACGAAGATATTAAAACACGCTTAAATATAAGCGAAAAGGAACTGCACAGCTTTAAAAAAGCGGCGGACAATATGTATCTCCCCTACGATGAAGAGCTTAAAATAAACCCGCAGGACGACAGCTTCTTAAATAAAAAACCGCTCAATCTAAAGGAAATACCTAAGGAAAATTTCCCTCTGCTGTTGCACTATCACCCGCTGTGGCTATACCGCCACCAAGTTTTAAAACAGGCGGATACAGTGCTTGCCCACTGCCTGTTTGAAGATTCTTCAGACAGGGAAACCATTAAAAACAGCTTTGAATACTACGAGAAGATAACCACGCACGATTCTTCGCTCTCCGCTTGCGCACACAGCATTTTAGCTTCCTACCTTAACGATACCGAAAAGGCATTAAACTATATGCTTATGTCCGCCCAGACGGATCTGGAGGACACGCACAAAAACACTAAGGACGGCATACATACCGCCAATATGGGCGGGCTGTACCAGTCCGTAGTGCAGGGTTTTGCGGGGCTACGTATTAAAGAAAGCGGGCTTCACCTAAGCCCCCGTCTGCCTAAAAAGTGGGACGAGTATGCTTTTAACCTTTACTTTAAGGGACGCAAGATAAGCGTAAAGGTAAATAAAAAACGAGTAACGCTAACCCTTCTTGAAGGTGATGCGATAAACCTATATGTGTTTGATGAAAAAATTAAGCTTAAAGATAAAGAAAAGATAAACCTTTAATATTCTCAATACTATATTTTAAAGCGTGCCGAATCCACGCTCGGGAGTAATTTTGCGACATTATTTTATTATCAACCCTGCCGCGGGCAGGCAGAGCAGCGAAAAAACAATAATAGAGCTACTCAATACACACAAAATAGATGCCTCGGTATATTTAACAAAAAACCCGGGGGACGCAACTAAATACATAAAAAGCGTGTGCAAAAAAGAGCCAGATACATTAAAACGCTTCTGGGCCTGCGGTGGTGACGGCACTTTAAACGAAGTGGTAAACGGCATAATGGGCTTTAAAAACACCGAGCTTGCCTGCTACCCATGCGGAAGCGGTAACGATTATGTTAAGTATTTCGGCGATATAGACAGCTTTTTTGACATGGAAAAGCAGCTTAACGGCAAACCCATGCTTGTGGACGTTTTAGAGGTGGGCGGGCGCTACGCCATAAACGAAATTAATTTCGGTTTTGATTCGGTAGCTGCCTACGTTATGCAAAAAATTAAACGCAAACCTTTTATAGGCGGTAAAAACGCTTATATGACGGGTGTCATGTATGCGCTTATAAACGCCATGGATAACCCCTGCAAGGTTTTTTCTGGTGACGAATTGCTAAACCCCACGGGTCGCATTCTTCTTTGTACCGCCATGTGCGGGCAGTACATAGGGGGAGGTTTCCGCTGCGCCCCAAATTCAAGTCTTGACGATGGGCTTATAGATGTTACAATTATAAAGCCTCTTTTGAGGCGCAAGCTTTTATCGCTTATGAAAAAATACAAAGACGGCAGCTATTTAAAAGCCCCTGAGCTTCAGAAGTATATAATATACAGGCAGTTAGACAAAATTCGCTTTGAAGCTCACAAAGGTTTCAGCATCACCATGGACGGTGAAAACGTGCAGATGCCTGAAGGCGAAATACGCCTTATACACAAGGCCGTCAAATTTATAGTACCAAACGGACAGGAAGAAGTATGAACGAAACACTTTTAAAAGAAGTAAACAGGCGACGTGTGTTCGCCATAATAAGCCACCCGGACGCCGGCAAAACAACGCTTACGGAGAAACTTTTGCTCTACGGGGGCGCAATACGCGAAGCGGGTAGCGTCAAGGCACGCAAAAGCCAGCGCCACGCAACAAGCGACTGGATGGAGATAGAAAAACAGCGTGGTATATCTGTAACCAGTTCCGCCATGCAGTTTAGCTATGGTGGCTACCACATAAACATATTGGACACGCCGGGACACCAAGATTTCTCGGAGGACACCTACCGTGTTTTAGTTGCGGCGGACGCCGCCGTCATGCTTATAGACGGAGCGCGTGGTGTTGAAGCGCAGACAATAAAGCTTTTTAAGGTTTGCGCCATGCGCGGCATACCCATATTTACATTTGTAAATAAGATGGACAGGGCATCAAAAGACCCCTTTGCGCTTATGGACGAGCTTGAAGATGTGCTTAAAATAAAGGCCGTTGCGATGAACTGGCCAATAGGCGTGGACGGGGACTTTAAAGGTATATTCGATAGGGAAACGCAAAGCGTGCAGTTGTTTTTCTCAGGGGATCACGGTGCTACAAAAGCCAAAAAGACGGAGTTTAGTATAGACGACCCTGCAATAAATTCTGTGCTGGATAAGCATTATATAAACCGCTTAATGGACGAAAAAGAATTGTTGGACGTTGCGGGCTACCCGTTTGATTTGGAGCAGGTAAAAAAAGGCAAGCTCACGCCCATGTATTTCGGCTCCGCGGTGAGCAATTTTGGCGTTGAAGATTTCCTTGAGAGTTTTCTAAAATTAACATCTCCACCATCACCAAGGGAAAGCGATGAGGGAGATATATCCCCCTATAAAGAAGATTTTTCGGGCTTTATATTTAAAATACAGGCGAACATGAACCCCGCCCACCGCGACCGCATAGCGTTTATGCGTGTTGTAAGCGGTGAATTTAAAAAGGATATGCAGGTTCAGCATATGCGCCTTGAAAAACAAGTACAGCTTAAGGCCCCGCAGCAGTTTATGGCGGACGAGCGCGAAATAGTCGAAAAAGCCTACCCAGGCGACATAATAGGCCTTTTTGACCCAGGCATATACCTTTTGGGCGATACATTAATACAGGGTAAGGATCGCTTTAATTTCCCGCCTATACCGGTATTTGCGCCGGAGTTTTTTGCGCGCGTTAAACCTGTGGATTCCATGAAGCGCAAGCAGTTTATAAAGGGCATGACGCAATTAAGCCAAGAAGGTGCTATACAGGTGTTCTTCCGCAACGAAACAGGCTTTGAAGAAACGCTCTGCGGTGTTGTCGGTATGTTGCAGTTTGATGTTTTAAGCTTCAGACTGCAAAGCGAATACAATGTAGATTTACAGCTTGATAATTTGCCTTATAAATTTATACGCTGGGTTGAAGAAACGCCGGTTCCTATAGAAAACTTGCAGCTTACAAGCACCTGTGCAAGGGCGAAGGATAGCCGCGAGAACGATGTACTGCTCTTCCAAAACGAGTGGTCAATAAGGCTTGCCACGGAAAACAACAAGGGGCTTGTGCTGCACGAACTGCCATCACAGAGCAATATGTTATACTAATAATTAAACATAAAAGAGAGTGGTATGATGGATATAGTATTTTTAAGACACGGTAAGGCGGAAGGGCGACAGGAAAATCTTTGCGACAAGCAGAGAAAACTTGTGCAAGAGGGTAGGCAAAAAACTCTCAAAACGGCAGAAAAGCTAAAAAAACGCATACTGCATAGCCCTATAACCATTATATCAAGCCCGGCTATTAGAGCATTGCAAACAGCCCTTATACTAAAAGAAACTCTGCAAACGCAGAATTTTAATGTGGTAGATGCCGTTTACACGGGCGATACGGTAGCCTTAAAGCAAGAAATTGAGAATCTTGAAAGTTATGGCACATGCATTATAGTAGGGCATGAACCGCTTTTGAGCGACTGGCTAAGAGAAATATTTGGCCTTCACAGCCATATCAAAAAAAGCGGTTATGTAACGGTACGTAAAACGGAAGATAACAAATACCATATTGTAGAAGTAAGGCGTGCTGTAATACTCCCACATATGCAGGAATAAAAGCACCGCATACAGAAACTATCGCTCGCAATATAAATACTCCCGCATATGCAGGAATAAAAATTTATATGGCTTTCGGTTTTTGTTAAAAACACAAGTCCTTAAT
>JAUNLY010000067.1 GCA_030532025.1 Eubacteriales bacterium
TTTTGTTTTGCACTTATTATTAGGTCTTGAAAAAATTCCTGCATTTCTGCATATATTAACATTTACGAGTAAAATAGATTAATAATTACCAAAAAACCCCAGCTGTTATGCTGGGATTGTTTTTAATTAAATTATTATTTTAAATCTAATATTTTTTTAGCTGCTTGCCTATGTCTTCAACTGCGGCGCGAATGGTGGGGGTGCTTTCCATAAGCTCTTCTATGCGCCTGCAGCCATGCAATACGGTGGAGTGATCCCTGTTGCCAAGTAGCTGACCTATCCCTGGGAGTGAACAGTTTGTCAAATCACGGCATAGATACATGACCACCTGTCTTGGCACTGCTATGCTGCGGCTGCGTTTTGGGCCGCAAAGGTCCTCCTGTGAAACGGCATAGTATTCACCGACGGCGTTTATTATATCATCACAGGTAACAATGTAGTTTTCCTGCTCCTTAAATACATCTTGCAAGGCTTTTTCTGCAAGTTCCATGGTTATGGTAAGGGTTTTATTAAGAGCTGCATATGCTGCAAGCCTTGTTAAAGTACCCTCTAATTCACGTATATTGCTGTTTACCTTCTGGGCTATTAATCCCAATACCTCGTCCGATATGTCAAGGTTTGTCTCTTTTGTTTTTTCGCGCAGAATAGCTACACGTGTATCGATGTCGGGACGCTGTATGTCTGCTATAAGTCCCCATTCAAAACGGCTTCTTAACCGCTCCTCAAGCTTAGCAATTTCCTTGGGAGGCCTGTCTGATGTTATAACTATCTGCTTGCCTGCATTGTGTAGCGCGTTAAAAGTGTGGAAAAATTCTTCCTGTGTGGAGTCGCGCCCTGCTATAAACTGTATATCGTCTATAAGCAGAATATCTACATTGCGATATTTTTCCCTAAACTGCACATTGCGGTTTGACTGTATTGCACTTACAAGCTCTGTTGTGAATTGCTCGCTTGTAGAATAGACTAAGTTGGTGTCCGGTTTTTGGGAGAGTATGTAGTGGCCTATGGCATGCATGAGATGCGTTTTGCCAAGACCAACACCGCCATAGAGGAATAGCGGGTTATATGCACTTGCGGGTTGTTCCGCTACGGCAAGCGAAGCTGCATGTGCAAAACGGTTGCCACTACCCACAACAAATGAATCGAATGTATATTTAGGGTTTAGCTGTGCGTTGACGTTTTTTGCGCTCTGCCTTTTGCCCAGCTTAAATTCTTCCGCCTGTTTAGGCGTCAATATATTTACCTTTATACTTCTGCCGAGAGTTTTGCTTAATGCATCAGAAATCATAGGTTCGTATCTTGAAGATACGAATTGATGGTAGTAGTCTGTAACGGCTTCTATATAAAAATCGTCTTTTAAAATGTCAATCGGGCTTAAGGCTGATTCTATCCATGTTTTATATGTAACTTCAGCCATTTCATTGCGCAAAAGCGTGCAAGCATTTGCCCATATATTATTAGCGTCCAAAACGATCCCCCAAATATAAATAAAAATACATAAAATATTGCAAACGGGTAAAAAATACACCTCAATAACAATTTAGGTGTAACCGTTTAAAATGTGGATAACTACCTAAGCAAGGCTTATTCACGGACAAATAATACCATATGGGGGTGCTGTTTGCAAGGGGAACTGTGGACAAACAAAATGTTTAAGCCTTTGCCTGTTGATAAGTTTTCCTCCAACACATGGTGTACAGTCCTATTAAAAAGCACAAGGTTTAGTAATAGTTATGTATAAATATACAAACGCGCTTATATTGTTAAAAATACTTTATCAAAATTAATTTTTCTTCGAATTTGAGAATATTGTTGTAATACTTTGCTTTTACCTATATAATTGCTGTATCATATTTTAAACGGAGGTATTCTATGGGCAAGGTGCTGAAAAGGACCGATAAGTTTACAAAAGCGGAAAAAAGCTGGATATTATACGACTGGGCAAACAGCGTATACGCCACAAACATAATGGCCGCTATATTCCCTACTATTTTTGTATCAATGGCAGGAGAAAGCGGAGATATGTGGTGGGGCTACGGCACAAGCATAGCAACATTCATAATAGCCGTGTTAGCGCCCATACTCGGTGCTGCAGCAGACTATAAGGGCATGAAGAAAAAACTTTTTACCGTTTTTATGCTCTTGGGTGTTGTATTTACACTTGTCCTAAGCTTTACGAACGACTGGCGTATTATGCTTGCTGTATATGTAGTTTCTCGCATTGGTTTTGCAGGCTCTAATCTGTTTTACGATTCGTTTTTAACAGACGTTACAACAAACGAGCGCATGGACAAGGTTTCCTCTTGGGGCTATGCCATGGGCTACATAGGTGGCTCCACAATACCATTTATAATGTCTATAGCTATGCTGCTTCTGCTCGGCTATTCAAACCCAATAGCACAGAAGTTCTCTATAATTATAACATCGGTTTGGTGGCTTGTATTTTCTGTTCCGTTTATAAAAAATGTCCACCATGTGCATTATAAGGATACGGATAGCCGACCAACAATAAAGCAGGTTTTTGCAAACGTGGGCAACACCTTAAAGGATATCATGACAGAAAAAGGCATGATGCTCTTTATAATAGCCTATTTTTTCTATATAGACGGCGTAGGTACCATTATAAGCGTTTCAACAGCGTACGGAACAGCTTTAGGCCTTGGAGCGGTCGGCATGATATTGGCTCTGCTCATAACCCAAATAGTCGCAATGCCTTGTTCGATTTTATTCCCAAGATTAGCTAAAAAAATAAGCACAAGGCGTGCTCTTATGTTCGCTATTTCGGTTTATATGTTTATATGTTTTGTGGGCTTTATGATGGGCTTTACGTTGGAACCACACCAAGCCGCTTACAACAACGCATATAAAACACATACGGAAACCTCAATAAGCAATATAAGTGTAGAATTTGAAGACAAAGCTTCTTCAGATAAATTTTTGCATGACTATATGCTTAAAAGCAGGCCACTTATACGCGACGAAAAAGATGAAGATCTGCGCAAATTAGAGCTCACATGGGAAGGCATAAGTGCAAAAGATGCAGATAATGCGCTTATCGCACAGGAAGAATTGTACAATAAAAACCTTGCCTTTGCTAAGGATAATGAGGGGAAAATAAACGATTACCGTAAAGCGCAAAAAACATCTACCGTGCTGTTTTGGGCTATGGCGATATTGGTAGGAACGGTTCAGGGCGGTATACAGGCAACATCACGCTCCTATTTCGGCAAGCTTATACCTAAGGAACGTTCAAACGAATTCTTCGGTTTCTTTGATATATTCGGCAAATTCGCGAGTGTCGTAGGTCCCTTGCTCTATTCCTTTGTGGCGGGGATAACCGGTAGATCATCCTACGGTACGCTTTGTCTGCTTGTGTTGTTTATAGTAGGCCTTGTGATATTAAAGGGAGCAAAAAAGCCCCTTGAGGAGCTTGAACTTTCCAGAGCAAAACAAGAAGCCATCTAAAATTTAGTTATTTAAAACATAAGATTTATTATCCTATATCAATCCCTGGGAGCATTGCGACTATTCTTCGCCGTGATGCACCAAGGGATTTTAATAATCCTACTTGTGCGGGGTTGTTGGCGTAAATTTGCGCTATACACTGGTGCAATCCTCTTGATTTTAGCAGAGAAGCTCCACATTTTACGAGCGCTTTTCCAAGTCCGCGACGGCGGTACTCCGGTTGGACATACATCGTTATAAGGCCCGCTGCTTGAGGGCTTGAGCCGGACATTATCATCTCTGCTAAGGGCTGACCTCCGCGGTAAAAACCAAGCGCCATAAAATAAGGCTGTTGCATCTGCAAAGTTAGATAGTCCATGGGAATGGGGGATAGCCTAAACGCGTTAAGCCTTGATAAAAAATCGGCGCATTGCTGTGTGTCCTGTAATGGGACTGAAGCAAACTGGCAACCCATGGGCGGGGTCTGAGCTTTTTCTTCGGAAAGCGAGAATATATATTCTTCTTCTGCGTTATTATTTACAAAACCGCATTTAGTATAGAAATTTAGCAAATCCCAATTATTTGATTCTATGCGGGTGTATATTCTGCCTTTTACATTGGCAAAGCCGGCGCGCAAAACCTCGGCTCTTGCAAGCAGTGCCCCAAGCAAAAGGCTCCTTGCTGCAGGCTGAGCTTCTATGTTTATATATATCTGAAGAGGCCTTTCCGGATAAAGCTTTGCTTGCATGGAAAGCACTACATAGCCGTAGCCTAATTGTATAAAATCGTCGCTTGAAGCGAAAAATACGTCTTCCTTTGGAAGACCCTGAAAAGGACCGGACGGGTTTGATAAATGCATAAAGGACTCCTGTTAATTCGCTGTGTTTTTAATGCTTGTAAAGTCGTATGTTACGCGGCTTACCTGTGGGCAACAGTCTTTAATTTTGCTCGACAGATTCTCTAAAACGTCAAATGGCATACGTGATGGCAACAGTATGCTTGCGCCCTCTCTTGTGTCGGCAACGGTAACGGCGCGAAGCGCTATTAAAACCTCGTCGCTTCTGGAACCTTGCACGGGGTAAAGGCAGGCGAAAAATTTAAAGAGTTTTCTTGTAAGATCTCTATTGGAAATTTCTTCCACAAACATCTTGTCCACCGTTTTTAAAATATCAAGGCGGGTTTTGGTAACCTCTCCATATATTCTAAGCGCAAGTCCGGTGCCGGGGAATGGTTGTGCGGAGGTGATTTCTTTTGCCATGCCGAGTTTCTCTGCTATGTAGCGTACCTCTGTTTTAAACATTTCTTTTAAAGGGGCAATTACCGTCTTGCCTTTTGAAGGGACTATGGCATCATGAAGTCCGTGCTTTAATACTTCTTCGCAGGTAATGCCACGTATTACTGCATCGTATTCAGTGTCGTGGAGTACATCGGCTAAAACTTTTTTCATTGTGTCTGATATAGCTTTTTGCTTTTCGACAGGGTCTATAAGCCCTTTTAAACTGCTTAAAAACTCGTCCTGCGCATTTATAAGAGTAATCGATAGGTTTTCCTTGTCGCGGTAGTGCGAAAGCACGAATTCAACTTCACCCTGCCTTAGTAAGCCTGTGTCAACAAATATACAGCGCAGTCTCTCGCCTAAGGCTCTGTGTGCCAGTGTGGCGCTTACACCGCTGTCAAGCCCTCCGGTAAGCGCGCATATTGCAAGGCCTTCGCCAACTTCCTTTTGTATATGGCTGCGTGTGTTTGATATAAACGCAAACTCGTCCCACCAGCGCGATGTACCGCAGACATTTAATGCGAAGTTGAGAAGTATGGCGGTGCCGTCAGGGTCGTTTGACTCTATCTGAAAGCCGAGCGCGTAAAGGTTTAGTTCCTGATGTTTGAAACCTATAATGTGTTCGTTGAGCATTGCTATAGGGCTAAGTTCACCGCTTAAATTAAAGGGTATACAGGCATGTATCATGCGGTCACTTGTGCTAAGCCCTTCTGTAACGGGGGAGGGTAAAAGCTCAACTTCTTCAACGCTGTTAAGTTGTAAGGGTGCTTCCGGTTTGCCGTTTAAAAGCAAGCATAAGGAAGCCGCTGTATTTCCAAGGGCCAATACCGGTATGCCGGAATGCATAAGCCTTCCGTCAATGCTTAAAGGGTAATTTTCGCTTGTACCCCCAGCCAATATAATACCAAGAGGCGCTAAGGCTTGTACTTCGCTTGGTGTAGCATCGCCCGGCAAAACATGGCAGGCTATGCCTTCTATCCGAAGTTTTTTTGCTATATCTTCGGTGTATTTATAGTTGTAGTCCAATATAAGCAGTGTGTCGTTCATGATAACCTCGTCTGTTAGATTCCGCCTTCTACTATCCAGAAGGAATTGTCCTCTTGCATGTTCTGCTCAAGCAAGTTTTTAATAAGAAGCTGTGTGTCTTTATCTGCAATGCCTGTAGCCGTAAGCTTGTTTTCGGCTTGGAAACGCTTAATGCTGTTTTCGGTGTTGTTGTCATATACACCGTTTACGTTGCTTGAATCAAGCAGCTTTAAGGCTGATAATTCTTTTTGAAGCTCCGTTACTTTTTTGCCCTCGTTGCCGTGTCGCATAGCAATTCCTGCAACATCGTGCACGGTGCCATAACCTATTATGCGCCAATCGTTAATTGCGTAGGCGCGCCTTTGTACTTTATCTGGCATATTGCCTTCAAAAACTTGTATGTATATGCCGTCTTCATTTTTAAAAGCCTTTTCTACCATGGCTACATGGGTTGTGTCTCCAGAAGGTGTGTAGGAGAAAAACACCCAATCGCCCGGTTGAGCTATATATTCGTTTAAAGCTATGTTTTTACCGGATGATTTAAACCACTGCCTGCCCCAACCGTTTACTGTGCCGTTTCGGGATACGAAGCGGCCTTCCTTTAAAAACCAGTTGAGCCCTACGTTTGTCGCCCCGTAAAGAGGATATTGTTTCTTTAGAAGTTCTGTGCCGTAGCGTGCGTCCGTTTCGTTAACGGACCAGCAGAGAAATTCCGCACACCACTCGGCGGTTCTGTCCCCGTACCATGCGCCGTATTTTGTGCTGCCGTCGCTTTTTTCGGTGTAGCCTAATTCCTCCTGTGCAACGCCAAGCAGCTGCTCAACAAAAAGAGGCACTTCAAAGCTTGGCGGTATATCCACTGCAGAAGAAGCAAAGCTTGTGTTAAATGCAGCAAGCAAAAATGCGAATACAACACATAAAATGCGTTTTTTCAACAGAACACCTCCTGAAAATCCCATTCATTATACAATCTTATCAGGTTTTACACAAGCACGGGTAATTAAGCTTACAGGCCTTTATTAAAGCAGAGATAATACCTTGCAATACAGCCTATATTTTGGTAGTATAAAAGCAATTAAATTGAGCATTAAGCCAAGCGTTTGAAAGGATATACATGGAAATCGTAACAATTCGCGATGTCGCCAAAACGGCGGGTGTAAGCATTTCAACCGTGTCGCGGGTTTTAAACAATAGGCCCGATGTCGGGGTAGACACCAAGCAAAAAGTTTTAAAAGTTGTTAAAGAGCTGGGGTATGTGCGCAACACAAGCGCTGCAAGCTTAAAACAGCTTCAGACGGATTTTGTTGCCGTTGTTTTGCGCGGACGGCGCAATATTTTTTTGATGGACTTAGCAGAAAGAATATTGGAGATAGGTAAAGAAAAAAATATACGCTTCCTTACAGAGATTATAGACGAAAAAGCGGACGAGTTTGAGGCCGTGCGCAGATTGTATATGGAAAGAAAGCTCACGGGAGTAATATTTTTGGGTAGCAAACTCACAAACCACGAAAAAGAAGCCGAAGAACTCGATCTTCCCTGCGTTTTTGCTTCAATAGAAGCCTCGTTTTTAAAAGGAACGCACATAAGCTCCGTATCTGTGGATAACTTTAAGGCTGGCAAAGCGGTTATGGATAGACTTATATCCTTAGGGCATAAGAGCATCGCTTTGCTTGGTTATTTTGGCCCCATAAGCGACGCTACGGGGCAAAGGCTCTACGGTGCAAAAAGCAGCATGGAGGAACATGGGATAGAATTTAACCCGCTACTATACGAGGAGTGCGATTTTACTTTACCATCAAGCTATGCCGCGATGAGCCATGTGTTAGACAATAACATTAAGTTTTCAGCTGTATTTGCAAGCTCCGACATAATTGCAATAGGCGCTATGAAAGCGCTGAGCGACAGGGGTTTAGATATCCCCAAGGACGTGTCTGTCATAGGCTTTGACGGTATAGAACAATCGGCGTATACCATTCCCTCGCTTTCAACCGTAATGCAACCCTCCCAAGAAATGGCGAGCAAAGCCGTAGACCTTTTAATAGATGCCTTAGAGGGTAAGAAAGGCCGCCATATCCGTGTTTTGCCAAAGTGGATAGAGGGGCAATCCGTAAGAAGCATAGAATAAATTGACAAACAATAATTATCATATAAATTAATCCTTAAACGGTAACCGGTAAATGGTCACCGTTTATTCTATTTGCAGATAAATGTTTGCTGTGTTATAATTTGTATAGACAAATTGCTCATATGATTGACAATTGTATGAGAGGAAATATAGGAGGCAGAAATGTTTTACCGCCCACCAACAAGGAAAGAGAGAGACGCTTTTCACGAAGGAAGTAGCCGGCATGCCTACACAATGCTTGGCGCGCATCCGGCCATTAGCCACGATTTACCTGTTTGGAATTTCGCGGTATGGGCGCCTAGAGCAAAGGCGGTTTCTGTAACGGGAGAGTTTTGCTCTTGGAAGGTAGATGCCTACCCTATGGAAAAGCGCTACGACGGTATTTGGGAGCTGCAGCTTGAAAGACAGCTTTTTGACCCTCTAATAGACGAAGAAAAATACAACTACGAAGATGCTGCAAACAAACTGCGCAGCTATAAATATGCCATTTTAGGAGAAGATAACCAATGGCGTTTTAAGGCGGATCCGTATGCCTTTGCTAGCGAATTGCGTCCCAATAACGCAAGCATGCTATACGACTTGGACGGCTTCCAGTGGGGCGACCAGAAATGGCTTAACCACCGTAAAAATTGGAACCCTTACAAAAGCCCTATAAATATATACGAAATGCACTTAGGTTCATGGAAACTGCACGAAGACGGCAGCATGATGAACTACATAGAAATAGCGGAGCAATTAATACCATATATTAAAGAAATGGGTTATACCCATGTAGAGCTTTTGCCGGTCATGGAGCACCCGCTTGATATGTCTTGGGGTTATCAGGTTACTGGCTATTATTCGCCCACTTCAAGGCATGGTACTCCAAAAGAATTTATGCGTTTTGTGGATTTGCTGCATCAAGCCGGTATTGGCGTTATATTGGACTGGGTACCTGCACATTTCCCAAGAGATGCT
>JAUNLY010000068.1 GCA_030532025.1 Eubacteriales bacterium
CTCGCAAATTATATGTAGCGCTAAATTGTGCGGTATTCTCTATATAAATGTAGTTGTTTTTTATTTATAGCTTCACCCCTTAATTAGATAAGGAGCTTTTTCTAATATTTAACGTTATTTTTATTATATAGGCTATATTTTCGCTTTATTTGCCTAATTTTTCCATAAGAACTATAAAAAAACAGTAAACTATAATAGTTTTTCTATAGTTTTGTGGATTTTTTCTAAAAAAAAGATATACAAATCTATACATTTATGATATAATAACAATGTTGTGGAAGAAAAGTCTTATGAGAGGAGGAATTTTTCCTTGGTACACATTCAAAAATTACGCGATGGCTATCCTATCTTTAAAGCGTTGGGTTCTGATACTCGTATCGCAATCGTAGAACTGCTTGCAAAACAAGGTCCTATGCGCATGACGGCAATTGCCGACGAGCTTGGCATCACCGGCGGCGCAATTACCACCCATGTGAAACTCCTGCAGGACGCAGGCGTAGTAGCAGTGGAATCCAAAAAAGGCAAACACGGGATTCAAAAAATCTGCTCTGCAATAGACGCAGAAATAAAAATCGACTCTCCCGTCAAAAGCAAGTAATTCCGATTCTATAGGAAAAGCTTATGAACCGCAAGGGTTTTAAGACGAGGCCATATCTAAAAACGGTATGGTCTTTTTTATATATAGAGTGTTTGCGCTAAATAAACACATCACAGTTCGAAGCTATGTTAAAGCCTAATTTTCCGTAGTCGGCCACACGAAAAAGTTTGATTTACTGTAAATCAAACTTTCATTTTTTGTATTTGCATATAACGAATTTTTTTCATCATCGTGCCACCTTATTTGTGTGGGTTATAGCTAAATATTTTTTGATTTTTATGGTTAATAATGTTTTGTAACCATTTGTCATATTGGGCTATGTGCAAAATTATATTTTGTAGATATAGGAATTTTATGTTGCCTAACTTCACCTTTAATGTACACAAACATATATAACGCGCGCTACCGTTCGTAGAATATCTAAACTCTATAAGATTAATTTGATAGTCCGTATTATATACTTATGATTAATTTGTCAAACAGTATTATAATTAAACAGATTAAAGGGGCTGTGGTATCTCCATCAGCCCCTTGTTTTTATTTGGCGTTTTTAACCTGTGCCCAAAGCGTGTTGTAGATTGACAAGAAGTCTTTCAAATCGTGGAAATATTCGCAGTTATCTATTGTCTCCTGTGGCGGGTTTAGGTTGGGGTTGTTTATGTACTCTTCCCCCATAAGCTCTATTGCAGCAGCGTTAGGTGAGGAATACTCTATGTATTCGCAGTTCATCTGTGCCACATCGGGACGGCAAAGGAAGTCTATAAACTTGTAGGCATTTTCTTTGTTTTGAGAGGATTTAGGTATAACCAAGCTATCTACCCATACATTGCTGCCTTCTTTAGGTATAGAGTATGCAAGGTTGTCGTTAAGGTTTATAGAATACTGAGCATCGCCTGAGTAAACCACAGCCAAAACACCTTCGCCCGCTACCATTTTATCCTTAGTTTCGTCTACTTGATAGGCCTTTACTATGCCTTGTTTTTTCTGGTCTATAAGGAGCTTTGCAGCTTCGTTAAGTTCTTTTGGGTTTTTGCTGTTTAGTGAATAGCCTAAATATTTAAGGGCAACCGCAAAAGCGTCACGAATGCTGTCCAGCATAAATATTTCGCCCTTGTATTCATCTGTAAAAAGAACTTCCCAAGAATCAATAGGGCCGTTTACCTTTGTTTTGTCGTAGAGTATGCCTACTGTACCCCACATATAAGCTATGGAGTGTTTGCTGTTCGGGTCAAAATCAGGGTTCATTACCCATTCGGACATATGCTTTGCATTTGGTATCTTGCTGTAATCAAGCTCTTCAAGCAAATCCTCTGATATGAGTTTTTCAATGCAATAATCGGACGGGAAAACAACGTCAAAAGCACCGGGAGATGTGCGCACCTGCACCATCATATCTTCGTTGGTGGTAAAGCGCATATAGTTTACCGTAATGCCTGTTTCCTCTTCAAAAAGTTTAAGGGCATCTTCTGAAATATAGTCTTCCCAGTTATAGACGTTTACAACGCCGTTTGCGAGAGTTTGCGGCACAAGCGCCATAACAACCAGTAAAGAAAGTACAACAGCGACAATTTTTTTCATATCTTTAACCTCCGTCATTTATTCTCCGCTTTTTCAGAGCGGTAATTTATCGCCAGTAGTAATACAAGAAGTATTACAAACATAAGCGCAGAAAGGGCATTCATGGTAGGCTTGACGCCTTTGCGTGTTTCGGAATATATAAGCGTTGACAAGTTTTGAACAAGCGGGCTTGTGGTAAAGTAGCTTACTGTAAAATCATCCAGCGACAACGTGAAAGACATAAGAGCACCCGTTATTATGCCAGGCCTTACCGCAGGCAGAAGGACATGCCTTAACGCATATCCAGGGGTTGCACCAAGGTCTAAGGCGGCTTCGTATGTAAAGCGGCTCATTTCTTTTAACTTTGGAAGTACAGATAAAAGAACATAGGGTGTGTCAAATGTTATGTGTGCAAGAAGCATCGTAAAATAACCACGATCAACCTGTGTAAATATAAACAGCAACATAAGCGATATACCAGTCACTATGTCAGGCATTGTCATAGGAATGTTTGTAACCGTCATCATGCCGGCTTGCGGGCCTTTGCGCATAGCGTTAATACCAATGGCAGCAAGGGTACCAAGCAATGTTGCAAAAAACGCTGCAAGCGCTGCAATGCTTACGGTAATCCAAAGAGCTTTCATTATGGTAGGGTCTTGTACAAGCTCCCTATACCACCTAAAGGAAAAGCCTTCCCATTTTGAGCGGCTTACACCGCCGTTAAAGGACTGCACTATAAGCACTATAATAGGCAGGTACAAAAAAAGCAGTACGGCTACCAAATAGCTTCTTTTTAGAAACTTTGTCAAAGCAGGCTACCCCCTTCCCCTTTGGGATCAACTCGTCTTAACAGGCTTATGCTAAGGAGCATAAGTAACATCATAATAAGCGCCAGTGCAGAGCCTACATTCCAGTTGTCCGCCGTAAGGAATGTACGTTCGATTAAGTCGCCAAACATCTCGGTGTTGCCGCCGCCCAATACCCTAGGTATAAAGAACGTGGTAACGGATGGCATAAATACCATGGTAATGCCTGATACTATCCCCGGCAGGCTTAAAGGCAAGGTAACCTTAGTAAATGTTCTTACGCTATTTGCGCCCAGATCCATAGCGGCTTCCGAATACATTCTTGGTTGTTTATCTATGGAATTATATATAGGAAACACCATAAATGGTAGATAGTTGTATACCATACCAAGGAGCACCGCATCTGAATTGTACATTAACCTTACACGACCAAGGCCTAAGGATACGAGCAAATTGTTTATAATGCCGTTGTCTTCAAGCAAAGTCATCCATGCTATGGTCCTTAAAAGGAAGTTCATCCACATAGGTATAATAAACAACACTACTAATGTAGAACCAAGTTTAAAATCTCTATCCGCCATAAACAGCGCAGCGGGATAGCCAAGCAACATACATATTATGGTACACTTAAAAGCCATCCAAAGCGAATAAATTAAAGTGTCCACGTTTACCGTGCCACGCTCGTTTAGTCCCATTTCCGCAAGGTCAAAGCCCATATCGGAAAGCTGTTTCTTCATCTCAAAGTTGCTGTCCCAGAAGCTGTAAAAATTATTTAGAGTAAAATTGCCCTGTGCGTCCGTAAAGGCGTAATAGGCAATTAAAAACAATGGGACAACGGTAAAAATAATCATCCATAAAGAGTATGGCCAAGCAAACAAGGAACGGTGCACGCCTCTATGGCGTTTTACGCTTATTACAAGCATAGTTACAAACACACCAAGCCCCAAAGCCATGAGCCATAAGCCCCAAGAGGGCATATTCATATTGCTCACTGAATGCCCTCCTTGGCAAGTTTATCGTCAGACACACGCATAACATGTATGTTTGATGGGATAATCGAAAGCCCTACACTTGAATTTTCGGGCACCATTACGGTAGAGTGCACTTTCCATAGGAAATTACCCGCGTCTACAATCATCTCGTAATGTACACCTCTAAAAATAACGCTGCGCACAACGCCCTTAAGCTGAGCCACGTCTGTACCGACTATAAGTATATCCTCCGGACGTATAAGGACATCAACCGGTTCGTCTTTATCAAAACCTTCGTCTATACAGTTGAAATCCATATCGCAGAAATGGACAACCTCGTCTTTTGGCATGGTGCCTCTTATTATATTGCTGTCACCTACAAAGTTTGCAACAAAGGCATCTTTGGGTTCGTCGTATATATGCTTTGGAGTGCCAACCTGCCTTATATGCCCTTCACGCATTACCACAATAGTGTCTGACATTGTAAGCGCTTCTTCCTGGTCGTGCGTAACGAATACAAATGTAATGCCGAGCGCTTTTTGCATGCGCTTAAGCTCAAGTTGCATGCCTTTTCTAAGCTTTAGGTCGAGCGCTCCAAGCGGTTCATCAAGCAAAAGCACATCGGGCTCGTTTACAAGTGCGCGCGCTATAGCAACGCGCTGCTGTTGCCCGCCGGACAGTGCATCAACACCACGCTTTTCATAGCCTTGAAGGTTTACAAGCTCAAGCATTTTCCCAACACGCATAGCTATGTCTTTTTTGGGCATCTTGGATATTTTAAGGCCGAAAGCTATGTTATCAAAAACGTTTAAATGCGGAAAAAGCGCATATTTTTGGAATACCGTGTTTACGCGTCTTTTGTATGGCGGTTCTTCGGTTATATCCTTGCCTTCAAAAAGCACACGCCCTGATGTGGGGAATTCAAAGCCGCCTATAATGCGCAACATGGTTGTCTTGCCGCACCCTGATGGGCCAAGCAATGTTAAAAACTCATTCTTGCGTATATACAGGTTTATATTGTCCAATACGGTTAATTTATCAAATTCTTTTGTAATGTTTTCCAGTTGAATTAAACGGTTTTCTTGGCTCATATTCCCTCCTAAAATGCGGGCGGTGCAGAAACCCATATGAATGTTGCTTCTGTCCTGCCGGAATTTATAATGTAATGCGGTTCGCCGGGGTGTATGCAGAAGCTGCTTCCCTTTTGAACGGTGTATTTGCTGTCGCCTTCCACCAAACTTACTTCGCCCTGAAGCACATAGCCTATCTCTTCACCTTCATGTGCTTGCACAAGCTGTGTTTTACCGCCTGGTAGAAGCTTTACTAATACGGGTTCCATATCGTTTTTCTGTGCGTTTGGTATAAGCCATGTTATGCTACCCTTAAGCTCCTCTTCGTCTTCTTTAAGGCTCATATCCTCCTCAGAAAACACTATCTGCTCCCGTGTTTCCTCAGAAAAAAAAGTCTTAAGGTCGCTCCCAAGGCTTTCTAAAATATCTTTAAGGGTAGCAATGGACGGCGATGTAAGATCTCTTTCCACCTGAGAAATAAACCCTTTGCTAAGTTCACACCTATCCGCAAGTTCCTCCTGTGTAAGGTTACGTTTCTGTCGCAACCTACGAAGCCTTTTACCTAATTGCATGGCTACCCCTTCTTGAAAAAAGTTTAGTCTTGCTAAACAAGCAAGCGTCATATATTAAACCACAGCGCAAGTCCGCTGTCAATAAGTTTTTGTGAAATTTTATCTATTTTTTTTGAATTCCCCCTTTGACATAGAACAATAAAAAAGCTATACTATCTATATCTTGTCGAAGCAAGACACGCCTGTATGATGAGCTTTTAAGAGACCTTTGGGAAGCTGCAAACAAAGGAAGATCCTCATATAAGGTACCACTTGCCAAAAGATGTGGTTTGCGCCCGTTATCGCGCCAAAAGTGGCATCTGCAATTAGGGTGGAACCGCGGAGAACATCCGTCCCTTAGGAAGGATGTATTTTTATTTTAAGGAGAATTTTATGCTTATTAATGTAAAAGACCAAAAACTTGAAGTGCAAAACGGCACAAACGCATTGGATATAGCAAAGCAGCTTGATAGCGATATATTAAAAAGTGCCCTTGCTGTAAAGGTAAACGGTGAAGCACAGGAGCTGCAAAAGCCTATAGATAAAGACGCAACGCTCGAATATCTCACATTTTCTGATGAAGAAGGCAGGCACGCTTTGCGCCACACAGCTTCCCATGTATTGGCTGCCGCAGTTAAAAACCTGTACCCCGAAACAAAGCTTGCAATAGGGCCAGCAATAGAAAACGGCTTCTATTACGATTTTGACAGGGAAGAATCCTTCACTCTTGAAGACCTTGCCAAGATAGAAAAAGAAATGAAGCGCATTATAAAAAAGAACGAACGCGAGGTGCGCTTCACATTGCCGCGCGACGAAGCTATAAAATATATGGAAGGAAAAAACGAACCTTACAAGGTGGAACTTATAAAAGATCTACCTGAAAACGAAGAAATTTCTTTCTATAAACAAGGCGACAGCTTTGTTGACCTGTGCGCAGGCCCTCACCTTCCCTCTACCGGGAAAATTAAAGCTATCAAGCTTACTAGCCTTGCCGGCGCTTATTGGCGCGGGAACGAAAAAAACAAAATGCTACAGCGCATATACGGCACGGCATTCACAAGCAAGGAGGATTTGGATAATTACCTGCACCTGCTTGAAGAAGCCAAGAAGCGTGATCACCGCAAGCTCGGCAAAGAGTTAGACCTTTTTGATGTACTTGACGAAGGCCCCGGCTTCCCCTTTTTCTACCCCAACGGAATGGTGCTTCGCAATATCTTGGAAGACTTCTGGCGTAAAATACATACAGAAAACGGCTACGAAGAAATAAAAACGCCTATAATACTTTCTCGTGAGCTTTGGGAAAGATCCGGCCATTGGGAAAACTACCGCGAAAATATGTACACGACCAAAATAGACGATCAAGACTACGCAATAAAGCCCATGAACTGCCCGGGCGGCATACTTGCCTACAAAAGAAAGCTTTGGAGCTACCGTGATTTACCCATACGCTCAGGAGAACTGGGGCTTGTACATAGGCACGAAAAAAGCGGCACCCTGCACGGCCTTATGCGCGTACGCTGCTTCACACAGGACGATGCTCACCTGTTTATGACTCCCGAACAAATAAAAGACGAGGTTATAGGCGTATACACGCTTACCAACGAAGTTTATAAGCTTTTCGGCTTTGAATACAGCGTGGAGCTTTCAACAAGACCAGAAAACAGCATAGGCACCGATGAAATGTGGCAAGCAGCGACAGACGGCCTTAAAGGTGCTTTGGACACTCTTAACGTGCCTTACCAGCTAAACGAGGGCGACGGCGCTTTCTATGGCCCTAAAATAGACTTCCACCTGCGCGACAGCCTTGGACGCACTTGGCAGTGCGGAACTATACAGCTTGATATGAACCTGCCCGAGCGCTTCGATTTAAGCTATGTAGGCCCAGACGGAGAAAAACACCGCCCCGTCATGGTGCATAGGGTTGTGTACGGCTCTATAGAGCGCTTTATGGCAATACTTGTTGAGCACTTTGGCGGCGCATTCCCGCTTTGGCTATCCCCAGTGCAAGCAAAAATTTTAACCATAACAGACCGTGCGGACGATGCTGCAAAGGCGCTTAAAAACAACATGTTAAAAGCCGGTCTGCGTGTTGAAACAGACCTTCGCAATGAAAAAATAGGCTTTAAAATCCGCGAAGCGCAGATGAACAAAATACCCTATATGCTTGTAATAGGTGACAAGGAAGCCGAAAACGGCACAGTTTCCGTAAGGACGCGCAACGGCGAAAACTTGGGCGCCATAGACGCACAAGTTTTAATAAGCAATATGCTTAAAGAAACCGAAGCAAAAACACTCACAAGAAATTGGGAAGCATAACAAACAACTAATCTAACAACACATATCATCAAAAAAGAGCCTCGAAACGGCTCTTTTTTAATGGGTTTATTTAAAATATAGATAAGTTTAATGATGTAGCAGTTTGTTTTATCAGCCTTTTACCGCTCCCACCATCATGCCTTTTACAAAATATTTCTGTAAAAACGGGTAAAGCAGTATTATAGGCAGTGTAGAAGTTATTATAACTGCTGATTTAACAGCGATTGCCACGGACGCTTTTTCCCCTACACCACCGGCTTCACCAACCATTGTAGTGCCGTTTACTATGTTTCTTAAAAGCAGCATTACAGGATATAGGTCGCTGTTTAAATATATAAGTCCGTAAAACCAGTCGTTCCAGAAAAACACCGCCGTATAAAGGCCTATTGTAGCAAGCGCCGCAGTAGACAAAGGCAGTATAATTTTAAACAGCATTCCAAAATAGCTGAGTCCGTCTATCCTTGCAGCTTCTTCGAGTTCTTCGGGTATGGATCTGAAGAAATTGATTAGAATAATCAAATTAAATTGATTTATAGCAAAAGGAATAATCATAGCGTATACGGTTCCCGTAAGCCCCAAGCTTGATACAAGCAGGTAATTAGGTATAAGGCCACCGGAAAAAAACATGGAGAAAACCACAAGCTTCATTACAGTCTTTTGCCCTTTAAGCCTTGTTTTGCTCAATGGGTATGCGAAAAATACCATCATTCCAAGCGAAATAGCAGTTCCCGCAAAGGTATAAAATATTGTATTGCGGTATGACATAAAGAAATTGGGGTAATCAAATATCTGCCTGTAAGCTTCTGTGTTAAAGCCCACTGGGAAAAGCGATACACGGCCGTTTAATATAGCTTCGGACGAAGAAAAGGACATTGCTATTATGTATAGAAAAGGGAATACACAGCTTATAAGCACCAAAACCATAACATAAT
>JAUNLY010000069.1 GCA_030532025.1 Eubacteriales bacterium
GCATCACAGATTTAATTCAGATGGCTTTTTGTCACATATGTTTGACAACTCTAGATCTTCTGGACATATTATACAAAATATAGCTTGAAAAAGCAATAGCGGTTTGTTATAATCCCGATGGACTTTATTGTTTTTTATGTTTTTGGAGGAAAGAATGCCCTTAGATTTATTTAACGCCATAGAAAAAGCCGAGAGCGACGCCAAGGCTCAACTCGCTTCCGCCCAGAAAGAGGCGCGCGATATATTAAAAGCCTGCGAAGAAGCCTGCTCGCACGATATAAAGGCGCAGGAAAAGCAGCTCAAGGAGAAATACCAAGAAGAAATAAACAAGCGCAAAGCCACTATACAGCTTATGCTTGATAACAAAATGTCCGAAAAGGAAAAAGAAAACGCACAGCTTTTAAAGCAGGCGGAAAGCTCCATAACTTCCGCCGCAAGCTATATAGCCAAAAAGGTATTACAAAATGGCAATAGTTAAAATGAAACGCCTGCGCCTTCTCGGTATGCGCGAAGACAAAAGCAGGCTGCTTAGCATACTCCAGCGTCTTGGCTGTGTTGAACTGACAGAGCTTGACGAAGAATTCCCTCAACAAGAAGTCATAGAAAACAGCGAATACGAAAGCCTTAGCCTGCTTCTACCAAGGGTTCGCCGTGCGATAGAAAGGCTTAAAAAATACGACCAGGAAAAGGCTCCCGCATATGGGCAGTACCGCAAGGTAAGCTCTACAGAGGCGGAAAAAATACTCAAAAACGAACACGAATTTATAAACATATTAAACGCAATGGACGCAGCAGATCTCCGTATAAGCGAAATCGGCGCTCAATTGCTTCGTATTCAAGCACACAGAAAAGAATATGCCCCTTGGGAAACCTTAACGCACACACCGGAGGATTTTCAAAAATCCGACAGCTGTGTTTTTATTTGCGGAAGTGTGCCTACACGCAACCTTGCCCAATTAGAACAGGAATTTGCCGAAATATCCGCAGGCTTTGACATAGTAAACACCTCTTCAGACAACACCTACATAGTGGCTGCAATATACAGGCAGGACGAGGAAACAGGTTTACAAGCGCTTGAAAGATCTGGCTTTGTAAGGCAGAGTTTCTCCAGCTTGGGAAATTTAAGCCCCAAAGAATACCTAAACTCTTTGGACGAACAAGAAAAAGCCCTCGAACAAGAAAGAGCTACGCTTAACGCTTCCTTTGAAAATTTCGGCAAGGATCTCCCCCGTCTTAAATCCTTCCACGATATAATAATGCTTAAGTTTGCTCGGGCAGAGGCTTCAAACAAAACCTACAACACGGGCAGTACTTTCTTTATGGAGGGTTGGGTGCCGGAAGAAGACAGCCAAAAGCTAAGCGAAGAGCTTTTATCCGTCGCTCCCTATACCGTTATAGACTTACAAGACCCCAAGGAGGACGAAGAGCCCTCTATAAAGCTTAAAAACAACCGCTTTGTTACGGCGTTTGAACCCGTGGTGGAGGGCTTTTCACTGCCCAGTTATCGTGGCATAGACCCTACACCCGTTATGTCCGCTTTCTACATGATACTTTTTGCGGTAATGCTTTCAGACGCCGGCTACGGTTTGCTTATGACCTTAGCATTATTCTTATTTATAAAAATCAAGAAAATACCGGTAAGAAACGCAAAAATGCTATACCTGCTAATTTTCTGCGGTGCAGCGACCGTTGCTGTAGGGCTTTGGTTTAACACAGCCTTTGGCATTAGCCCTTTGCCTAAATACAGCACGCTCTTCCCGCTTGATGCTGTAAACGACCCGCTCCCCGTTATGGGTATATGTCTTCTTATAGGCATAATACACCTTTTTGCAGGCGTATTCACAGCCGCCTATATGGATATAAAACGCGGCGACTGGGTTGGGGCTATATCAGACCAGATAAGCTGGCTTGTACTGCTTGTTGGGTTAGGTTTCCTTATGGTGCCCTCCCTTAAAGAAATAGGCAAAATTATGGCAATAGTCTCAGTAGTCATAATACTCCTTATGACCGGGCGGGATAAACGCAACCCATTTAAACGCATTATGAGTGGCCTTGGCGCACTCTACGGCATAACAAGCTGGGTGAGCGATATATTAAGCTATATGCGCCTTTTCGGCATGGGTCTTGCAACCGGCGTTATAGGCATGGTGTTTAACATACTTATCGGCATGATATGGAACGCAGGGTTTATAGGCAAACCCATTGCAATAGTGCTATTTATAGTATGCCACCTGTTTAACTTAGGCATTAACGCACTTGGTGCATACGTACACGCATGCAGACTGCAATATATAGAATTTTTCGGCAAATTTTACGAAGACGGCGGCAGACCCTTTAAGCCGCTCAATATGCAAACACGCTATGTAAGCATACAGAGCAAATAGCTCTTTGCTTCATATATACAGAACCTATTTTCGAGAGGAGAACTTTTATGGAACTACAGCTTGGTCAAATACTCGCCCTTGTGGGGGCTTCGATTGCCGTCATCTTATCCGGCATAGGCTCTAGCCGCGGCGTTGGCTTGGCAGGTGAAACCGCAGCCGGCGTGGCTTCGGAAAACCCTGAAGTCGCAAGCAAATTGTTAGTGCTTCAGCTTCTTCCCGCAACACAGGGTATTTACGGCTTCCTTATCGGCGTAATAGTGCTTATCAACACAGGCATTCTTGGCGGTCAGATGGTAGACGTTACATTAACCCAAGGCCTCAAATACATCGCAGGCTGCCTCCCCGTAGGCGTGGTCGGCTGGTATTCCTCCGTCCAACAGGGAAAGGTTTCCGCCGCAGGTATGCTTATGACAGGCAAACACCCCGAAATGTCCGGCCGTGGCGTTACTATGGCTGTTATGGTAGAAACATACGCCGTATTCGCACTGCTTATTTCTTTCCTTATAGTCAACTCCGTGCAGGGCTAAGGCCATGGACGCAACAAATATACTTGACAAAATAAAGGAAGACGCTTCCAAAAAAGCGGCGGAAATATTAAGCGCAGCCAAAGAAAAGGCCGACCTTATGCGTAACGATACCGCCAAGCGCATTCTCCAAATGCAGGAAAACAATGTGCTTAAATTGCAGCGGGAAAGCAAAGCCCTTGAAGAACGCATGTTACGCATGGCGGAGCTTGAAAGCAAGAAAAAACTGCTCTCATCAAGGCGGGAGCTTCTTGACCGCACCTTTGAAAAGGCGGTGGACACACTTCGCCTAAGCCCCGAAAAAGACCAAAAGGAATTCTTTTTTAAGCAGATACTTCTTCTGGCAGAAGGGGACGAGCTTATTTTGCCTGCAGAGCGTTCTGTCAAAATGATAGACGAACACTTTGTTTTGGAAGCAAACAACAAGCTGCGTGAAGCCGGCAAGAAAAGCGCACTGCGCTTGACAAATAAGACCGTCCCCGGCACCGGCTTTGTAATTTCAAAGGACGGTATGGAAATAAACTGCACCTTTGAAGCGCTTGTGCAGTCGCAGCGTGTTTCTTTAGAGGCGGAAACAGCTCAAATGCTGTTCCCCCAAAACGCTTAAAGGGGGAGGATGTTTTGCCACAGGAGAGCATCTTCTACGCCGCAGGACGGCTAAGCGTTATAGAGGCCAACGCCTTAACCCGCCAAAAGGTGGACAGGCTTTTGAGTGCGAAAGACGCAAACGAAGTACGCCAAATGTTACTAAGCTTTGGTTGGCCGAGCGAGGGCACGGACGAAGAAAACGCTTTGGAACACGTAAACCGTGCTTCTAAGCTCGTGATGGAACTTGCGACGGACGAAGACTTAGTAAATGTATTTTTATTTAAAAACGATATAACCAACATAAAAATACTTGTAAAAGCCAAGTCCTTAGACACAAGGCCCGAGCTTTTATCAAAAGGCGGTACCATAGATTTAGAGACACTTAAGGACGCCATAGACAACAAAGACTATTCCGTTCTTCCTAAAGAAGTCGTACAGGCCTTAAACAAAATAGACAGCCAGCTTATGGGCACATCTTACGACCCCATGCAGACTGATATATTGCTTGACCGCGCTTATTTTGAATACGCCCTAAGGCGCCTTCCCAAGCGTGAAAAAACCGCAAAAGAATACTTTGTGCGCAAGGCGGATACCAGCAATTACGCCATGGCTATACGCTCCATGCACGCACAGAAGCCTTTTACATTTTTAAAAGACATACTGCTTCCGGGCGGTAGGATAAGCGAAAAGCAATGGGAAAAAGCCTATGAAAAGGCCGAAAACCTACCGCTTTTGCTTAACAATTTAGGCACAAAGCTATACAACGCGGCAATCGCCGCCTATATAGAGCCCAAAAAGCTCGCAGCATTTGAAAAGCATGCGGACGACGCCCTGCTTGAACTGTTCCTGCCCTTCAGACGCCAAATAGACAAGAATGAACGCCTTATAGGCCATCTTCTTATGCGCTCGCGTGAGGCTGCGGCTGTAAGGCTCATACTTGCAGGAAAAGAAAACGGCTTCTCACATGAAGCTATATTAGAAAGGTTGCGTGAACTGTATGCAAGGTAAACTGCAGAAGATAGGCGTAATAGGTCAAAGCGACGTTGTTTTGGCTTTCCGTACTTTAGGCATGCAGGTTGCGGCGACCAAAACACCGCAAGAAGCGGCACGGGCAGTACACAAGTTTGTAACGGGTGGCATACATATTATATTTATAACCGAAGACGTCGCCCGCAGCATACCCGAAACACTTTCTAAATTTAACGATAACCCAGACGTAAGCCTTATACCCATACCGGCGGCGTCAGGTACAGACGGCTTTGGCATGCAGAGGCTTAACGCCAATGTAGAGCGTGCGATAGGAGCCAATATTTTGCTTAACAACACGGAGGAATAGAGCACATGGCACAGGGAACCATAATTAAAGTATCCGGCCCGCTTATAGTGGCAGACGGTATGGCGGACGCACGTATGTACGACGTTGTTCGCGTGAGCGACAAGCGCCTTGTAGGCGAGATAATAGAGCTGCGCGGCGATAGGGCGTCCATACAGGTGTACGAGGAAACCGCCGGCTTAGGCCCTGGTGAGCCCGTTTATTCTACGGGTGCACCCCTTTCGGTAGAGCTGGGGCCGGGGCTTATAGAATCCATTTTCGATGGAATTCAAAGACCCCTTACGGTAATCAAAACCCAGATAGGCGACCGCATATCCCGCGGTATTCAGGTGCCCTCGCTTGACCGTGAAAAGCTTTGGGGCTTTGAACCCAAGAAAAAGGCCGGCGACCAAGTTACAGCCGGCGACGTGCTCGGCGTTGTGCAAGAAAGCATAGTAATAGAGCATAAGATAATGGTGCCAAACGGCATAAGTGGCACTGTTGAGAGCATACATTCTGGCGCTGCCAAGGTCGAAGACACCGTTTGCACAATAGTGGACGCCAAAGGCAACAAACACGAAATAAACATGATACAGCGCTGGCCCGTGCGCCGCGGCAGGCCATACAGGGAAAAAATATCCCCCTCAAGTCCCATGATTACAGGGCAGCGTGTAATAGATACTTTCTTCCCCATAGCTTCCGGCGGTACGGCAGCAGTACCAGGGCCTTTCGGCTCAGGTAAAACCGTCGTACAGCACCAGCTTGCAAAGTGGGCGGACGCAGACATAATAGTCTACGTCGGCTGTGGCGAGCGTGGCAACGAGATGACGGACGTTCTTATGGAGTTCCCCAACCTGCACGACCCAAGGACAGGCGAAACCCTTATGAAGCGCACGGTGCTTATAGCAAACACCTCCGACATGCCGGTTGCGGCGCGTGAAGCTTCTATATATACGGGTATAACCATAGCCGAATACTATAGGGACATGGGTTACAAGGTAGCCATTATGGCGGACTCCACATCACGTTGGGCGGAAGCCTTGCGCGAAATGAGCGGCCGCCTTGAAGAAATGCCCGGTGAGGAAGGCTACCCCGCATACCTCTCAAGCCGCATTGCGGAGTTCTACGAGCGCGCAGGCGTTGTAAAGGTTAACGCAAGCGAAGAACGCTTTGGCTCCATATCCGCAATAGGTGCTGTTTCGCCCCCCGGCGGCGATATCTCTGAGCCTGTTTCACAGGCAACCCTGCGCATAGTTAAAGTTTTCTGGCGACTTTCCGCCCCGCTTGCCTATATGCGCCATTTCCCCGCCATAGACTGGCTACAGTCCTACTCCCTGTATTTGGACTCACTTGAAAACTGGTATACGGACAATATAGCAGAAGACTGGAATGCATTGCGCCTTGAAGCTATGAGCATACTTCAGAGGGAAGCAGAGCTTGACGAAATAGTGCGTTTGGTAGGTATAGATGCTTTAAGCTGGGAAGACAGGCTTACAATGGAAGTCGCCCGCAGCATACGCGAAGACTACCTGCACCAAAACGCCTTTGACGATACGGACACATACACGTCCGTACAAAAACAATACCTAATGCTAAAACTTATACTTAACTACGGGCATAAGGGCAAAGATGCTCTTGCAAATGGCGCGGCCTTAAGCGAGGTTATAAACCTCCCCGTGCGTGACAAAATAGCCCGTGCTAAATACCTGCCCGAAGACGGGCTTGATGCCTTTGATTCTTACGAATCTGAATTAAGCGGCGAGGTTGCCCGTCTCACGGAAGAAGGAGTGTAATATGCTTAAAGAATACCGCAATATACAGGAGGTCGTAGGCCCGCTTCTGTTGGTTGAAAACGTATCCGGCGTTACCTATGACGAGCTTGTCGAGATAGAGCAAAACGACGGCGAAATACGCCGCGGTAAGGTGCTTGAAGTAAACGGCGACAAAGCCCTTGTACAGCTTTTCGAATCGAGCCACGGCCTTAAAATAGACGACAGCAAGGTGCGCTTCTTGGGGCGCGGCATAGAGCTCTCCCTTTCTTTGGACATGCTGGGACGCATATTTGACGGCATGGGCAACCCAAGGGACAATGGGCCAGCAATAATACCCGAAGTACGCCGCAACATAAACGGCGAACCTATAAACCCCGCCGCACGCGACTACCCGAGCGAATTTATACAGACGGGTATTTCCGCAATAGACGGCCTTAATACCTTGGTACGCGGCCAAAAACTCCCTGTGTTTTCAGGTAACGGCCTCCCCCACGCACAGCTTGCAACACAGATTGCAAGACAGGCAAAGGTTTTGGGCACGGGCGAAGAGTTTGCCGTTGTGTTTGCCGCAATAGGTATAACCTTTGAAGAAGCGGACTACTTTATACAGGACTTCACAAAGACAGGCGCAATAGAACACGCGGTGCTGTTTATGAACCTTGCAAACGACCCCGCCATAGAGCGTATAGCTACCCCCCGTATGGCGCTTACGGCGGCAGAATACTTGGCCTACGAAAAAGGCATGCACGTGCTTGTTATAATGACGGATATTACCAACTACGCAGAAGCCCTGCGTGAAATATCCGCCGCAAGGAAGGAAGTTCCCGGAAGGCGTGGCTACCCCGGCTACCTCTACACAGACCTTGCTTCCATGTACGAGCGTGCTGGTAGAATTATAGGCAAAAAGGGTTCTATAACACAGCTTCCCATACTTACAATGCCGGAAGATGACATAACCCACCCCATACCTGACCTTACCGGCTATATAACGGAAGGGCAGATAATATTAAGCCGTGAGCTTTACCGTGTCGGCATAGAGCCACCCATAAACGTGTTGCCATCCTTAAGCCGTCTTAAGGATAAGGGTATAGGTGTTGGCAAGACAAGGGAGGATCATGCGCCTACCATGAACCAGCTTTTTGCCGCCTATTCACGCGGTAAACAGGCCAAAGAACTCGCCATAATATTAGGCGATGCCGCCTTATCCGACACCGATAAAATGTTTGCAAATTTCGCAGATGAGTTTGAAAAGCGCTATGTATCGCAAGGTTTTAACGAAAACCGTAGCATAGAAGAAACGCTCAATTTAGGCTGGGAACTGTTGAAGCTAATCCCCCGCAACGAGCTCAAGCGCATACGCGATGACATGGTCGATAAATACCTTCCGAAAGAGGAGGATGCCTAATGGCACAGCTGCGCGTAAATCCCACACGCATGGAGCTTACCCGCATAAAAAGGCGGCTTGCGACAGCCAAACGCGGGCATAAGCTCCTAAAAGATAAGCGGGACGAGCTTGTAAGGCGTTTTGTGGGCATAGCGAGAGAAAACGCCAGACTGCGTAAACAAGTTGAACAAAGCCTGCAAGTTGCTTTGCGCCGTTTTGCCATGGCTCGTGCCGTTATGGACGGCCCATCCTTGGAGAGCGCATTGCTCTACCCTGCACGAAATGCAAGGGTAAAAGTAAGCAGATCCAACATTTTGTCCGTCCATGTCCCAAAAATAGAGCTCGATAAGGAGTCCTTAAGCCGTACCGTACAGCCCTATGGCTTTGCGGATACCTCTTACGAGCTTGACGAAGCCATATCCACCATGGCAGCAATACTGCCGGAGCTGTTAAAGCTTGCAGAAAGCGAAAAAACTTGCTTCCTGCTCGCCGAAGAAATAGAAAAAACACGCCGCCGTGTAAACGCCCTCGAATATGTAATGATACCGCAGTTTGAGGAATCCATACGCGTAATCACCATGAAGCTTGACGAAGCCGAGCGCAGCTCTATAATACGCCTTATGAAAGTAAAAGAAATGATTGCGGACAGGCAATAATATATATTCTAATAGGCAAATTCTATCTATAATAATCAAACAAATTTATCTTTACAGCCGTCCTTGCTACAAGGGCGGTTTTATGCTGTATATTTAAATCTATGGAACTCCTAATACTAATCCAAATCGTTAATGCATAGAGTTACGCCGGATTTTTTCTTTTTT
>JAUNLY010000070.1 GCA_030532025.1 Eubacteriales bacterium
TTATGCCTACAATAGTATTCCCCGTTGTTTTTGCGGGCGTTGGCCTTATAGGTTGCATTGTGGGCCTTTTCTATGCAAACAAAAAGCAGATGAGCGACAACCCTGCGCGTGAATTGGATTTAGCCACTTGGATTTCCGCGGGAAGCACCGTGGTGTTGGGTTTCTTCGCAAGCTTGGCAATTTTTGGCGGGCTTGATGGTGAAATCCTTAGCACTTACGGCTGGCGTGCTGGCTGGGTATCGCCTTGGATTTGTGCCGTTTTAGGCCTCGCCAGCGGCGTTGCGATAGGCTCCATCACCGAATATTACACTTCGGCTGATCATAAACCCACCAAAGAACTGGCAGAAATGGCAACCGAAGGCGAAGCCTTTATAATAACCAAGGGTGATGCCGTGGGTAGCCGCAGCTGCCTGTTGCCGGTAGTTATGATAGGCTTAGCGCTGTTTATAAGCGGAAGAATCGGCGGTATGTACGGCATTGCAATAGCTGCCCTTGGTATGCTTTCGTTTGTAGGCGCTACCGTATCTATTGATGCTTTTGGCCCCATTGCGGACAACGCAGGCGGTTTAGCGGAAAGCTGCCATCTGCCCAAAGAAGTGCGTGCCATTACCGATAAGCTTGACGCTGTTGGCAACACCACGGCAGCCATAGGCAAGGGCTTTGCCATAGGCAGTGCCGCATTTGCTACTGTAAGCTTAATTGTTTCTTATGTCGGCAACTATACTTCGGTTGATTCCGAAATGGTGCTAAATATTGCCAGCTACACCGTTGTTGTGGGCGCTATAATAGGCGGTGCTCTTGTAGAATACTTCTCTGCAATGCTTACCGACAATACCATAGAATCTGCACGCGCAATGGCGGACGAGGGCGACAAGCTCCTCTCCATACCCGGTGTTCTTGAAGGTACAGTACGCCCTGACTATAACAAGATGATACAGATGGCAACACAAGGCGCGCTCAAGAAAATGCTTGTTCCGTCGCTTCTTGCCATGACGATCCCTGTAATAGGCGGTTTCCTGTTCGGCGTTGAATTTGTTGGCGGACTTTTAATAGGTGCAACAATTGTTGCTATTCCGCGTGCCATATTTATGGGTAACTCCGGCGGTGCCTTTGATAACGCTAAAAAATATATCGAATCAGGTTCACTTAAAGGACACGGCAAAGGTTCTGCGGCCCATAAAGCAGCTGTTACGGGCGATACCGTGGGCGATACCCGCAAGGACGTTGTAGGCGTTGCCTTAGACATATTTATTAAGACCATGTCAACAGTTGCAAATACTCTGGTTACCGTGTTTAAAAACTTCACACTTATACGCTAATATTAAGGAAACCCCGCACAATTCGTGGGCTAAGCTGGCGGCGAATTTTCCGCCATCTGCTGCCTGTAAAAAGCTTGATTTACAGCAGGTAAACCTGCGCTTTTTACAGTTGCATCTGACGAAAACTTTGTGAGCCATCGAACCACCTCATTTGTGCGGTGTATCCTTAAACTTAAAAAGAACACCGCCGGCACACAGCAAAAGCGGTGTTCTTTTATCTTTATATTCAAGTTTTAATTAATACTAATCCCAGACATTAATGCTTTAATAAACTTGTTTTTTTCCATTTTTGCTTTGCCTCTATCTGTCAGCTTTGCAAAAAAGAAAAAATCCGGCGTTTTTCTTTACATTAACGATTTGGATTAGTATAACGCCAATATCTTTGCGATAAGGCTTTCAATCTATATAGTTATTTATTAAGTATAGCCTTAACAAAAGAATTATTATTTTCGCAAGCATTATATAAAAACCAAAAGAGGGGGACAACATTGGATATATCCGTTCGTTATAGGCGTGTTGGCTATCTTAGCTTTTTCTTCAGCGGTATATGCGCTATTTCAAGTGGCATTATTGTAAGCATGTTGCAGGAGAGGTACGGTTTTTCTTTTTCCCTAACAGGGAGTCTTTTAACCGCTATGAGCATAGGCAACATGGCGGCTGCCTTCCTTTCGGGTATTTTGCCGCGCTTTATAGGTGTTAAAAACACGGTGCTTATTCTGTGCTTTGGATATTTTTTGGGCTATATGCTCACAGCTTTTGTGGGCTTGCCGTGGTTGCTTTTGCTTGCATTTATTATGGTGGGCTTAGCTAAAGGCTGTGCACTTAATAACTCTACTGTGTTAGTTGCCAAGTACAGCGAAAATAAAACCCGCAACTTGCAGATTATGCATTCCTTTTATGCTACCGGAGCCTTGCTCTGCCCTGTTATAATTTTTGCCATGGCAAAAGGCGGCGGGAGCTTCCCTATGATAGGCATTGCGCTGTGCGGGCTAATTATGTGGGGGATATTTGCAACCGGCGCTCTACCTAAAAAAGAAATAAAAGGGGCAGAAAAAACATCACAAGAAAGCAGAAGTTTTATGCGCTCGGTTGATTTTTGGTTGCTTACGGCGCTTATATTTTGCCAAAACGCGGCAGAAACAAGTGTAAGCGGTTGGCTAGTAACGTATTACAGGGAACAGCAAATTTTAAGCGGTACATTAAGCGGTTACACCATGAGCATCATGTGGGGTGCGACACTTATAGCCCGCTTGCTTATAGCTTTTGTATTGCCTATAAAAAACAAATTCAGAGCTTTATTTTTAATGGGGCTGGCTTGCACGGCTCTGTATGCGGTTATGATACCCATAAGCTCACCGCTGCCTGCGAGCATGATGCTGTTTGCGTTTGCTTTTTCCATGGCGGGTGTAAACCCCATGTCAACAGCAGGAGTTGGGGAAGCCATAAGCCAAGAGAGCATGGGTGTAATGCTGCCTATAGGGGCGATAGGTGCAATAGTTATGCCGCTTATAATAGGGCTTGCGGCGGATAAATTTGGGCTTCAGACAGGTATGATGCTAAACCTTGTCCCCTGTGCGGGAATTGCCGTCCTTAGCTTTATATTATGGAATAGAAACACAAAGAAACACAGTAAAACGGTTTAGTATAAATTTTTATAGTAAATATTTATTATCTATACAGTTGTGTAAATGTATTTGTAATTAGTACAAAATAAATACAAAGCCCTCCGCGTGACATAATATTATTTTGTAGGTATGCACAATAAAATCAGCCTTTGCACCGTTTTCGCCCCATGCGGGCGATTAAGTATTCCCATACTTCATCGTCTGTGGCATCTGCCTGCCCATCGGGGAGCAAAAACGCCTTAACAGGGCTTACATAGACATATATGCACCCCTTTACTCTAAAGGCTTTAAGCACTTTTTTCCACGGCAGCATTAGCGTTTCTTCTTTTTTTATATCGTTATGTACTTCAAGGTTTTGTTTAGTAAGGTAAATAGTATATACCCTGCGTCCCTTTCCCAATTTAAGGTTTAGAGCCTGAAGGTTTATCTGCGAAAAAAAGAATCCGAAATATACAATAGGTAGCCCTAAGCCTACTGCAAACAACACCGCTGCAATAAGCCCCGACTGTTCTTTTTTTGATAGGAGCGCCACAAGCCCAAAGGCTATCATTATAAGCGCAAATACTAAAGGGCGAACCCAGCGTTTGCGCAAACGCAGCGTGTCAAAGCGTGTAAATCGTTTGAAGGTTTTTTCGTTAAGCTTTACCTTTACTGTAATTTTATCCGGCATGGGAAGCCTCCTATCCAAAAACTACCCTAATTATATAAGCAATATATTATTTTTTCAATGTAGTTAAGCGTTTAGTAAAACAAAAGTGTCTATTTATGCGGTACAAATAAAAAACTTAATCGTCTGGTAAAGCACTTGCCAAACTGGGTGGTTTTGTGCTATGGTTTACGCAGACAAATGTTGGGATTAACCCAATAATAAAATTTGGAGGTATATTTATGAAAAAACTATTTGGCATTCTTCTTGCGTTGACGCTGCTTTTGGGCGCCACGTCCGTATTCGCAGAAGAACCCCTTACTCTGACCTATGCTGAAGTTAACCCGCTTGAGGGAACTACCGTAGGCGAAATCGCAAAAGCTTTTAAAGCTAAGGTTGAAGAGCTGTCCGGCGGCAGCATCGTTATTGATATACAGGCCAGCGGCGTGCTTGGCTCTGAAGACCAAGTTTTAGATAACCTGCTCGGCGGCGGCAACATTACAGATATAACAAGGCTTTCTGGCTTTGCGCTTACACAGTATGGCTGCGAAAAAGCTTCCCTGCTTTCCATTCCTTATACCTTTGAAGAGGCAGACCACTTCTGGAAGTTCGCCGCAAGCGACCTTGCCAAAGAATTTTTGAATGAACCGCAGGAAATAGGCCTTCCGCTGCGTGGCATCTGCTACGGCGAAGAAGGTTTCCGTCACTTCTTCTTCAAGAAAGAAGTTAGAGGTCTTGAAGACCTTAAGGGCCTCAAACTCCGCGTTTCAGCAGACCCCGTTATGACCGGCATGGTTACCAACTTAGGCGCTTCCGCCACCACAATTCCTTTCCCGGAACTTTACAGCGCCTTAAACACCGGCGTTGTTGACGGTGCGGAACAGCCTGCAGCAAACTACCTGTCAAACGCTTTCCCGGAAGTTGCCCCCTATCTCCTTTTAGACGGCCATACACTGGGCGTTGTGCAGATAGCCATAACCGATAACGGCTGGAACAAGCTTAACGACGAACAGCGCGGCTGGATTATGGAAGCCGGCCAGTTCGCATCCGAAACATGCGCTAGGGTTGTTTCCGAAGTTGAAGCGAAGACCTTTGAAAAACTTAAGGCAGACGGTGTTACCATTGTTGAAGTAACCGACAAAGCACCGTGGGTAGAAGCTTGCCAAGAAACCATAAAAGCCAACACGGCAAAACATGCAGACCTGTATCAGCAGATACTTGATATGAAATAATAAAACAGCTTCTGTTACAGGGCTTGTTAGGGCGCAGGAGCTCTTATCCTGCGCCCTTTTATTAATACTAATCCCAAACTTTAATGCTTCGATAAACTTGTCTTTTTCCGTTTTTGCTTAGCCTCATTCAGCTTTGCAAAAAAGAAAAATCCGGCGTAACTCTATGCATTAACGATTTGGATTAGTATAATAATACAGGGAAGGAGTGATTTCCATGACTGCATTTTTTAAGGGATTAGAAAAGATAAAACCCTTATATGACTGGACTTACAAAGTGCTTATGGTGCTTTGTAAACTGCTGTTGATTGGAGACGTATTGATTACCTCGTGGGCTGTGGCGGGGCGGTATTTTGATTTTATAACCGACCCTTACTGGAGCGAGGAAATAGTTCTTACTTTTATGGCCTATATGGCAGTACTCTCCGCGACACTTGCCATTCGTCGACGCTCACATATAAGAATGACGGCGCTTGACAAATTTTTGCCGAAAAAACTGCTGGTATGGTTGGACTTGCTTGCGGATTTGTCGGTTATGGCGCTTGGGGTGTTGTTGGTTATATATGGCATAAAATTCTGCAACTCTCCGTTGAGTATAAGGGGGAAATACGCTTCCTTGCCCGGGTTAAGCAAGTTTTGGCAGTATCTACCGATACCTATTGCAGGAGTTAGCATGATAGTATTTGAACTTGAGCAAGTGTTTCTGCGTATCGAATCACTCGTTATGTGGAAAACGAAAGAAGGAGGTGCGCAAGCATGACGCCTGAGTCTATTTCAACTTTGATTTTGCTGGGAAGCTTTTTGGTTATGATTGCGTTGCGCTTCCCTATCGCCTATGCTGTGGGCATTTCAACCGTTTTATGCATGCTTTCTATGGGACAGAGCTTAGTTACTCTGCCGCAACAGATGGTAAAAGGCGTTTGGTCCTTTTCGCTTATGGCGGTGCCGTTTTTTATAACTATGGGCGTGCTAATGGGATCGGGAGGTATCTCCAACAAACTTATTGACTTAGCCAACTCGCTTGTCGGTTGGATGCGCGGTGGCTTGGCGATGGTCAATATCGTAGCTTCCTATTTCTTCGGCGGTATTTCAGGTTCCGCCGCTGCGGATACCGCATCTTTAGGTTCCATACTTATCCCCATGATGGTGGAAGAAGGCTACGACGTAGACTTTTCAACCGCCGTTACTATAACTTCTTCATGCGAAGGTTTGCTTGTGCCGCCAAGCCATAATATGGTTATATATGCGACTACCGCAGGCGGCGTATCGGTAGGTGCCCTGTTTATGGCGGGATACCTTCCGGGAGCGCTTTTAGCTTTATCGCTTATGATAGGCTCTTACATAATATCCGTAAAACGCAACTATCCCAAGGGCGAAAAGTTTTCATTTTCGTTTTTCGTGAAAGAACTTATAAGGTCTTTCTGGGCGCTTGCAGCTGTTTTAATCGTTGTAATAGGCGTTGTAGGTGGCGTATTTACCGCAACAGAATCAGCCGCCATAGCGGTAATATATTCCCTGTTGGTTTCCGTTTTTGTGTACAAGGGCCTAAACTGGAAAGGCGTTTGGAAAGCCTTGGACAACTGTATAGAAACCTTGTCGATAGTGCTTATACTTATTGCTATGAGTGCAGCCTTTGGTAACTGCCTGACATTGCTCCACGTGCCTGCAAGGGCCGCTAAACTTATTACAAGCATTTCTTCAAGCCCCGTTGTTATAATACTTATGCTTAACCTTATATTGCTGGTGCTCGGTATGATTATGGATATGGCGCCTATAATACTTATAGCAACGCCCATATTGTTGCCAGTTGCACAAAGCGTAGGTATACATCCTATACAGTTTGGTATAATGATGGTGCTAAACTGCGGTATAGGTTTGCTTACCCCGCCCGTAGGTTCTGTTTTGTTTATAGGTTCTGCGGTCGCCAAGCGCCCCATGGAAAAAGTAGTAAGGGCGACTATGCCGTTCTACCTGTGCATGATTGTAACTCTGCTTCTAATTTCCTTTATCCCCGCAATAAGCCTCTGGCTCCCGCAGATTACGGGTTCAATCTAATTTTCTAAGGCAACACCGCATAGTGTGTTGCCTTTTACTATATTTAATCGGTTTTGTAAATACCATAAAATAAAGACCGTCGGCCTTGCTGATATGTACCCCTATACGGGTTTGTCCAGTTTTTGAGGTACACATCATGCTGACGGTCTTTATTAATTTATATAAATCAATAAAACATCTTGTAATAAATCGGGTAATAACACTAATTTCAAACCTTATGCTTTGATAAATTTGTTTTTTTTCATTTTTGCTTTGTCTTGTTCTTACACTCGTTCCCGTCTAACCACTCGCTATCTTTAGGCGTTTTTTAAGCCATGTTGTATTTTCTGTCATTCGGCTTTGATAAAACAAAAAAATCCGGCACTTCTCTTTACATTAAAGACTTGGATTAGCAAAGCTTTATAAAAATCACCACACTAATCCGTCTTAAAGTGTCGTTAACGTGTTATAATATATAGTGAGGGGTTTGGTGGCGGGCTTAGTCGTGGTGTTTTTTAGACAAGCCAAGGTTTTATGTTAAGCCCTACCCTTAAGGCTTTGTATTGTGTTAGTTAAACACAGACAAGCTGATTATTTATTGAAACATTAGGAGGCATAATAAATGGAAAGAAAAGTTAAGAAAATGGTAAAAGGCTTTAGAACCGTAGACGGAGCGGGCGTTAGCCTTGTAAGAGTTTTAGGCAACGAAACGACAGAAGAATTCGACCCGATTTTAATGTTGGATTCATTTGACAGCGTAAATCCCGAAGAATATATTGCCGGTTTCCCCCTCCATCCGCATAGGGGAATAGAGACTATATCGTATTTATATAAAGGCAAGATGGTCCATAGGGATACCATTGGAAATAACGAAGCGATAGGCGATGGTGAAGTCCAGTGGATGAACGCGGGATCGGGTATTGAGCATGAAGAAAGAGTCCCCGCAGCGGAAAGGCTTCTTGGCGTACAGCTTTGGTTAAATCTGCCCAAGGACGAAAAAATGTCAAAGCCTACATATAGGAGCGTAAGAAGGGACGAAATAAAAGAGATAGAATACGAATCCGGCAAGATTAGACTTCTTGCAGGTACATATAAGGAACACGAAGGTTTCAAGGGCGACCATCTTCCCTTGGATTATTACGATATTCATATGAATAAAGGCTCAAGCATAACGCTTGAAATGAACCCGGAAGATTCCGTTATGATATTCACCCTTTTGGGAGAAGTTTCAGTCGGAGGTCAAAAAATAGGCGAAAAAACCGCCGTTAAATTGACAGAAGGCGATAGCCTGACCATTACAAACGAGGGAGAATTTGCTCAGGTTCTATATATGAAATCCAAAAAACTTGGAGAGCCTATTGCTTGGGCTGGCCCCATTGTAATGAACACAAGAGAGGAATTAATGCAGGCCTTTTCCGATTTAAGAAGGGGAACCTTTATAAAAGAAGAACTGGAAATTAAAAAATAAAACGATATTTAGGTTAACACCGCACAATTAAGTGGCGCAGGCGAAGATTATCCGCCATAGCACCATCTCATTTGTGCGGTGTATCCTTAGTGCTAAAAACTATAAAGCTTTGTCATGTGGAGGTGCTCGTTTTGTCTTTACTTGAGTTTGATAATGTGTCTTTTGGCACAGATGATCAGCCTATTTTAAAAAACATATCATTTAAAGTTGAAAAAGGCGATTTTATTTTTATAAAAGGTCATTCTGGAAGCGGTAAAAGCACTTTACTCAAGCTGTGTTGCAACCTTATAAGCCCTAC
>JAUNLY010000071.1 GCA_030532025.1 Eubacteriales bacterium
AGTATGGAGGCTAAATCTACTGGGCGCTCTATGGCGGGGCCTGATTTAATACGTATGTTTTGTCCAATTTCGGAAGCTACTATGCAGTCAAGCGTCGTTTTACCAAGCCCGGGCGGGCCGTAAAGCAGCGTGTGGTCAAGCGCATCTCTTCTTTGGAGTGCCGCTTTTATATATATGCCTAAGCTTTCTTTTACGGTTTTTTGTCCCACATATTCCCTAAGCGTCTTAGGGCGCAGGGAGATATCCGTGTCAGCATCTCCCGAAAGCATACTTGTTGTAATAAGTCTTTCGTTTTCCATATTATCCTTTCGCTATGCCTCTTAATGCGGCACGCACAAGCTCGTCAGCCTTGTCCATAGGAACGCCCGCTTTTTGCGCATTTGAAACGGCCCTTGCGGCCTCGTGCTGTGTATAGCCAAGGGACTCAAGCGCTAATATAGCTTCGCCCACGGGGCTTGAAGGGCTTGTATCATTATCATTAAAGTCGGCAAAATCAATATCACCCGGCATATCCACCGCGGATACTTTGTCTTTAAGCTCAAGCGCAATGCGCTGAGCTGTCTTTTTGCCAACGCCGGGAGCACGAGAGAGCATGCCCAAATCGCCAGAAAGTATTGCCATTGTAAGGTCTTTAAGCGGCATACTGCTAAGTATCGATATAGCACTTCTTGCGCCAATGCCGGACACCCCAGTAAGCTTTAAGAACATATTTTTTTCTTCTTTGGATACAAAACCTAAAAGCTCAATTGCGTCTTGTCTCACGTTTAAATAGGTGTAGACACGCATTGTTTCGCCCTTTGGGGGAGCAGCGCTTAAAGCTGTGTTTGTGCAGATTATCTCATAGCCTACGCCGCCGCAATCCAAAACCAATAGGTTTGTGTCTTTGTCCTGCACGGTCCCTTCTATATAGGAATACATAAAAGTTGCTCCTTTACTTCATTTTAAACTGAATTTTGGCCCTGCCGGTAGCTGCATGCGCCATGGCGGCTGCGACGGCATCAGCAGCGTCGTCGGGTTTTGGTATGTCCTGAAGCTTCAAAATAAGCTTTACCATCTGCTGCACTTGGTGTTTATCTGCCCTGCCATAGCCGGTAACCGCCTGTTTAATCTGCATGGGCGTGTATTCGTATAAGCTATCTGGGTATTTTTCCGCACAAGTGCATACTGCTACCCCTCGTTCTGCGCACACTGTAAAGGCGGTTGTTACGTTGCGGTTGAAAAAAAGTTGCTCGAACACTATTTCGTCAGGCTTATATTCAGAAAGCACATTTTTAAGCTGCTTTCTCAGACTTGCCAGTCTTTCGGGGAAAGGCATATCCGCTTCCGTTGTAAACGCCCCAAAGCACACTAATTGCATATTTTGGCGCTCGTCCGTATCTATAATCCCATAGCCCATTATTGCAAGGCCTGGGTCTATTCCGAGTATTCGCATGCTACCTCCAAAACAATGAAATCATATACGCAACTTAGGTGCTTGTCAAACTGTTGTTTTCAAGGAAACGCGCAAGCATTCTTTCAACGTGTTTCCTTGCGTGGTTTGCGGAATTTGTTTGGCTTGTAATATCTTGAGGGCTTTCTCCCATGAGAGCTAAAAACTGGCTGACCTTAAGACCTAACGCGTCTTGTATGTCAGCATCGCTCCCTTGTGGTGAAACAAGGTAATAGCAGAGAAGCGAATCGTTTTGACCTATTCTGTGTGCCCTGTCCTCCGCTTGAGAATGTATGGCGGGGGACCAGTCAAGCTCTCCAAATACAACGCAGCTTGCTCTTTGTAGGTTTAATCCCGCTGCCGCTCTAAGAGAAATGCAGGCTAAATTGCTACTACCTGAAACAAAACGTTCTATGCTTTTTTGCTTGGCGCTTTCGTTTTCACGGCCTGTTATAAAAACGGGGGAAAGGCTTTTTAATTCTTTTTTATATATGTCCATAACTGCATGGTGGTGGGCAAACAAAAGTACCTTTTCTCCACCCTCAACAAGTACTCTAACAAACTGCGCTACATAGGGCGCCTTTGCTATACCTGTAGCCTGCCTTTGGCCCTGCGATATGTTGCCTTCAAGCAAAGCTTTCTCCTGCGGGCTTAAATCGGTATCCATATACCATTTTTTTAATTTTTCAATTACAGGCGCCATAAGCGTTTTATAGGTTGAACTATCAGTATCGATCTGTTGCACAAAGCGTCTTTTTTCTGGAAGCTCTGGTAGTACTTCTGCCTTAGTCCTCCTTAACATCAGGCCTTCTCGGCGTAAAAATTCTCCCAAAAGCTCAGGTTTTGCTACTATATTATTGCCATAACCGTAGCACCATTCGCGGGTAAAGGACTCCCAATCACCAAGAAAGTTAAAGTCTATTATGTTTATAACGTTCCATATTTCTCCACCGTTGTTATATATGGGTGTGCCGGAAAGCCCTAAAACCCTGTCCGCATTTAACGCAACGAGCGAAGCTGCGCTGTATTTTTCGGTGCCTGCATGGCGAAGCTCCTGTATTTCGTCAAATATAACCAAGGGGAAGGAGTATGATGGTAGAACGTCTTTCCAGCCCCTCAAAAGCAGATAATGCACTATGTATATATCCGCCTTTGGAAGCTTATATGGCTTAAGCCCTTTTATTATATGTATATCAGGCGTTTTTCCATCTACGCGCAAAAAACGCTTTATTTCGCTTTCCCAGTTTAAAACAAGGTGAGAGGGAACAACTATCAATATAGGGAAAAGCTTTATTGCGGCGGCAAAATAAAGAGCCTGCACGGTTTTACCAAGCCCCATTTCGTCCGCCAAAAGCCCACGCTTGGTGTGGTAAATCCAGGTAGCGCCCTGTTGCTGGAAAGGCATTAACTTGCCTTCAAAGCTGCCATCTTTGGCCTGTATATTATCGGGGCGCTTGTGTAAAAACCTAAGCTCTAACTGTCTTTGCCGTGCTTTGTTAAGCGTCTCTTGCCATCTTGCTTTGTCACGCTCGGCAATATCAAGTGGGTAGCGCTGCATAAGCCAGTTGCAGTCCCCTACAGCACGGGGGTTATCCGCAAAATAGGCAATTCCTCGCCTGTTTTTGTTAGAGCCTGGGAAAAGGCGTTTTGCAAGCTCCGTAACATATGGCTCCGCCTTTATGGTCCAGCATTTTCTTTGCCTGTTGTAAGACAAAGTACCAAAGCTTTCTCCCGTGTCTATAGGTGTGGCAAGGTAAGATGGCAATGGCTCATCGCTAAAATTGAGTTTAGTTGTAGAGCTTTTTAATACGACATCTTCTTTATGTGTTAGGGTTTCAGATAAATCTTCTTCAGACTTTATAGCCTGCGGTATATCTTCTGAAAACTCCTTAACACTTCCCTGTGGGTTCGCAATACCCCAAAGCTTTTGAAGAGAGAGCATTTTTAAAGGTTTACCAGAAATTGTTTCGGGCAAATTTAGGCTTTTTTCTGCCAACACTATAAAGCCTTTTATTTTATCAGAAGCGGCGTAACGATTTAATTGATTAAGCAAGGCCTTTTTCTGCGGTTTTCCTTTTTTAATTTCTATACCTATATTAGAAACTAATATATCTATACGGCTACCGAGAGATAAAAGCACCTCGTGCTCAGGCTCAAATCCGTTTGCTCTGAGCGTTTTTAGGGTAATATTATGAAGTGCCTGCTCGTTAAAAACCTGTGGCACCCGCATAGAAAGCAAACTATTATAAACCGCTTCAAAACTGCTCATCTCTACCTCCGAACAGTATTATAGCGAAGTTAGCTTTTTATTACAATCTTTACAATTTGTTTACTTGTCTGTTTCTGATTATTCTGTTATTATGGTTTGGCATTTATGCAAAGGAGAACGCCATGTTAAAAAAGACATTCATTGTACTTATACTTCTAATTTTATTAACAAATACAGTCTTTGCAGAGGGAAATATACTAATACGCCCCGGCAAGACACAAAGCTTTGGTTTTGAAGCCCCAAAGGAAGGCACTGTTAGCATAAGCCTACAGGACGCCCAAGGTGCTTTGATAGGTACCCTGCAAAACACGCTCCCCGTAAAGGCGGGCGAAAATTACTTCCTGTGGAATGGCTTTACCCAAAGCGGAGACGCCTTAAAAGAGGGCGATTATAAGCTGTTAATAAAGCAAGACAATGCCGACATTGCCAATTTCCAAATAAATGCGGGAGCCTTAAGCCCTATGATATTATCCGTACAGGTTTCATCTGCAGAGCTTGTATCGGGCGAGGAATGGCAGCTGTCTGTAAGCACCAATATGCAGGGGCGCTTGCTTGCAAAGCTCAATATAGAGGGAACTATGCAAACCGTTGCAGAAGTTTCTGCTACGGCGGGGGAAAACATAATATCTTGGGACGGGCGCTTTAATGAGCAACCTTTGTCCTCCGGAATGCATATGGTGGCTATTGTTCTGCAAGACGAAACAGGTTTTGAGAGTGCGCCGCATTATGTTGGTGTTAACATAAGCGTGCCCACAACCCCCGTACCACAGGTACCAGATGTTGCGGATCCTTCGGCAGTATCACAAAATGACAGCGCAACCGTGCAAGTGGTTCCGGAATTTGTTGTAGCGACGGATAATTTGGCTACCGCGGAACCCCAAAAGCCTAAAAAGGCCTATCGCCCTCCGACGCTTGAAATGGTTTCCCCGCAAGAAATAGGTAGCTCCTACTGGACGCTTCCTGTTGGCGATATGAACGAAGAAGCCATTTGGAATGTTATGATGCAACCTATTACTGTTGTAAAAGGCATAGGTAAAAGGCCGCAGGTAGAGATGTATCGTCTACGCGCAACGCCGGACAAGAGCATGAAAAACGGAAACGTTTTAGGCGAAATCACATGTGAATCTCAAGGCGTTAATGTAATTAAAAACCTTGAAAACGGCTGGTCCTTTGTTGAAACATATAACAGCAGCTACGGGCCGGACTGTGATGCAAGGCCCGGCTGGGGCAATTCTGACGAGCTTATACGCGGCTATGTAGAAACAGATCGCCTTGAAGTCATAAACCCCAAAACAGAATACGGCGTTTTGATAGACAAGCTTACTCAGACTATGTATGTCTTTAAAGACGGCAAAATATTTACCGAGCTTTTAATTTCAACCGGCAAACCTACAACAAAGCAACCGTGGAACGAAACCCCGTCCGGTGAATACCTTATGGTATCAAGGGTAGGCGGTTTCTATGCCGGTAACCTTTATTGCGATATGGGTATGCGCATAAACGGTGGCTGCCTTATACACGAAGTCCCCTATATAGAAAACCTCTCAACAGGCTATCACGATTACAGCACGCAGGAGCCTTTGCTTGGCAGCAAGGCAAGCCACGGCTGTGTGCGTGTGCAGAGAAAAAAGAACGACGATGGCATAAATATGACTTGGCTTTGGAACAACATAGGCTTAAAAACAAAGGTTTTGGTTTGGGACGATATGCCAAGCCGTTTCCACGAATACCCCGAAGATTCGCTCAAGCTTTACTACAACCCCACAGGCGGGCAGTACTACCATTTAGACGACCGTTGCAGCAGTATCAGGAGTCGCTATCTTCCGCTTAAAGGCTCTTTCACCTATGGAGAACTGGACGATTCCGAACACCAACGCTTCACCCCCTGTGAGCGTTGCAAGCCCCCGCTTAGAAAAGCGGAGATAGACGAGCTCAACCGTCAAAACGGCTTTTAAAGATACACCGTACAGTTAAATTAGCATAAAATACATTCGTAATATGCCACTGTGGCTATAAGGTTGCACTGTTTTGTAAAAATCGCTATAATAGTAATGCAATCTATCCCGTCAGGAGGTTCTTTGAATGGAATTTAAGATAAAAAATGACATCGGCACAATATATATTTCAGAAGAAGTCATGCTAAAGGTGGTAGGCTACGCCGCCTTGGAATGCTATGGCATTGTAGCTATGTCCTCAAAAAGAGCTAAAGATGGTATTGTGGAATGGCTAGGCAGGGAAAACCTCTCCAAGGGTGTCCAAATACATGCCGTGGACGATATGATAGATGTAGACCTTTACATCATAGTCGAATATGGTATATCCGTTACCGCCGTATGCGCCGCCATAAAAGAGGTTGTAAAATATAAGCTTGAAAGCATGACAGGCATTCAGGTGCGCAACGTAAATATAACCGTTGAAGGCATTCGCATATAAGCCCTGCGCTTTACAAATACGGGGGACAGTAATTTGGAAAAGATTCAAACCATAGATGCAATTATGTTTCGGGAAATGGTCAACGCTGGCGCTAAGCTCTTGGAAGAGAACAAAGATGCCGTAAACGCCTTAAACGTATTTCCCGTGCCGGACGGCGATACGGGCACCAATATGTCTATGACAATGGTATCAGCCGTAAAAGAAATAAATAGCAAAGAGTTTTCTACCATAGGCCAAGCCACACAGGCGCTTTCAAAGGGGGCGCTTCGTGGTGCCCGTGGCAACAGCGGTGTAATACTATCTCAGCTCTATAGGGGCTTTTCAAAGGCTATACAAGACAAAGAAGAGATAACACCCATAGACTTTGCCAATGCCTTGAAAAACAGCGCGGATACCGCTTATAAAGCCGTTATGAAGCCCAAGGAAGGCACCATTTTAACTGTTGCCAGAGTTATAGCGGAAGATGCACAAGCGCAGGTAGCCAAACAACCCGACGACTTTTTGGCGCTTTTTGACGTTATACTCGACTGCGGCGAAAAAATACTCGCCAAAACACAGGAAATGCTGCCGGCTCTTAAACAAGCCGGTGTTGTGGACGCGGGTGGCAGAGGCCTTTTGATTATATATGCAGGCTATGCGGCAGTGCTCAGGGGCGATATTATAGATTCCTCCCTTGTAGATATGTCAAAGGACGTTATCACCGAGTCCGAATTTGAAGAAGACTATGAACGCATAGAAGATATAGAGTTTGCTTATTCAACCAAGTTTGATATACAAAATATGCGTGCTGATGTCAGCGATATAGATATTGCAGCCCTCAGGCGCCGTATAAACCGCATAGGCAACCGTGCCAATGTAGAGGGGGATTTTACCGGAGTCAAGGTAAGCGTTAACACAAACGACCCCGGCAAGGCGCTCCAATATGGCTGTGAGCTTGGCGAGATAAACAATGTATCAATAACTAACCTGCTTATACAGTTCCGTGAAGCGCACGGAACCGAGCCTGATACTCCGCTTAAAAAATATGGCATAGTGTCCGTCTCCATGGGTGAAGGCTTCTCTGCGATATTTAAAGACCTCAACGTAGACAGCATAGTTGAGGGGGGCCAGACCATGAACCCAAGCATAGATGACTTAAGCAAGGCAATAGAAAAAATCCACGCAGAGAATATATTTATTTTGCCCAATAACAGCAACATAACTCTTGCTGCAAAGCAGGCAGCAGAAATTTCCGACAAGAACGTAATAGTTTTAAGGACTAAAAATGTCGCTATGGGTATAGCAGCTGTTATCGCTTTCCAGCCCGATGCCGAAGTTGAAGAAAACACCCTTTCCATGACGGAAGCGGCGGAGCGTGTACGCACAGGCACTATTACCTACGCTGTGCGCGATAGCGAATACGAAAACATGCACATAACAGAAGGTAGCACAATAGGCCTAAACAACGGCGAAGTAACCGTTTGCACAGACAATTCTCGCGATGCTGCTATGCAGCTTATGGAGCAAATAGTAACGGACGACGACAGCCTTATAACGGTTTACTACGGCGAAGGCGTAGACGAAGAAGAAGCGCAGGCCTTAGGCCGAGAAATAGCCGATAAGTACGACGGTTGCGATGTTGAAGTGCATAACGGCGGGCAGCCGCTTTACTACTACCTGCTCTCTGTAGAGTGATACATTGCAAGAAACATTAAAGCTAAGCGAACTTTCGGGTGTAGGCAAGGTGCGCCTGCAATCCTTGAACAATGCAGGTATTTATTCCTTAAAAGATTTACTTAGTACCTACCCTGTAAAACATCAAGATACGACTAAAATCACCCCTCTTTGTATGCTTAAGGAGGGGAATTTTGTTTGCGTGGAAGGAAAAATAAAAGCTTCGCCTAACATACAATACGCTAAAGGAAAACTTGTAATAGTACGGGCAAGCTTGGAAGACGACACAGCAACGGTACCCATAATATTTTTCAATCAACCGTGGATGATGAATAATTTAAAAAAGGATTCCACATTTACATTTTATGGCGCTGTGCAAAGCTACAGGGGCAAAATAAGCCTATTAAACCCGGAAATTGTGCACCGCAGGGGAGTTGTGCCAAAATACCAAGCCTTGGACGGCATAGGCTCAAAAACCTTTGAAAACCTTATCGAACAAGCACTTCCCTTTATAGAAAAACTGTTTGAAGATGTGCTCACGCAGAACATAAAGCAAAGATACAATTTGCTTTCTATTCAAGATGCCGTGTATCAAATGCACAGGCCGGAATCTGCACAGAAGCTTTCCGCCGCCAAAAGGCGCATTTCCTTTGACGATATTTTATACTACCAAATAGCGGTGCTAAGCATAAAAGGTCAGAAAAACACTGCACCGCCAATTAAAGTAGACAAGCAAACAAAAGAAAGTTTCGAAAACCTTTTGCCGTTTACTTTAACT
>JAUNLY010000072.1 GCA_030532025.1 Eubacteriales bacterium
ATTTCCGCGCCGCTTATATTTGTGTTGTCTTTTGTGCTATCTATAATGTTGCGTTCCTTGGGCAGGAATTCTCTGCCTTTTAGGAATATTTTACTCATGCCATACCTTGTGCCTACTGCGGCGTTGTTAATTGTTTGGATGCTCCTGTTTGACTTTGGCGGCCCTGTAAACAGAATGGCTGTTTTGCTTGGCTTTAAAAGGGTTTTGTGGCTTGAAAGCGAATATTTGCGCGTGCCTGTGGTGTTGCTATATGTGTGGAAGAACATAGGCTTTTCTATAGTTATTTTTTCAGCCGCATTGGAGTCTGTACCGGATGAGCTGTACGAATTTGCAAGGTTAGAAGGTGCAAATGCAGTTAAACAGGCGACAAAAATAACCTTGCCTCTAATATTGCCTACGGCATTCCTTGTGTTCGTGCTGGCTTGGGTTAATGCTTTTAAAATTTTTAAAGAAGTATATTTTATAGGCGGTGCATACCCAAACGAGGCCGTATATACATTGCAGCATTTTATGAACAACAAGTTTGCAAAGCTTGACTATCAGGACGTTACGACCGCCGCCTATTCTTTTGCGGTTATAGTTTTGGTGCTGTTTGGTGTGCTGTATGCGCAAAAGGGGGTAAGAAACCTTGAATAGCTTGGGTAAGGCTAGGTATAAGCCGGGCAACAGCAGAACATTGCGAATCTTTTCCTATGTGCTGTTGTTTGTAATCTGCATTGTGGTGCTTCTTCCTATCGTGCTCACGTTTTTATATTCTTTTTTCCCTACAAAAGAGATGACAAATTATTTAAAAACACGCAACAGCTACGACGAAGCCGCCTTTATGGACATATTGCTTGCGCCTTCCATATTTTCTTTAAGGCAATATTACAGCCTGCTAATAGAAAAACCCGTTTATTTACAGCTCTTTGCAAACTCCGTGATATATACGGTAAGCATATTGCTTGGGCAGGCTCTTATAATACCGGCTTTAGCATACGCTCTTAGCTGCTTCAAATTTAGAGGGCGGGACGCTCTGTTTTTTGGCATATTAGCCTTAATGCTTCTGCCTTTTCAGGTAACTATGGCGCCGAGCGTGCTCATAATGCGTTTTTTGGGTCTTATGGATACTCGCTGGGCTCTTATACTGCCTATGGCGATTTCGCCGTTTTATGTGTTCCTTGTGCGCCAGTATATGATAACAATACCAAAAGATATGCTGGAAGCCGGCCTTATGGACGGTGCCGGAACCGTGCGCACATTCTTTCACACGGTGTTGCCCATATCAAAGCCCATATTGGGTGCTGCCTGTGCGCTTTCCTTCGCTGACAGTTGGAACCTTGTTGAACAACCCTTAATTTACCTTAGCAATACAAGGGATTTGATGCCCCTGTCCGTTATGTTTAACGATTTAAGCACTAACGAAATGGGTGTGGCGTTTGCGGGAGCTGCGCTGTACATTTTACCGGCTCTGCTAATATATACATATTTCCAAGAGGATATTCTGCTTGGTATACAGCTTAGCGATATGAAATGAGGTATTTAGTATGACTTTTAAACAAAAAGCTCTTAAGGGCATTGTAATATTGGCTGTTGTTCTGCTAGTAAGTATGTTTTTTAGCAAGACCATACAGACAATTACAACGCCTAAGATACAAAAAATAAGTGCCACAAGAGGTAAGCTTGAAGACAAAATACCCGTTAACGCAAAGCTTGATTTTTTAGATGGCGAGCCTATTGTAATTAAAGATGCACAGGGCTTGGGTGCTACCGTAAGCAAAATTACAGCAAAAACCGGTTACAGCGTAAAAAAAGGCGACTTGCTTGCAGAACTTATACCTACGGATTATGAAAGCAAGATAAAGCCACTTAAAGACGAGTACATGAAAGGGGTGCGTAAAACCACCGAGCGCATAGCAAAAAGCATACGCATTAAACAGTCTTCGGAGCATAACGATGCATACAACGCAATGCTCCACACAGCGGACGCTTATTTTGTGGAGCGTATAGACGCACTGTTGACGGCTTCCAAATTAGGTTACGATATAAACCCCGATGTTGAAACTTGGGGCATAAGGCCCATAGACGAAGCTGAACAGAAGAAACAGCAACAGGATAAAGAACCACCCACAACACCTGCACCCGTTAAATATCCGGACGAAAAAGAATATCCTGGTCTTGCCGATAAAATGAAAAAAGCTTATGATGCATTTATTAAATATGATGAGGCTAAAAGTTTTTACCGCGATATATATCAAGGCAAAACGAATATCAGGCGTGTTGGAGACGGTACGTTTGAATACATAAAAGAGCGGGATAGCCTTATAGAAGAAGTTCAAAAGGCTGAACAAGCTGTTGTAGAACTCGAGAGCAAAAAAAACAATATGCAGAAGGTATATGCACCAAGGGACGGTTTCCTTACGGATTTTTCGCTTAAAGTTGGCGACAGCTATGATGGCATAAAACCTTTGTACCATATAAGCCAAGAAGGCGATATACCTATGCTTTATTGTGACATAACTGACATTAAAAAAACAGTCAAAAAAGGTATGAAGCTTAGCGTTGAAGGCCTTAAAAGGGAACTTTCCATAACGGATATAAAACTGTCTACGGATAACAAAAAGATCGCCTATATAAAACTTTCTGAGAAGGATATATCAAACCTTGGAGGGCTTTCGTCTCTTATGAACAAGGATATTCCTGCGCAGATTATATATAAGGCTGATAAGACCACAACGCTTATACCTGCAAGCGCTTTGAGGACGGATTCCGACGGCAGCAATTTTGTGTTCGTTGTAAACACAAACTGGGGCGGTATGTTGAGCAACGCTTCGGAAACCGTAAAGAAATATCCGGTAAAGGTGATAGAAAAATCAGACAAGGTTGTGTCTGTTGAGGAAGATTTAATGTACCAGCAGATAGCCGATAACGAGGACAGAACCATAAAAGACGGCCAACAGGTAATGGAATATGTCAATTAAAAGAGCTGTATTATTAGTAATATTGCTTGCACTTATTGCAAGCATATATATTTCCATAGACAGTAAACCTAACTACTTGAGCTATGTGTTTAAAGCTCCAAAGGCGGGCGCTGAAGAAATTAAAAAGCCTAATGGGAATACGGAAGAAGATAAGGCACAGAAAGAAAAAACATTGGCATTGTCCACAACCGAAAGCATGCTTAAAAATAGAGAGTATGCCAAAGAGGAATGGGGAAAAGACGTTTCAGCACATATGCTTGTATCCATAAAGGACGGTGTAAATGTTGCAAGCGACCAAAACTCTGCGGTACAGGCTCGTGTTATGGGCTTTTTTGGGAGTCTGCACATAATTAATGCGCCTGTCCTTACCGCAGGTAGGCTTTTATACCCTGAAGAATTGGAAGACGGCACAGCAGTAGCGGTGCTTGATGAACAGACTGCGGTAAAGCTCTTCCGCACCGGAGAACCTTTGGATAGGTATTTAAAAATAGATAATAAGGAATTCCGTGTGGTAGGCGTAATTAAACACACAAGAAACGCTGCCGATAAGGAACCTTTAAGGGTTACGGTGCCCTTATTGGCGCTTGACGAGGCTAATGTGCAGAGCGATGTGTATATTATAAATCTTAAAACATCGCAGGGGCAGGGGGCTTATAAAAAAATAAAAAGCTCATTGGAAGGCGTTCAGTCGGGCGGCACTTTATATAATATATCCAAAGAAAAGCAAAGAAGCCTTCTACCTATACGCTGGGGCATAGGCTTTATAGCTATATTAATTTTAAATGTATTATATAAAATGCTTATAGCCTTATCAAAACAGCAATTTGAAAGCGAAAAAGATAAGTTAAACGACAAATACTTTCAAAGTTTGCTTCCTATTTGGACGATAAAGGCAGTTTTAGTTATACTAATGTGGGTTGTATGGCTATTTGCTGTGTACATGGTCTTACAGTTTATGGTGGAGCCTGTATATGTGTTTACGGAGTGGGTGCCGGCAACGCTTGTAGAATGGGCGGATATAAACACTGCTTTCTGGAACAACCGAAATGATGTTACAGGTATTGTGGAGTTGCGTACGCCTACGATAATTGAACTCAGGTTCTACCATAGAATGTTGACGCTTCTTTGCATAAGCGTAGCTGCTCTTTTGTTAAAACCTTACTATCAAATAAAACAAAAATTCGAATGACAAAGCCCATTTTATAAAAAAAGCCCGTGCGCTATGCACGGGTATTTTGGTAAAACGATTATTCGTCGTCTTCGTCTGGTAGATTTGCGTTGTGGTAGACGGAAACAACATCGTCGTTGTCGTCTAACATATCCAGAAGCTTGTTTATTTTTTCGAGCGTTTCTCCGTCGTTTACATCGTTTAGCATATTAGCTACATAGCCGCGTTCTGCGGAAACAAACTGGTATCCTTTTTTTTCGAGTGCTTCGCGAACGGCGGAAAAATCGCTTGCGGCGGTTATAATTTCGTAGCCCTCATCGCTTGTTTGAACGTCTTCGGCGCCGGCTTGCAGGGCGTTCATCATAAGTTCGTCTTCGTCTATAGAATCGTTATTTTCTATAAGTATTGTGCCCTGATAGTTAAATAGATAGCCTACAGAACCGGTCTGACCTAAGGTGCCGCCGTTTTTATCGAATATGTGGCGCACGTCCGAAGCGGTACGGTTGCGGTTATCTGTAACGACTTCTAAAATTACTGCAATACCGCCTGGGGCGTAGCCCTCGTAGACAATTTCTTCGTAGTTGACATTGCCAAGCTCACCAGAAGCTTTTTTAATGCTTCTTTCGATGTTGTCGTTTGGCATGTTGTTTGAGCGTGCCTTTGCTATAACATCGCGCAGCTTGCCGTTAACCTCAGGATCGCTACCGCCTTCGCGCACCGCCATAGCTATCTCGCGCCCGATTTTGGTGAAGATTTTACCCCTTGCGGCGTCCGCTTTGCCTTTTTTATGCTTTATGTTTGACCATTTAGAATGTCCTGCCATTGTTGCCCCTCCTTGATATTCGGCTAATTATACCACGCAAATCAAAGATTGAAAAGGCTTTGTGCAAGCGCTATTGCACGGTCGGGGTAGTTTGTTATCAAAATATCGGCGCCGCTCATCATAATATGTTGCATATCTGCTTCTTCGTTTACGGTCCAAGTGTTTACGGCTATGTTTAATTTGTGTGCCTTTTCACACTCTTCAGGTACTAATGTAAGCTCTCCAAAATGCGGGTGAATAGCATCCACGCCTATCTTCTTAGCGTAATCCCATGGGTTTATAATGCAGCAGTTGTAAAGTATGCCGCATGTAGCATAAGGGTTCATCTTTTTTAACCTGAGCATGCTATAGTGGTTAAAGGAAGAATAAACTATCCTATCTTCCATTCCTTTTTTCGCTGAAAGCTCAAGGCAGTATTCTTCCAAGCCCTCGTAGGGTAGAATGCTGTTTTTAAGCTCTATGTTTATGTTGAGCTTGGTGTCTTTAAGCAAATCGAAAACTTCTTCAAGGGTGGGCATCTGTTCGTTTTCATAGCCCATATGGTTTATGCCGAACTTTAGTTTTTTAAGGCTGCGAAGTGATATGTCGCACACACGTCCCGTGCCGTCGCTTACGCGGTCTATCCTTTCGTCGTGTACGACTACAAGCTGCTTGTCGCGGGTGAGTTGTACGTCAAGCTCCACTCCGTCTGCGTTTTGTTCTACTGCAAGACTAAATGCGGCAAGTGTGTTTTCCGGTGCGTAGCCGGAAGCCCCTCTGTGTGCGTAAATTTTTGTGTTCATGGTTCCATCCTTTTTGCGGCGATGTTAGCCGCTTGTTTTGTAGAAAGGTTTTGAGTGCTGTAAGGTTTTAATGTAAATGAAAAGCGGAAGTTTTTGTTTAGATAAATCCTGTCTTTTTCAAGCGGTTCCGGCCCGCAGGAGTTGCTGCCCAAAGGCCCCATTAAGCCGTCAATATATATATGGGTGTCTTGTGATCGGGTAAGGTCGTAGGTGTGCTTTGCTTCGTGCAGATTCTCCTGAGAATAATCGTGGCATGTAAAGGCGAAATTTTCGCCCGCTATAACAAGGCCCAAGCCACTTTTACTCTGCACGGACACGAATTTTGTGTCTTCGTGGGAACCGTTTTCCTGCGGGTATATGTATTCTTCGTGCATATCTAAAACTTCTTTTTGATAATACCCTATCAAAGCGGCTGTTTTTTTATCGGGATAGCTTTCGTGCGGGCCACGGCCATGCCAAGCTACGCGTGAATATTCTTTTGGCATGCTGAATCTAAAGCCAAGGCGTGGCACATACATATTTCTAAACATATCGTTAGGTGTTAAATTTATTCCGCCTTCGTTCCATTTAAGCGGCACAAAATTTAAGTTATATAAAAGTTCTCCTGTTTCAAGCACGGTAAATTCCTGTATGCTTTTAACTATGGGTGGGTATACTTTGGGGGCGTGTACACTCTCTATTATAATGCTTATTTTATTTTCAAGTTGCTTAATATCAAAAGCAGTTACACGTTGCTGCAGTCTAACGAGGTCGTAGTTTTCCCATGTTTTAGCTATGTTTGCAAAACCTCTGTCGTTATCCGTGGTAGCTCTAAACATATTTATTTGGAAAGGGGATTTTGTAAGCTCTAAGCCTAAGTGATATATTTTTTCCAAACCATTTTTAGAGAATATATATTCGTTTTCGCCGACGCTTATTTTATATAATTGTTCTTCCTTTGTAAGAGTAAGTTTTCTTGCGGGTTCAGAAGGTACTGCAATTTCAAAGCCACGACTTGATTCGAGTTGTTCGCTGCATACAATGAAATTTTGTTCTGCCCACGAAGTGGCTTTTTTTAGGCGGAATTCAAGCTTTATAACAGAGCCTTTCGGGTAAGTGCCAAGAGGTAGAGTAAGGGTACGCTTTTTGCCGGCAGCACAGCTTGTGTTTAATGTTCCAGAGGCATAAATTTTACCTGTGTTTTCAAGCGACCAAAAAACATTAAAAATATTTAAATCAGTAAAATTATATAGGTTATGTAATTGTATTTTACCTTTTTCTTCGTCAACAAATTTTGCTCTTACGGGACGCACTACATGGGCGTATTCAATCATGGCACTATGTGGCGTTCTTTCGGGAGAGAAGAATGCGTCCACGCAGAAATTGCCGTCGTGCGGATATTCGTTAAAATCTCCGCCGTAAGCATAGTAAGGCGTACCGTCTTGCGCTTGACGGAGGATTCCGTGGTCAACCATCTCCCAACCGCATGCGCCTATAAGACGGTCGTACTTATATATAGCCTGCCAATAATCTTCTATATTGCCGGGCCCTTGTCCCATAGCGTGTATGTATTCGCACATAAAATATGGTTTCGGGTTTTTGGTTTTCCCTTGCTTTGTAACGTATTCAACAGTCGGGTACATATTGGAGTACATATCCGCAGTTTCTGCGTTTGTGTCCTGCTCATAATGTATCGGGCGGGAACTGTCTATAAGTCGCATAGCTTCTGCCATTTTAACGTGGTTTATGCCATAGCCTGATTCATTTCCAAGCGACCAGAAAATTATAGAAGGGTGGTTAAAATTGCGCTTTACCATACGCACGCCACGATCTATCATCTGCTTCTGGAAACGCACATCGCGTGCTATCAAATCCCTGTCGTCTATAAATTCCACGCCATGGGTTTCTATATCAGCTTCGTCTATTACATAAAGCCCATAAAAATCGCATAGCTCGTAAAACTTGGGGTCTGCGGGGTAGTGGCTTAATCTTACCGTGTTCATGTTAAAGCGTTTAAGCAGCTTCACATCTTTTTCCATAAGCTCAACAGGGCTATAAGCACCGAGAGAATAATGCGTGTCGTGGCGGTTTAGACCTTTAAGCTTAACTGCTACGCCGTTTATTAGGAGCTTCCCATCTGAAATATCTATACGACGAAAGCCTACTTTAAGTGCCTGCACTTGGTCATCTGCAGAAACTAACAGCGTATAAAGGTAGGGCGTTTCGGCAGTCCACTTAAATACATTTTCAAATTGTGTGCTTATGTGTGCAATGTCATCGTAAACTTCGGCTGTATCGTTAAATATGCAATCGCCCTGCTCATCAAATAATTTGAAGTTAACTTTATCTAAAGCCTTTGTTTTAACGTTTATATCTAAGGTTCCGGTGCTGTAGTCTTCGAGTAACGAAGCTGAAACGGTTATATTTTCTATTCTTTTTTCGGAAAAGCTTAAAAGGCTTACATCTCTGAAAAGGCCACTCATGCGCCATTTGTCCTGATCTTCTAAATAAGTGCCATCCGACCACTGAAAAACAAACACGTCAAGTGTGTTTGTTCCGTCTTGCAAAAATTCGCTTATATTAAATTCCGCCGTTAAATGCGGACACTTTGAAA
>JAUNLY010000073.1 GCA_030532025.1 Eubacteriales bacterium
AGCCTTTTACGGAATTGTCTTTTGCTATTCTCTCCGCTTCGAGCATGGCTGCGACAGTTTCTTTATTAGGACGCATAGTCGAAATTTCGAAGGGAATTTTACCCTCCCTAAGAGACTGACGAACGAAAATATTGAAAGCTGTAGAAATATTCATGCCGAGCTCTGCGAACAACGAATCCGCCTGAGCTTTAAGATCACTATCCATGCGTATGCTTATATTTGTTGTTGCCTTAGCCATAAAATCATCTCCTTTCAATGTGTTCATTATAATTAATTTGCACGAAAAAAGCAACATATTGCACGAAAAAAGTAGAGGATAAACTCAGAAAGCCTGTATAGAAAAAGCCGCAACATTTCGTTGCGGCTTAGCTTTATATGGAATATTCTGCTTTTAGCGCCTTTTGCGAACGTCTTCCTCGCTCAAATATTCACGCAGAACATTCACTTCGTCCTTGTGGTATTTGCAGGGCTTAACAAAGCGCAGGTAGGCTTCTTCCGTAATACCGTGGTTTTGTATCATATCCTTATAAAAATATGCGGTGTTTTTAAGTCTGCGCTCCTGTGTTTCGTAGTCGCAGTAAACCATGCCAAAGCGGGGGAGTTCTCCGTCCGACCATTCGAAGTTGTCTAAAAAACACCAGTGGTAGTAGCGCTTAAAGGGTAAATCGCTTTCAACTATTGCCTTTAGGTGGTCGTATATATAAAGGCTTCTAAAAGCGTCCTCGTTGTCGCAGCAGCCGTTTTCGCTTACATATATAGGTAACTTTATAAGGTTGTAACAGCGCTGTGCCTCTTTAATAAGCCCATCAGGATAGATTTCCCAGCCAAGGTCGCTTTTTGGCACGTTTTCTTTTACGGTGTCATTAAAATATTTTGTTTCGCCCCTTGTGTAGTAGTTAAGGCTTATCATGTCTATTGCAGGGCCTTTGGGAAGATTCAATATATTTTTAAAAGGAAAGCGGAAATTACCCAAAGCCGCCGCTTCAAAAAAACCCTCTTGAAAAAGGAAGCTCAAAAGCCTTGCGCCCTTTTTGTCTATAGGGTTGTTTTGTCTTTTGGGCGTAAAGTGGCGCACATGGTGGGCGTATGACACCATGGTATCCAAAAAGCCCTTTTCTTTCCTGTAATTATGTATTAGGGCGTATGCCGACCTATGTGCCGCTATAAACACATTCATGCAGTTAATGGTTTTTATGATGCTCTTGTTTTTTTGCATCCATTCGCCGGCAAGGCAGGTGTTTAAGGCGTATACGTTAGGTTCGTTTAAAGTTGCATATTCTGAAACTAAATCCCCCACGTATTCAAGCGTTTTTTCTATATAGCGCATAAAAAACTTTATGTTTTCTGCCTTGGTAAATGCTCCCTTGTCTTCAAACCACTGCGGGTGGCTGAAGTGGTGGAAGGTAAGGTAGGTCTTGATGCCTTTGTTTTTCATTATTTCTATTTCTTTGCGATAGCGCAAAAGCGCCGACTCGTCAAAATGCCCTTCCTTTGGTTCTACCCTTGCCCAGTCTATGCTCATACGGTAGTAGCCTATGTTAAGCTCTTCTAAAAGGGCTATGTCTTCTTCGTACTTAAGCCAATGCTGGTTTGCACGCTTGCAGTGCGTACCATCCAATATATTGCCCTTTACATTGCAAAAGTTGTACCAGTTGCTGTCTACATTACCGCCCTCTATCTGCGCTGCGGCAGTTGCGGTACCAAGTGCAAAATCGGATTTAAATTTAATCATAGCTTTCTCCTTACAAAATGTATATGTTGTGCCTTTAAAGCTCCGTCTAAATTGCTGCGTTCTGTGGCGCAGACGCTTGTTATGCCATATTTTTTCATGATGGATAGAAGTATCGCGATTCCCGTTGGCAGTATGTTTTCCCGTCCCTTTGGCACTCCTTTTATTAGGTTGCGTTTATTTGCTGGAGTATCCGCTAAAAGAGATAAAACTTCCTCCGCCTGCTTATATGTTATTTTAGTATCTAAAAGCGTTAAGGAAGGCTCTTCTTTTTTTATAATTTGAGCCAATATGGTTGCTGTACCGCCTACAAAATACCATGTATCCGCATTGAAGTTCATATTTTCCAAGGCTTTAGAGGCTTCTGTTAAGGCGGATTCAATATCCTTTTTAGAATTTATCTGCACACTGTTGTAAAGCCTTGCAGCACCTATTTGGAAACTTAGGCTTTTATAATTAAGCGAATTTAAATTAGCAGAATCTAAATTTATTTTTTCGGTCTTATGTTCTTTTGGATTTTCTGTTTTATACTCTATGGGCTTTGAATAGGCATTATCTATAACTTTGCTATCATTCACGGCGATTTCCGTAGAGCCGCCGCCTATATCTATAACGCCACAATTCCTGTTACAATCGGTCGCTCCTATAAACGAAAGCAGTGCTTCCTGTTCGCCCGTCAATATATTAAGCGGAAGCCCGCAAAGTTTTTCTATAATGCTTATTATTTCTGCTTGGTTTTTGGCGTCCCGTACCGCACTTGTCGCAGCCAAAAAAAATAGCTCCGCACCGAGTGTCATGGCTTTATCTATAAATATGTTTATATATTCTGCAAGTTGTAAAATATTTTCACGGGATATATTGCCGTTCTTATCAAGCTTTGTAAAGAGCTTTGTCTCCTGGCGGAAACGCTTTTTGCCATGCTTGCCATCTACCAGCATACGCAGAGAGTTGGAACCTATTATGATGGGGGCTTTCATATGCAATTAAACACCTTTAAATATAAGGTTTTCACCTGTTTTTAAACTCCTCCGGCACGCCCTCCGGCCCCCATAGGGCTGAGGGGTTTGTTATAACAAAGCGTATCTCGCCGTCCGCCAAAAAACCGTACTCCGTGCGGGCTATGTTTGCTATATAGCTGTCGTTTTTGGAGAGCTCAAGCTGCTCGCGAAGCCTGCTTGCGTGAATCTCTTGCATCTCCGTCTGGTACAGCACTTCTTTTAATATAAGCTCTTTTTCAAAAACCCTTGCGTCAAGACGCCTGTTTATCATAAAGGTAAGGGACAGCAGTACAAAACACACCGCAGCCACAAGCACAAAAGGCACTCGCATGGTTTTTCTACGGCTTCGACGCTCCAAACGCCTTTCCCTGCGTTCAAATTTCTTGTCCATTTTACCCCCTTTAGGGATATTTTATCCGAATTCCAATGCGAATGCAAGAAAAGGGGGGATAACACAAAACTCCCCGCTCAAATTAGGGCGGGGAGTTGGGTAGTTAATCTTGTAATATGCAATTATATACATAGATTTATAGTGCTTTATAAGTATTTCAATGGTTTACACAGGCTTGTATAAACTAATCATCTTACAGCGTTATTGCATTTGTCACTTATTACCTGTGCTTCCGAAGCCTCCGGTGCGCTTAGTTGTAAGCGGTTCGTCGTCTTTTGTTATGCCAAAAGGCATAAAGACGCCCTGCATAAAGCGGTCCTGTGCGTGTAAAACTAAGTCTTCCTTGGTTTCAGCGCGGAGCTTTGCCATTATATGTCCTTCGTTGTCCGCAAAGTAATAATCGCTGTCTATAATGCCTGTGGTGTTAAGGAACCTTAGGCCGTATTTAAAGCCAAGGCCACTCCTTGGGAAGAGCAGCAAAACCCAGCCGGCTTCTATCTCTGCACGTATTCCTGTGGGGACTAATATATTTTGCCCCTGCTTTATTAGAATATCAGAAGGCAGATAGAAGTCGTAGCCTGCACTGCCTGCGGTTGCGCGGGTGGGGAGCTTTATGCTTTCGTACTCTTTAAATAAAAGCTCCTCGTTAAGACTTGGTGTGCTGTTAATATCAAGGGCTGAGAGCCGGTCTTTTTTATATTGCTCAAAGCTTACCTTGTAAAACTTAGCTATGCTATGCACATCAGTCACCGCATTTGCTCCAACCGCATTGCTTGCAGGACTGGCAGCCGCCCTCGTAAATTATCTCGGTCGCCTTACATTCCGGGCATTTGGCGGCGATGCTTATATTGTCCGATTCTACGGGCGAGTGCGACGTAAACACGGTCTGCGCTGCATCAAATGTTGCGAAGGGGTTTTCAAGCTCCGGCCTTGCTACGGGTATTTCCTTTTTGGATACGCCACTTAACTCTCTAATCAAACTCTCCAGTTTAATTGCCATGGCGGAGGCGCAGCTCTTGCCTTCGCTTAATGCCCTACCTTTGCCGCGTGAATACTGGTATGCGGGGCATGAGCCGGATTTTTTAAGCTGCTTTAATATGTCGTTCATGGGGACGTCTGCCCTTATAAGTAAGGATATGCTGCGGCTTAATGCCTGCGTGTTTACGGTGCAGCCACCCGTACCGTCGGTGTTTGTAAATATGTCGTATATAAGGCCTTTTTCTTCGTCAACGCCAACAAACATATAGAGCTTGCCGCAACCGCTGTGTATTACGTACTTGCGGTAGTTTAGGTTGCTTGGAACATCCGCTACAACGCCCCTACCTAAGGCGCCTATGGTCTGGGTCTGGCTGTCGTGTCCATTGCTGTCCTCAGCTTCTTGTTTCGGGGTTTTGTCGGTGGTCAAAATGCCAAGCTTTTTGCAACCATCACGGAATATTGTGATGCCCTTAAGCCCGTTTTCCCAAGCGGAAATGTATATGTTTGCTATGTCTTCCTTTGTGGCGTCTTGCGGGAGGTTTACGGTGGAACTTATTGCCGTGTCTACATATTCCTGCATGGCGGCTTGTGTGGCTATCCTGTTTTTCCAAGGAATCTCCTGTGATGTTATAAAGCACGGGGGGATTTCTTGTTTGCCGTTGTTTGCGGCCTTCCACTCCATAAGGGTCTTGCATTCAACTTCGTATATCTTATCTTCCCCGCCGGTTGCAGCTACCGTGCGGCGCTTGTGTTTAAGCGCAAACAGGGGTTCAACACCGCCCGAAGCGCCGAGCATTGTGGATATAGAGCCTGTGGGTGCAACGGATAGCAAGGAGCAGTTCCTAAGCCCGTATTTTTCTATAAGCGCCTTTACATCGTCTGTGGCGTATTTTTGTATTATGCTGCTTTGTAGAACAGCTTTATCGTAGCTTGGGTATGCGCCTTTGTTTTTGGCGATTTCCGTGCTTGATTTAAGCGCCTTGTTAAACATTGCGCTGAGCGCTTTTTTGGTAAATTCTATCGCTTTATCAGAGCCGTATGTAAGGCCGAGCTTAATAAGGCAGTCCGCATAGCCGAAAACGCCCAAGCCTATGTTGCGGTAGTTTTCAGCCATCTCTTTTTGTTGCTTTAAGGGGTGGCGCGGTATAGCTTCGTCTATTAAAGTATCTAAAGCTTCTACACCTATGCGCACGGCTTCTTCAAAGCTATCATAATCAAAATAGCTTTCGCTGGTGTATGGGTTTACAACAAATTGAGACATATTTATAGAGCCTAAAGAGCACGCACCATGCTTGTGCAAGGGCTGTTCCCCACAGGGGTTACAGCATTCGATTACATAATTGTCGTCCTTTTCGAGCAGGTTGTAGTTTGAAAACCTTTCCATAAAAAGGCAGCCGGGGTCGCCCCAGTCGTAGCAGTTGTCTACCAAAAGCTTAAACACTTCTATGGGCTTTACATCGTACTCAACGGTGTGGCCGCTGTAAACTTGGCTCCTGTGCAGCGTTATTTCTTCGCCTGTTTCGTAGTAAGCCTTGACCGCCTGCATAAATTCGTCGTTTATTTCTAAAGACAGGTTGGCGCCCTCTATACTGCCGGATTTTGATTTTATGGTAATAAAATCCTTGGCTTCCTTGTGCAGTGCGTCAAGGCTTATCAAAAGCGCTCCACGCCTTGCGCCGCCTTGGCTTGTAGCGGTGGTAACCATATTGTACACTTCTATAAAGGGGATTATGCCGTCTGACACATAGTCTTCGCCTATTGGCGTTCCCTTGGGGCGCAGGTTGGTAAGGCTTACCCCTTGACCGCCCTGTCCTTTAAATGTAAGCCCCATCATCTTTGCGTATTCCATAATCTCCGCATAGTCGTCCGGAACCCTACCCAATGTGTAGCAGTTTGCCAAAGAACATTTGCTGTCCGTACCCCTGTTTGCAAGCACGCGCCCGCCGAATAGGAATTTCTTGTCCGCTATAAGCTGTGCCAACTCTTCGTTGTTTCCGCTCACACGCATGAGCCATTCGTTAAAGCTTTCGTCGCGGTACCTGTATTTGCGGTTGAATATATCTTTACCTAATTGGTTGTCGTCCCCAAGCCAAGTATCCAGTGTTTTCTCTTCATGCGCCATTGCCGTGTCTCCTTTTTAATACATTATAACTACAACTTTTGGTGGTTAATTTTATTTTACACCACTATATTTTGTGGTCGCCGGGATATTCTATCACATTTTTTATTAAGAGTACAGAGTATTTTTAAAAGAAAATTTATACCAATTTAAAACCTTGATGCGAAGAGCTATGCAGGGTTTTAAGCAATATAAACACCCTACTAAAGCAAATTAAAGAAATACCAAACATCGTTTTAAAGCCCCTTGACAGCTAACTGCAATATAATGTAAAGTGCTCTTGCCAAGGGAAAAACGCAGAATTTGATGCCGGTACAGGCGAGTGTTTGTGCGCTATATCCATAGCGTTTATTACGCTTTAAAGTAAAGATATGTTTAGGCTATCTTGGTTTGTTTTAGCTTTAATATGGAGGACAGAATGGAGAAAAACTCAAGGAAACAGATAATGTTCTATGGTGTGGGCACCATAGGGCGGGACATGGCGTACAGCATAGTCAGCATGTACCTCATGTATTTTTTGACGGATGTTATGGACCTAAGCGTTGGCGCGATTGCCAAAATAACGGTTATATTTATGATTCTGCGCATATTTGACGCGGTGAACGACCCCATAATGGGCGTAATGGTAGATAGAACTCGCTCCAAATACGGCAAGTTCAAGCCCTGGCTTTTCTTCGGCGCTTTTGCAAGCGCTGTTGCTACGACGCTGCTGTTTGTAGACTACCCTGTTTCTGAAAATGTGTACCTCGTACTCTTTGGGCTTATATATCTTTTTTGGGACATAAGCTATTCCGCGCACGACATACCATATTGGGGAATGTTGCCCACCCTTACAAGGGACCAAAAATTGCGCGAAAAAGCAGGGGCTTTCGCCCGCATATGCGCAAACATAGGGGCATTCTCTATGGCGGTAGGCATAGTACCGATTACAAACGCCTTGACAAAAGTTTTTGAGCCGACACATGGCTTAAAAGCAGAGAACATGGCATACTTTGTGTTGGCGCTTATAATAAGCGTTTTAATGGTGGTGTTCCTGCTCATTACGGTGTTTTTCGTAAAGCAAAACCCAAGCATAAAGGCAGACAACAAACAGCATAGCGTAAAGGAAATGCTTAAGGCAGTTTTAGCAAACGACCAACTCTTGTGGATAATAGTTAGCATGGCGCTGTTCCAGATAGCATATATAACCACGATCAGCATGGGGCTACATTATTTTGAATATATTTTGCACGATAAAGACGCATATTCCGGCTTTGCGGTAATACTTGGCATTATGCAGATATTAGCCCTTATATTGCTGCCGCAGTTTACAAAGCGCTTCACGCGCAAAACCGTGTTCACCTTTGGTATAATACTTGTAAGCTTAGGCTATATAGGGCTGTATTTTTCTCTAAGCATAATACCCGTATATGTTTCCGGCCTTGCGCTGTTTTTTGGTGAAGGCCTCATACAGCTTTTAATGCTTATGTTTATAACCGACTGCGTGGAGTACGGCGAATGGAAACTGCACCAGCGCAACGAGAGCATAACCCTTTCCTTGCAGAGCTTTATAAACAAATTAGGCGGCTCCATAGCCACGGGTATAACGGGCTTTGCGCTAATACTGTCCGGCATTAAGGACGAGGGGCATACTGCGGATATGGTGCTGCCAGAATCCGGCGTTTTAACGTTTAAAACCGCAATGTTTGTTATACCCTTGCTTGTAATAATGCTAAGCTATTTCCTCTACCGCAAAAAATACATAATAGACGAAAAGTTCTATGCAAAAATGGTGGAAGAGATTGAAAATAGATAGTGTTATAAGCGCATAAATACAACAAATAATTTTTATTATAAAGCGAATTTGTAAATTTAAAGGTTTACATATTCGCTTTAATTTTTGAAATTTAAATTGATTTTGTGCCTATAACAGCAGCCTAATGCGACAATTTAAAAGCACCGTTTTGGCGGTGCTTTTGTTTATGTCCAATTATGCGGAGTTTAATTGCTTGTACGAATGTGAATTAACGTTTACTTAACTTTTTAGAACACAACTTTGTGTAGGTTTAGTCGTCATCTCCGTCGTCGTCATCATCATCGTCGT
>JAUNLY010000074.1 GCA_030532025.1 Eubacteriales bacterium
TTCACCCATACACTATGTTTCGTTTGCGGAAAACCCTTTATTAAACCTTGAAATTATGATTTTTCCAGCAATAGTTATGGGCGGCACCATGGCAGGCTCTGTTATGCGTATGACACGCTCTTCTATGCTTGAAGTTATGCGGCAGGATTTTATTAAGGCCGTACGCGCTAAAGGCGCTCCCGAAAAGGTAACCATAGGCAGACATGCCTTTAAAAACGCAAGCATTCCGATAGTTACGCTTATAGGAATGCAGCTTAGCATACTTATGGGTGGTACCGTTGTAATAGAGCAAATTTTTTCTATACCGGGGCTTGGTCAGTATTTGCTTAACGGAATATTTAAAAGGGATTTCCCCGTAGTACAGGGAACAGTTCTTTTTATGGCTGTTGTATACGTTGTGATGAATCTTCTGGTGGACATATTATACACCTATATAGATCCTCGCATTAGCTATAGTTAGGAGTATTATATGAATACCGTTTTGAAGAAACAAAAACACGTAAAACAGGAGAGCGTGTTAAAACAGCTGTGGCAGGACCCGTTGGGAAGGCTTGGTTTTATAGGTGTAAGCATTATTGTGCTTTTAGCGATTTTTGCCCCTGTTATAGCTACTTTTGATGTTGCTAAAATACATTCTAAAGATGCTCTGCAAGGGCCAAGTGCCACGTATTTATTCGGTACGGATAATTTCGGCAGGGATATATTCAGCCGTATAGTATACGGCGCGCGGGTTTCACTGGTCGTAGGTATCGTATCCGTTACAATTGCAGCGGGTATTGGCTTTTTATTAGGGCTTATCGCAGGGTACTTTGAAGGCAAAACAGAAACCGTAATTATGATGGTAATGGACGTGCTGTTTGCGTTTCCCTCAATACTTTTAGCCCTACTTATAGTAGCTGTTTTAGGTACAAGTATAGTAAATACCATGATTGCAATAGGTATAGTAAACGTACCCGTTTTTACGCGCACCGTGCGTGCCTCCGTAAAATCTATAAAGGGTTTGGACTATATAGCAAACGCTAAAAGCATAGGCTTAAAAGACAGCAAAATATTGATTTCGCATATAGCTCCAAATTCGCTCGCGGCATTTACCGTACAGGCGACATTGGCGCTGTCAAGCGGTATTTTAACGGAAGCCACTATGAGCTTTTTAGGGCTTGGCATACAGCCACCAGCACCATCTTGGGGGAGTATGCTATCAGAAGCCAGAGTGTACATGGAATTAGCCCCTTGGATGGTAATATTCCCTATACTATTTATAGTGCTTACTATTTTATCTTTTAATATTTTGGGCGATGCCCTGCGCGACGTGCTTGACCCCAAGCTGAAGCTTTAAGGAGTGTTTATGGAAAATTTGATTGAAATAAAAGGTTTACGCATAAGCACGCTACGCAAAAAAGAAACCGTTAGGTTGCTTGACAAGGTGGATTTAAACATAGCCCCCGGTGAATGCTTAGGCATAGTAGGGGAATCCGGCTGTGGCAAGAGCATTACGGCAAACAGCCTTATGGGGCTTTTGCCATACCCATTAAGCGTTACATCAGGCACCGCCTTATTTAATTCGCCTAAGTTTTCGGAAGTGGATTTATTTTCTTGCCCAAAAGAAGTTATGCGCCAAATAAGGGGCAGCGAAATATCCATGATATTCCAAGAGCCTATGACATCGCTTGACCCTATATTCACCGTGGAAGACCAGATGAAAGAAGCGCTTGAGTTCCATTTCCCGAATATGAGCGAAAAAGAAAAAATAAAGCGTTGTAAGGACGTATTGCGACAGGTAAATATACCGAGGATTGACCAGACGCTTAAGTCCTACCCGCACCAGTTATCAGGCGGTCAGTTGCAACGCATTATGATAGCCATAGCGCTTATAAATTCCCCCAAGCTTTTAATAGCGGACGAGCCTACCACAGCGCTTGATGTTACAATACAAGCGCAGATATTGGACCTTATAAACACATTGCAGGAAGAAAAAGGCGCTTCCGTAATTATGATTACGCACGACTTAGGCGTTATTGCGGAAACAAGCGACCGCGTTGCCGTTTTTTACTCCGGCCATATAGTAGAGGAAGCACCCGTTGCAGAGCTTTTTGAAAAGCCCGCGCACCCCTACACACAGGGTCTTTTAAAGTCAATATACTCTTTAAACCTTGAGGGAGACACGCTTTTTTCCATACCGGGCTCCGTACCTTTGGGAGGGGAGTTAAAGCCACACTGTCGCTTTTATGACCGTTGCGAAAAGCGACAGGACAGATGTTTAAAGGGGCTTCCCGCACTTGTCGAAATTGCTCCTAAGCACAAATGCAGGTGTTTTTTGCATAGCGAGGAAGAAGAGAAATGAACAACATATTGGAAGTAAAAAACCTTAAAACATATTTCCCCGTAAGAGAAGGCGTAATAAGAAAAACCGTGGGCTATGTACGCGCTGTAGATGACGTTAGTTTTGATGTAAAACCCCGCCGTGTATTTGCGCTGGTTGGGGAATCCGGTTGCGGCAAAAGCACTACGGGGCTTAGCGTTGTGCGCTTAATTAAGCCTACCTCCGGTCAGATTATTTTTGAAGGGGAGGATTTAAGCAAATTAAGCGAAGAGCAAATGCGTCTTAAAAGACGGGACATGCAGTTTATATTCCAAAACCCATACGCCTCGTTAAACCCCCGCATGAATGTTTACCAACTGCTTGCAGAGCCTCTTAAAACCCATTTTAATTTAAGCCCCAAGGAACAAGACAAAAAAATACTCGATATGCTTGATAAAATAGGCATGACCGAGGACCAGCTTTGGCGCTACCCCCACCAGTTTTCGGGCGGGCAAAAACAACGTATATCAATAGCAAGGGCGCTTATAACAAAGCCACGCTTTGTTGTGGCGGACGAGCCTGTATCAGCGCTTGATGTATCCATACAGGCGCAGGTAATAAATTTGCTTATAGCTTTGCAAAAAGAAATGCAGCTTTCAATGGTGTTTATATCGCACGACCTTAACGTAGTGCGCTTTATAAGCCAAGATTTAGCTGTTATGTATTTAGGCTCTATAATGGAAAGGGGCGACACAAGGCTTATATACGAACACCCCATGCACCCATATTCAAGGGCTTTGCTTGACGCCGTTCCAAAGCTTGAACCCGGCAAAAAACAGAAGCGCAGCCATTTAAAAGGCGAAGTACCCAACCCCGCAAACCCGCCCAAGGGCTGCCCTTTCAGCCCCCGTTGCGAGAGGGCAAAGGATATTTGTTTTAAAGAAAAACCGCAGCTTTTAGAATATAAGGATAGGTTTGTTGCCTGCCACTACCCTCTGGAGGATTAATTAAATGGAATATTATATAGGCCTTATGAGCGGCACATCGCTTGACGGTTGCGACGCGGCGCTTGTCGGGTTTGAAAACAACAAAACGGAGCTTTTAGGTTTTATAACAAACCCCATGCCCCAAAAATTAAGACAACAGGTTATGGATTGTTGTTCGCTCGATAAATCAAACATAGCACTTTGTTGTAGCCTTAATTTTGAGCTTGGGAATTACTTTGCAGATACAGCAAAAATGCTCTGCGAAGAAGTAAGTTTTGACATAAAAAAGGTAAGCGCCATAGCCTCCCACGGGCAGACGGTGTACCATATACCTTTTAAAGAGGGAGAATTTATACCTTCCACCTTGCAGCTTGGAGAATCCGCCGTTATAGCCTACAAAACGGGCGTGCCTGTTGTAAGCTCCATGCGGGCTATGGATATGGCCGCAGGCGGGCAGGGCGCGCCACTTGTCCCTTTTGCAGAATACATACTCTATAAAAGCGATAAGGACATAGCTTTGCAAAACTTAGGCGGCATAGGCAATGTAACGCTTATACCCGCAAACGCAAACCCTGACGATGTATTTGCCTTTGACACCGGCCCTGCCAATATGATAATAGACGCCTTAACGAGACGTTTTTTTGAAAAACCCTACGATAAAGGCGGAGAACTTGCCAAACAGGGTAAAGTAGTGGATTATTTGCTTGATAAATGGATGGCTATACCCTTTGTTGATATGAAGCCACCAAAATCAACCGGTAGGGAGCTTTACGGAGAACAGTTTGTTGAGGAACAAATAAAGCTTAACAAAGACATAACTCCCTTAGATTTTATTGCAACCGCCACCATGTACACGGCTAAAACCATGCACAGGAATTATGAGCTGTATGTATTCCCCCGCTGTCCTAATTTAAACAAAATAGTGCTTTCGGGCGGCGGTGCGCACAACAAAACAATGCAGCAAATGATACAGTCTTTATTTACAGGCTGTAAAGTTATAACACAAGAAGATTTGGGCTTCTCATCAGACGCTAAGGAAGCCGTGGCGTTTGCCATAATAGGCAGGGAAACCATGCACCAAAGGGCCGGCAATCTCCCCTCCGTAACGGGCGCTAAAACCCCCGTACCGCTTGGGAGTATAAGCTATCCGCCTAATTACGCGCCGCCTGTTTATTAGTATGGAAATATTTATAAATAAAGATAGTAATATTATAAAAGCACACCGTATTTTTATCGATTCCATAAATCAAAACGAGGTGCTGTATCTCCCGCTTTCAGAAGAAATTTTTAGCGACATATGCAAAAACAGCTTATTTTTAAGTGCCGAAAATAATGGAGAGCTTTCGGGTTTCCTTATAGCAAATGTTTTAGATAAAAAAGCCTTTATAACTCTGATTTTTGTAAAAAAGGAGTTTAGAAATAAAGGCATAGGTACAGAGCTTATTGTAGAGCTTCAAAGAATTTTACAAGACAAATCATGTAAAGAACTTTGCATAAACCACCTAAACCCCACGGAACTATCTTGGCATATACCCAAAAGCCCACACACGCACAACAAAATACCGGGCGTTTTTAAAGAAAGCCCAGCGCTTGAATTTTTTATAAAAAACGGCTTTAACATAACCCACGAAGAAACCGCTATGTATAGGGACCTTACGGGGTTTACATTGCCTGAGGACATAAAAAACGTAATTGCGGCTCTTAAAAACGAAGGTATAGTGGTCGGCGAATTAAAAGATTTTGACATTGAATTTGACGGCCTTTGCGACAGGGTGCAGAGCGAATATTGGAGAGCCTCCATAGCATCGGAAATTTACGCCCACAAACATTGCATAGGCAACTTAGACAGCCACTTCTGGGCAGACGACATAGCGCCCACAGCCCCAAGAAAAATACTTGCCGCCACGTACAATAAGCATATGGTGGGCTTTACAGGGCCTGTGGATCTACAAAAAGACGGGCGCGGCTGGTTTACGGGGCTTTGTGTAGACCCTAAATTTGGCAGGCGCCGCATAGGCGAAACGCTTTTTAATTTATTGCTACAAGCATTCACAGAAGAAGGCGCACAGTTTACTTCACTTTTCACAGGCTCAACAAACCCCGCAAAGAAAATTTATCTTAAAGCAGGCCTAAAGCCTGTTGCCGAGTTTGCGGCGTTGAGCAAGGGGATAAACGGACAATAAAAACGGAGCTTCAAAAGCCCCGCTTTTTTATAATTTGTTAGTTTTTTATTTACAGCACAATGAATAATATTAAGCATGCTATAAGAGCAAAGCTTAGACAAAGTGGCACTGCGCGGAACATGAGCTTGGGGAACAGCAAGGCTCTTTCTTCCTCGCTGTCGCTTGAACCCATTATTAAGCTCCCGCCTGAAGAGAATGGTGATATAGAGGTCGCTTGAGCACCTACTACTACCGCAGTAAACAGTAACATGGGGTTTAAGCCTGCAGCTGTTGCAATTGCGGGAATTACTGGGAAAAGCGCCGGCGTTACAACACCGAGCGTACTGCTGAAGAAAGACATAAAGCCACCTATGAGTGTCAAAACAAATGGTATAAGCCACGGCGTAATGCTTGAACCTACCCAGCTTGCAATCATATCCACTGTGCCGGCTTTTATTGCGACCTTTATAAGCATGCCTACGCCGCAAATCATAATAAGTGTGTTCCACGGCACTTTAGCAATTACCTCACGTTGGTTGCCAAGTTTCATAAAGAGCGCTATTGCCGCAAATATTATCGCTATAAAACCTATGTCAATTTTGCCTTTTAAGTAGCTTATGGTTTCGCTGTTCGGGAAGATCATAGAAAGTATCGGGAAAATGAGCACAGTAAATACGAGTGCGAATATCAAAATAAGAGTTTGTTTTTGCTTGGTGTCAAATTCCTCCGGTTTATCTATTTCATAACCCTTTACAGCCTTGCCGGTTTTTGAAGAAAGCATTATCCACAAGCTTAACACAACGATTGGCAATATAAATGTGGTTAAGAATATTGAGGTCGTGTGTGCAAAAGCATCGGGAGCATACTCGGTTTGCTCTATAAGACCTCTGAATATCATGCCACTGGCACTCGTCATAAAGTTTGCGCCCGCCAGTGCACCGTAGTTTACAGCAACGGAGCCTAATATAAGGTTAAGACCTGTTTTGCGACATATAAGCAACGTTATGGGTGCAAATATAGCCAAAACCGTGAAATAACCTGCACCTAATGCGGCAACGAATGTCGCTGCAAAATATATAAACAAAGGTAACAGTGTGGGGAATTTTCTGCACGCATACAAAAGACGCATTGCCATTTTTTCAAGCGTGCCGTTTACTATGGCAAAATTATAGAACAGCGAAATCGCCAATATTACAAAGAAAATACTGGTGGGTCACATCGCGATAATTGCGGAGGGTTTAAGCCCCATAAAGAACGAGCCTATTATATAAGCAAATATCATGCCGAAAAAGCCTGTGTTTATCTTGGTTTTATAGCCAAGTGCAATCGCCAATGCAATAGCAACTAAAATAACAACTGTCATAATAATAAACCTTCTTTCTAAAACTAATCCAAATCGTTAGCGCAAAGAGAAACTCAGCATTTTTCTTTTTTGCAAAGTCGAACGAAGGAGGCGTAGTGGCACTACGCTGACCGAATGAGGCAAAGCAAAAATGGAAAAAACAAGTTTATCAAAGCATTAAGGTTTGGGATTGGTATAATTAATTGTCTACGCCTAGGAGTCCCGCTGGGATAGTGTGCGTCATATACCACAGCTCTTCCTTACTAACGCCCCTGTCAAACAAGTATTGCATGTATTCTTCCAACGCTATCTCCCAATTGGGGTTTTCGACTTGTCCGCCGTCGGTATCAACCATAACATTTTTGTAGCCCACAAGCTTAATAACTTCAAGGTTATCTTGCAAGTTGCTCTTGTATACCCCGCCGCCCATAGGCTGGGCATAGCAACGTTCCAGAATTACATCGTAATCGTCCACAATGCGCTTCTGATCTTCGTGGCTCATACCTACCACCCAAAACTCTGGATGTGTTACAACTATTTTGTTAAGACCCATGTTTTTTGCAAAATCCACAACAGCAAATATTTCTTCTGGCGACAGATGTCCCGTACCTAACACTACGTCGTTATCGAGTATTATTTTTAATATCTCTCGTAATTTGGGAACAGGTTTAAAATGCTCGTCAAGGCACTCTATACCGCCTGTTTTTCCATTTTTGGCGAGCTGATTTTTTGCATGTGTTGTGGGGAGCCAAACAACCTTCGCTCCCATTTTGATACCCGTGTCAACCGCAACAGGGTTTAAACCGCCTATAGCATTGTTTAAGGTAACGCTACCATACATAACGAAATCATTATCGCCCTTATGTATTTTGCGATTGTACTCGTTGCACAAAAACGCTCTGTTCATAGTGGTACCGTGGTGCGATTTGAGCACTATACCCTTTGCACCTACCCTTATACCAGCTTCTGTCATCTCAAAATCGGTATAAGCTCTTTCCCTAATATCGGGTGCAGAGTGCACGTGCATATCAAATACACCTTTTAAGCTTACTTTTTCCATAAAACACCTCCCTAAAATAATTAATTTATAGCTTGTTTAACGAAAGTAAACAGCTTTAAATAGCAAATATGGTACAGAACGGTTTCGCATATACGACTTTTTATACTATTTATTGTATAAACCGTCATTTTTGTCATGCTTCAGTTTTCTTTTATTTCTTTCAAACCACAAGCACAGCATAACTTTAACATCTTCCGAGCTTCAT
>JAUNLY010000075.1 GCA_030532025.1 Eubacteriales bacterium
GTCGCTTGTAAAATTGTGTGCTTATCTTAACAACTTAGTTTGTCGCGTAAATGACATACCGGTAAAACTTACCGAAATTTATACTTTGATCAGTTTAAAGCAGCGAATATATTTTAGAGAATTTTTTATTTGACAAAGCTGTGCAAAGGAATCATAGTGGCGCTATATTACCAAAGCAAAGCGAATGCAAAAACACACAAGATAAAGCTGTTTTAGCCTGAAACAAGTATAATAACTGGTTTTATGATAAACCGCCACAGCGACTTTGTCAAGCAAAAAACTAAACGCGAATAGAATTGTATAATGACTTTTTTATAATTTAAAATATTTATTTACGAATGTTTTTAGTTGTCCAACGCAAACGATATGGGCAAGTCCAAAGCTTAATTATACGAATAAGCAAAGAAAACGGAAAAAGCCCTTTATTAAAGCAGTAAAGAGTTAAATTGTATTATAAAGCAATAATACAAAAGACTCGCTTTCTGTTTGCACTGGTTCAGTTAATTTTATTAAAGCAAACACCGCAGAATTCTGCGGTGTTAAAGGTAGCTTAGGCTTTATTGTCCACAGCGCTTCTGCGGTGTTTTAGTATATAAGTCTTTTTAATAGTCGAGTTCTTCGCCGGAAATGCTTTTCCAGATCTTGCGTATGTTTTTTTGGTTGCTTACGCCGTAGTTGGGGTCGTTCTTTTCGGCTTCTTCCATGTCGCGCAGGAAGTGTACGCATAGATGGCCGTCAAAGCCGTTATCCTTTATAGCGCCGGAGAGATGGGGGTAGTTGTGCATGGAAGCTAAGGTCCAAGTGCCGTTTGGGAGTTTTACATATACGCCCCTTGTGTTCCAGCTGGCAGGGCCCAAGGCTCTGTTCATAAGAGTGGTATCCTTTAGGCTTAACGGTTCCGAGTCCGCGTGGCGCCCCAACGAATAAAGCCTTAATTTAAAGTTTATACCGCTACCGGGGTGATACACAGTTACTGTTTGACCCGCGCGTATAGATGGTTTTATATCCTTAAACCAGTGTAAAAGCTTAACCTGAGAGCTGGAAACGCTTATATCTCTGCCAGCACCTTCAGAAAGTCCCGCATAGTCCGAGCTATACCGTTTAGCGTTGTTTGAAAACAGAAGCTTTTGCATAGAAGCGTCTGCGCGACCTGTTTTGCTTAGCTTGTTTAAGCTTTGGAATGCCACGACCGCTTGGTGGGTTTTCATGTCAAAAACTTTGCTCACGGTTACAGGGTATCCTAATTGCTTTAGCCTTTTTTGCATAAGCTCCACCGCAGAGCCTTTATCGTCAATGCTTAGTGTTTCAAAGGAACTTGGGGCCTCTATAGGGCTTTGGTCTAATTCGTTAGGAGTTGCAGATGTTGAATAGAGCAGCGTTTTTGTTCGCCTGCCTGCTAAGCCGTCTTGCTTAAGGCCGTTTTTGCGCTGAAATTCTATAACAGCCGCGCGAGTTTTTGAATCATAATAGGAATTTACGTTTACAGAATAGCCCAATTCCTTTAATTTTTCTTGCAACAAGCGCACCTGTTCGTTTCTATCCCCAGGGCGGGAAGTGAGATTTATATCGGGTTTTACGGGTGCCGGAGCAGATGTTGGCACGGGAGCAGTTGGTACCGGAGCAAAAGTCGGCACGGGAGCCTGTGTTGCCCCTGTATTTTTACCGAAGTTTAAAAACTCCGTCATAACATAGCCTTTTTGGCCCTCGTATATTATTTGGCACCAAGAACCTAATGACGTAACAACGCTTACAGTCGTGCCGTTTGGAATTGCCTTTATAAAGCCCGCGCCTTTTTTAGGCACTCTGCGGAAATTAAGGCTGCCTTTGTTTGGGGTATCCACAAAAGCGGAGCCTATGGGGCTTGGGTTGACAGGCGCATCTGTTTGAGGGCTTGCACTTGGGCTAGGCAAAGGAGCATGTGTTGCGGGTATTGAAGTCGCATTAGGTTGTGGCACATACGTTGCCGGCGCTTTAGTGGGTGATGGTGCTTTATCGGAAGCCTTTGGGGCATTTTTAGAAAAAAGCACATTAAATGTATTCTGACCCGCCACTCCATCTACGACAAGTCCCGCATTTGCTTGGAATTCCTTTAGGGCTACAGTTGTTTTTCTGCCAAAAACGGCGTCCGCCCTACCGGCGTCGTAGCCTAAAGTATTAAGCCTCTCTTGCAATAGGCGCACGTTGTTCGCTTCGTCCCCTTGGCGATACTTACCCTTGCCTATATTTGGCACAGCATTTGAATAGCTTGGCTCTATGTTAGGTTTGTTTGTAACATCTGTCTTTGGGGGTGTCTGCCCACCCTGCGGCTTAAACTGAGGTGCCAATAAAAACAGCCTTGTCAATGTGTTATGACCCGCAAGACCGTCCGAGTTAAGCTTTTGCGACATTTGAAATGCCCTTACCGCATTTTCTGTCATAGGGCCGTACTTGCCGTCCGCCTTTATGGGATATTGCAGAAAAACAAGCGCCTCCTGCATGTTTTTTATTTCCTGTCCACGTTCTCCCGGACGCAATGTTTCATAGCGGAAGGCGTATCCCACCGGTACCGCAAATAGTAAACATATTGTTATTATAATAAAACGTTTAAAAATACCGTGCATAGCAATCCTCCTCTTGTTGGCTGTATTGTAGCACGGTATTTCTTATTTGTAAAGCCTTTATTACAAATTTATTACATTTAGTTTTGACGCAAGCTCTATAAACGATTGTAGGCTCAAGGCTTCGGCGCGTATATCTCGCCTTAAATTAAGGCTTAAAAGTAGTTTTTCAAGCTCTTCTTTATAATTATTTCGACCTAAATTAGCACGTTCTGAATTATTTTTTTCCGCCTTTGACTCGGGATAGATATTAGGTGCAAGACCCAATAAATTATTTACAAGCGTTTTGCGCCTGTTTAAAAAACATAGCTTAAAAAATTTATATAGCTTAGGTATTTCGCTTTGTTTTACAAGCGCTTTTTCTCTTGCTACAAAGTGTAAAAACAGGCTGTCCACATTGGGGGGCGGGTTAAAGCACATTGCTGGTACATCTATTTTGCCCCTACACTCCGCTTTTAACTCTGCCAAAAGGCCGAGCGGGCCTCTTTCGCGGCTGTTTGGAGGGGCTAATATTCTCTCCCCCGCTTCTTTTTGTACCATGACGCTTATGGATTTTATAGGTAAACCAAGAAGAAAAAAGCGTTCCATAAGCTCTGTTGTTAAATAGTAGGGTAAATTTGCGACTATCTGTATGTTTTCTTCTTCTTTTAAAAGCTCTTCAAAGTTCGTTTTAAGAGCATCGCCTAATATTATATGCACATTGGAAAACCCATCAAGCGCCACGCGCAAAAAGGGGAGCATATCCTCGTCCTTTTCCACTATGAAAAGCTTTTTACAAAGCGGAGCTATTTTTCGGCTTAAATCCCCCATACCTCCGCCTATTTCAAGCACGGCGGAGTCCTTTGAAACATCCGCCAATGCTACGCTTTGATTAAGTATATTTTCATCCTTAAGGAAATGCTGTCCTAAGGATTTTTTTGCAAAAACTCTGTTTTTCAATTACAACGCCTGTATCTTTTCTATCGTTTGTTTTAAGTTTTCTGCCTTAAATACAGCAGTACCCATGACGAGCCTGTCGGCACCTTGTTTTATAGCAAGCCCTGCATTATTCTCGTTTATACCACCATCAATGGAAAGTGCGTTTTTATAGCCCAAGGTCCTTATTTGGCTTAGTTTTTCGAGTGTTTCTGGCATCATTTTTTGCCCTCCAAAACCGGGTTCAACACTCATAACCAAAATTAAATCCAGCCTATCAAGGTAGGGCTTTAGTTTTTCAACCGGGGTTTTTGGCTTTATTGAAAGCCCCGCACCTACATTTAAGCTTTTTAACTTAGTTAATATATCGTCTATATCTTCATCTAATTCTACGTGCACCGTTATTTCGTCCGCACCCGCGTTAGAAAATGCATCTATGTATTTACTTGGGTTATCCATCATAAGGTGCACATCAAGATTTACATTAGGAAAAGCGCCCCTTATAGCCTGAACTATGGAAGGCCCATAGCTTAGGTTTGGCACAAAGTGCGCGTCCATTATGTCTATATGTAGCGTATCTATGCCAAATTCGAGTATACGCCTTATATCTGCCCCCATATTAAGGGGATCTGCTGCGAGTATTGAAGGTGCTATGGTAATCATAAATATCTCCTTAACTGTAGCGGTTTTTCCAATTATCCACTATTTGATTTTTTAATGTTTTATAGCGTTCGTGGCGGGAGCTGTCTATAAGGCCTTTTTCCACCATGTCTTTTACCGCACACTGCGGTTCGCTATCGTGAAAGCAGGGGGAAAACTTGCACTGACCCAAGGGGAGAGCAAATTCCGGATAGTATTTGAGTAGCTCTTGCGGCTCTATCTGCGGTACTTCAAGAAGGCTAAAGCCTGGGGTGTCGAGCAGCATAAAATCCCCCTCTATAAAAAGGCTTGTATGCCTTGTGGTCTGCTTGCCCCTTGATGTCTTGCGGCTTAATTTGCCCGTTTCAAGCGGTAGATTTAAAAGCTTTGAGAGCAATGTGCTTTTGCCAACGCCAGATTGTCCCGCAAAACAGGCAACCGCTCCTGAAAAAAGCTCTTTTATTTTATCAAGCGTATTATCTTGCAGGGCGGATACGCCTATTACATTTACGCCGGCAGCGGAATAGCTTTGTGTAGCTTGTTTTAGGGCTTGCTCACCTAAGTCTACCTTATTTACTATTATTATAGGCTCTATTTTCTGCATAAAGGCGTTTAAGAGTATCTTGTCCACCAAAAGAAAGTCCGGCTGCGGTATCTCCGCTATTACTATACCTATGCGGTCTATATTTGCTACCGGCGGGCGTACAAGGCTATTTTTCCTTGGGAGAATTTCGTCTATCCAGCCGTGGCTGTCGTCTTCGCCTGGGCTGTATTTTACTATATCCCCCACAAGCGGTGTCATCTTGTTGTAGCGAAACTTATTGCCAACACGCAAAACATATTTTTCGCCGAGCTTATTTTGGACGGTGTATATGCCGCCCCTACCCTCTATAATGCGTGCTGTCATGGGTTTGTATCCTGTGCATTCGGAGTTTTTTCCACATATATGGCAAGCACAATTTCGAGGGAGTTGTCAGACGGCATCACCACGGTGCCACCCTTAGGCAGCTGATCCGCTATTTTGCCAAAGCGGCTGCTGTCTTCCACAGCCACCTCTGCTATTTTTATTCTGGTAAGAGGAAGCCCTGCGTTTTGAAGCTTTTGTACGGCAGAGTCCTTGCTAAGCCCCTCCACATCGGGCAGAGTAAGCTGTCCTCCCGATACGCTTACCTGTACCACGCCACCTGATGACAATGTGCTACCCGCCTTTGGCATTTGAGAGAGTATGGTGCCGCTTGGAGAAGCGTCCATAACGCGCTCCGTTACAAGCATATTAAGCCCCAATGTGCTTAGGCGCGCTGTGCCTTCCGTCTCGTCTAAGCCCAGTAATGATGGCACGGGTTTTTCCATAGGGCCTGTGCTTATTGTAAGAAGTATAGTGTCGTTTTTACTCATGGGGTAGCCAAAATCGTGCGACTGCAGTATTACAGTACCCGCCGCTTGAGAGCTTGACTGGCGCACTATCTCCGGCTTAAGCCATGCGTTTATAGCTATACGCACGGCTTCCTCCTCGGTTTCGCCAACTAAGTATGGCACAGTTGTGCGGTTTGTTATACGGTTATATATAATAATGCTTCCTAAAACAATAGTAAAAAGCACCGCAACAGACAGCGAAATAACGCCAAATTTGCGTCCGAGCTTAAAGCGCCTTTTTATCTTAGGTCTTTTAATTTCTGTTTTAAATACGGGGGTATCCCTTGTTACTTCTTTCTCCGGAAATTTAAGTGCACGCTTTATCGCCTGCGCCATAGCAAGAGCAGAATCGTACCTATCCTTAGGGTCTTTGCTAAGGGCTTTCATTACAACGCTTTCTATGGCTAGCGATACTTCCGGAGCACTGTCCCTTACGGGCTTTGGCAATTCGTTTATCTGCTTCATTGCGACGGCAACGGGTGTATCCCCTTCAAAAGGTACATGGCCTGTTAAAAGCTCGTAATAAACTACACCTACGGAATATATATCGCTTGCAAACGTTGCGCTTTCGCCTTTGGCCTGCTCCGGAGAAAAATAGTGCACGGAACCCATGACGCTCTCCGCCTTTTGGGTTCCCATCTCCGTATTGCTGCCGACCATTTTGGCTATGCCAAAGTCCGACACTTTTATATATCCATTTTGGTCAACCAAAACGTTGTGTGGCTTTATGTCTCGGTGTATTATGCTCGCTTCGTGCGCATGTTGCAGGGCCGCCAAAATCCTCGTTATAATCTGTGAAGCAAGGTCCTCGTTTAGTTTGCCTCTATCTTTAATAATATCCTTTAAGGTTTTGCCGTGCACATATTCTATTACTATATATAGGTTTTTCTCGTCCTCGCCAACGTCAAGCAGGTTTACTATGTTGTGGTGGCTCATACGGCTTGCGGCCTTAGCCTCCCGCTTGAAGGACTCTATAAATTCCGGATTGTCATGAAACTCCGGTTTTAAAAACTTTACGGCGACATCGTGACCGGTGCGGCTATCCTTTGCCCTATACACAATAGCCATACCGCCCTCGCCTATTTTTTCTTTTATGCGGTAGCGTCCCGCCAAAACATGCTCTGTCATTACGGCGTACCCAGTATAAGAAGCGTTATATTGTCCCTACCGCCTCTGTCTAAAGCAAGCTTTATAAGCTTATCCGCGGCATCTTCAAGGGAGTTTTCGCTTACTATAGACAAAAGCTCCTCAGCGCGCACATATTCTGTAAGACCGTCCGAGCATAAAAGCCATATATCCCCCTTACTTTTTTCAAGCAGAGATATATCCGTATTTACTTTTTTGTCAGTTCCCACAGCCCTTGTAATTACATTCCTATACGGGTAGCTTGCAGCTTTTTCGGGCGGTAGAACACCGCTATTTACAAGTTCCGCCACGAGCGAATGGTCCCTTGACATCTGGTAGAGCTTGCCTTCCCTTATTAAATAACAGCGGGAATCCCCAACGTGTCCTAACAAAAAGCCCCCATCATGCTCCCATAGTACAGTTAATGTTGTGCCCATGCCGGACAAATTGGCATCGTTTAACTGGCGCGTATAAATTTCTGCATTGACAATGTCTATGGCATTTTTTAACTCATCCTCATTGGGAGTTAAGCCCGACAGCTCGCGCGCAATAATTTCAACGGCCATTTTGCTTGCAATATTACCCCCCCTATGGCCGCCCATGCCATCGGCAACGGCGTATATGGGGTAGCTCCCCGCAAGCGCCAAATAGCTGTCTTGGTTATTCTGCATTACATTGCCTATGTGGGTTCTTATAATTGCGTTCAAATAAGCTCTCCTTTTAAGTAGTCGCTTCTTTTAGGTAATCGCTGCGCAGCTGACCGCAGGCACCGTGTATATCCTGCCCCATGGAGCGGCGTATGCTGACGGCTATGTTTGAAGATACAAGGCTGTCGTAAAATTTTTTTACATTTTTTGAGTTTGAGCCTTTTAAATCCCTCTCTTTTACAGGGTTTAAAGGTATAAGGTTTACATGGCACTGGAAACCGCGCAAAACGCTTGCCAATTCCTGCGCATGCAAAACGCTGTCGTTAAAGCCGTCTATTAAGGCATATTCAAAGCTTACCCGTCTGCCGGTAGTTTTAACGTAAGACTTGCATGCTTCTATAAGGGTATCAAAAGGGTATGCCTTGGCTATCGGCATAATCTGCCGCCTAAGTTCGTCATTTGGGGCGTGCAGGGATATGCTTAATGTGATTGGCAGTTCTTCTTGAGCCAGTTCGTATATTTTTGGCACAAGCCCGCAAGTTGAAAGCGTTATGCGACGGGGGCTTATATTTAAGTTTTCGCTCGCTAAGCGTAT
>JAUNLY010000076.1 GCA_030532025.1 Eubacteriales bacterium
AAAATACTTCAAAAGCCGTTACAAACCGTACTTTAATTGAATTCGAGCCGATATTAATATAAAATATTACTATACTAATCCCAAACCTTAATGCTTTGATAAACTTGTCTTTTTCCGTTTTTGCTTCACCTCACTCAGTCAGCGTAGCGCCGCTACGACTCCCTCATTCGGCCTTGCAAAAAAGAAAAAATCCGGTGTTTTTCTATGCATTAACGATTTGGATTAGTATAAGAAAATACAAACTGGAGGTATTTATGAGAGCAAAAAACCGCAATAAAACTGCCGGTGAAGAATTATCCAAAAAGGAGCTTATCTTGTTTGCATTGGCGGACGTGTTCGGGGGAGGAGGGCTTGCCATTTTGTCGGTTATATACCTACCTTACCTTACCAATATATTAAAAATAAATCCGGCTTGGGCGGGTGCCGTTGTTATGATAAGCAAGGCTTGGGACGCCATATCAGACCCTCTTATGGGCGTCATTTCGGATAATACACGCAGCAAGATAGGTCGTCGCAGGCCATATCTCATATTAGGCGGTTTATTGCTAATACCCATAATGGCGCTTCTTTGGTACCCTGTTAGCTTTGAGAGCCAAATTATGCGCATAGTATATGTAACGCTTACATATCTCTTGTACGCCACGGTCTCTACCATAATAGCAGTACCCTATAGCTCCATGAGTACCGAGATAACAAACGATTACTCTTTGCGTAACAAGGCGAATTTGAGCAGACTTGCCTTTTCACTGCTGTCTACCGCAATATGCACCCTTGCACCGACCATGCTGTTTAGCCGGCTTACACGGCAAAGCATAGATGTATGGCAGTTTTACTTTATACTTGTGTTGGGCTTCGGCACTTATTTTGCTGTTCCCAACATTTTGGCGGGCGTTTTTTGCAAAGAACGTGTGCCATACGGGGACGAAAAAATAAAATTCTCCTTCAAAACATTTATAAAGCCCTTGCGTGTAAAAAGTTTCCGCAAGCTTATAGCGCTGCATTCATCGCAATCCGTAGCATTGGATATTGTAAGCGCCGTTGTAATCTATTACGCTCTATATGTTGTGTCGAGTATAAGCTCTACTATCTTTTTAGGTACATTCTTAGTAATGCAGCTTATTTTATACCCCTTTCTTATGAAAAAGGTGGATAGCATACCAAAAACCAAAATCTACCGCTTTGGACTTCCTTTAACTGCGCTTGGCGCTTTGGGAATAGCGCTTTTCCCAAAAGATGCAAGCCCTGTATGGCTGTATGTTATAACCGCATTTACAGCCCTTGGCTTTGCCGGAGCGCAGACCATGAGCTGGATTATATTCCCCGATGTTGTGGATATTGGAGAACTATCCTTAAAGCAGCGTATGTCAGGCTCCTTCAGCGGGGTTATGACATTCATACGCAAGGTAAGTGCGGCAATCGCTATATTTTTGGTGGGCTCGGTTTTAGGTTTAACGGGTTTTATACACCCGACGGACGCCGTGCCTATACCCGTGCAACCCTTAGCCACGCAAAACGCTATACGCATGCTCGTGGTGTTTGCGTTTGTAATAATAATGGGCTTTGCCTTCTTTGTTGCAAGGAGCTTTAAAATAAGTCCGGAGCTTTCCAAACGCATAAAACAACTGCTTGAAATACGCCGCACGCGCGAATTTACTCCGGAAGAAGATAGCGAAGTAGACAATATATTAAAACAATTTGGGTAATACTAAAATAAAATTTGTGCATATCACTTAGGGTCATATAATTAAATACAACTAATCACACCTAAAAGTAATGTAGTTTGAACCAGCAAAATATATTTTCTACTCTTACAGTATGGCTTTATGTTACCATTTTTAATGGAGCACTGATACGCTATGCTGTTTTTAGGACTTTATGCGGTTGCTATGTGTTTCTTTTTATTAGTATTTATAACTATATTATTCATCAAAAAAGATATAAAAAAATCAAATAAAAAATCTGCATATTTTTTATTTTTTATTCATTTTTCTCTTCCTTTTACGGTGGTATCGTGGTATAATCGTAAAGAAGTTTATGAACGATAATTAATTTTGAGGTGAAGAATGCAGATTTCCGTACATAGCGAAACAGCGAAGCTTAAACACGTGCTGCTGCACAGACCGGGGGAGGAGCTTGAGCAACTTACCCCTGCACGGCTTGAGCCTATGCTTTTTGACGACATACCCTATATACACGGCGCTCAAAGGGAGCATGACGCTTTTGCGGACGCACTCAAAAGCCAAGGGGTTGAGGTTCATTACCTTACAGAGCTTGCGGCGGAAGCGCTTTCACAAGACGAAGGCATAAAACGCAAATTCGTGGAGGAGTTTATACATCTTTCCGGTCCCGCCGCAGTATACAACGCCAACAAACTGTTAGACCGTCTTTTAAATATTGAAAGCACTAAAGATATGGTTATCAAGACCATGGCGGGCATCACTTTGGACGATATAGACGGCAAGGAAATACACCCGCTTTCGTCAAAGCTAAGGCACGAGAGCAGTTTTGTAACGCTTCCTATGCCAAACCTTTATTTTACGCGCGACCCCATGGCGTGCATAGGCAAGGGCGCTGTGCTAAGCAGCATGTATGCCGCGAGCCGTAAACGCGAAACGCTTTACAGCAAATACATCTTAAAGTACCATCCGCAGTTTAAAAAGCCGGTGCCTTTCTATTATGACCTTTCCATACCTTATCCCATAGAGGGTGGGGACATATTATGCCCCGCGAAAGACCTTTTAATTATAGGTATATCCCAGCGCACATCGCCAGAGGCTATAGAAATACTCGCTAAACACTTGTTTACGGACGAAGACAGCGGTTTCACACGCATATTGGCTCTGGATATTCCAAAGCTCCGTGCCTATATGCACCTTGACACCGTAATGACACAGGTGGACACGGACAGCTTTACCGTGCACCCTGGCCTTCTGCGCGATTTTAGGGCATTTACCATCACAATGGGTGCCAAAAACACGCTTGATGTAACGGAAGAATGTGGCACTATGGATACTATACTCGCAAAAACCATGGGACAAGATAAAATAAATCTCATACCTTGTGGCGGCGATGACGAGATAGCCGCTCAGCGAGAACAATGGAACGACGCCAGCAATACGCTTTGTATTGCTCCCGGCGTAGTAATAGTTTACGACAGAAACGCCGTAACCAATGCCATAATACGCGATGCCGGCATACGCACTATAGAAATCCCCGGTTCCGAGCTTGGCAGAGGGCGCGGTGGCCCACGCTGTATGACAATGCCGCTTGAAAGGCAAAATTAAAGGAGGATATATGGACATCAACTTAAAAGGCCGCTCATTTTTAACGCTTAAGGACTACACTCCGGACGAGATACGCTATCTTCTGGATTTGGCACGCACGCTTAAGGAAAACAAGCGTCAAGGCAAGATGGGTAATTCCCTCAAAGGCAAAAACATAGTGCTTATTTTTGAAAAAACATCAACAAGAACTCGTTGCGCCTTTGAAACAGCCTGTTATGACGAGGGCGGCCATGCGACATTTTTGAGCAACAGCCAGATGGGCAAAAAAGAATCTTTAGAAGACACCGCCAAGGTGCTTGGCCGCTTCTATGACGGCATAGAGTTCCGCGGCTTTTCTCAAAAAACTGTGGAGGATTTGGCACTGCATTCCGGAGTACCGGTATGGAACGGCCTTACCGACTTGTATCACCCCACACAGGCGCTTGCTGACCTTTTGACCCTTATGGAAAACACCGATAAGCCCCTTAGCGAGTGCAAGTTTACATATGTAGGCGACGGGCGCAATAACGTGGCAAACTCTATAATGATTATCTGTGCAAAGCTCGGCATGCACGCCTGCATAGTATCTCCCAAGGAGCTTTGGCCCGACAAAGACCTGCAAAACTACTGCGAAGACCTTGCGAAATCCACAGGTGCTAAAATCACCGTATCTCACGAGCTTGACGCCGTTTTAGGGTCGGACGTTTTATACACGGACGTTTGGGTATCCATGGGCGAAGAAGATAAGTTTAAAGAGAGAATAGAGCTTTTAAAAGATTACCAAGTAAACAAAGCCTTGGTAGAAAAAGCCCAAAACCCCAATCTTATATTCCTGCACTGCCTGCCCGCATTCCACGATTTAAACACCGCAATGGGTCTTGAAGTTTACGAAAAATACGGCCTTAAAGAGATGGAAGTATCGGACGAAGTTTTCCGTGCCCCCTACAGCAAGGTGTTTGACCAAGCCGAAAACCGCTTGCACACCATAAAAGCCGTAATGGTTGCCACAATAGGCTCCCGCGAGATGGTGTAAGCTATATATATTGGTATAAAATACAAACCCGCCGCAAGAAAAATTGCGGCGGGTTTATATTCTCCGCTCTACGCTTATGCTTGAGCGTTTGTGTTTGAACACTCAAGCAGCGCTATGCTAAAAAATTATTTTCGGTCTTACTCTGAGACTATAAACTACATCTCATTGTCAATTAGGTATTTTGATATTTCGATATAGCCTTTGGTTGGTTATACTGTGTTTTGTAAAGCCTATTAAATAAATAGTATATCCTTATCGCTTTATAAGCAATACCGTAAGGTCGTTTACGTTGGTGCCGGTAGGGCCTGTCATAATAAGGCCGTCTATTGCTTTTAGGGCGGTGTAGGCATCGTTGTTTTTAAGGATTTCCCACGGGTTTATGCCTTGCGATTGTAGCTTTAATAAGCTGTCGTTATCAACATATCCGCCTGCAGCGTCAGTAGGGCCGTCGGTACCGTCAGACCCCACGGAAAATATTGCACTGTTGTGGCATGTGGATAAAACTTCCGCTGCTGCAAGCGCAAGCTCTTGGTTTCTGCCGCCCTTGCCATGCCCAGTAACGTGTACAAGGGTTTCTCCCCCTAAAATAAAAGCAAGGGATTCTTGAGATTGCTGGTAGTATTTCGCCACGGAAGATAGGAAAGACCCCGCCTCTCTTGCTTCACAATTAAGGCAATCAGTTAATATAATAGGCTTATAGCCCAAGGCTTTTGCGGTTTTTTCCGCAGAAAGGCAAAGTTGTCTTACAGATCCTGTTATAATGCTGTCTACATTATCAAGCTCCTTTGGTGTTTCTTTTTGTAGGAGCGTAAGTACGTTTTCGGATAAATTAAGGTCGTATTTCTTTACTATATTTAATGCGTCCTGTACGGAGCTGCTGTCGGGGTAGGCGGGGCCGGAAGCTATCATATCCAGTGGGTCGCCCAATATGTCTGAAAGCACTATCGCATAAACCTTTGCGGGCTTGCATTTAAGCGCAAATTTGCCGCCTTTTACATCGCTTAGGCGCTTTCTTATGGTGTTGGTTTCTGTTATATCGCAGCCCTTTTTAAGCAACTGGTTTGTTATATCCTTCAGTTCATCAAGCGGTATCAAAGGTTTTTCAAAAAGTGCACTGCCACCGCCGGACACCAAAAACAGTACGGCGTCTTTTTCGCTTAAATTTTCTGTCAAATTAAGCGCTTCTTGCGTAGCTTTTAATGTGTTTTCATCAGGCACCGGATGACCCGCTTCGTATATTTTTATGTTCGCAATGTCGCCCTTGGAATGTTCATATTTGGTTATTACAATGCCATCGTCTATGCGGTGGCCAAGGTAATTATTTGCGGCGTATGCCATCTGCCAAGCGGCTTTGCCTATCGCAACCATTATGAGTTTATCGACCTCAGTCAAATTTATTTTGTCGAGTGCTCTTTTTACCGCTTCGTCAGGTGAAGCGTCCTTAAGTGCAGCCTGCACTATCGCTTTTGAATCGTCTCTAATCATTAAAACTCCTTTCCGCTACTTATAAATATTCTAACATAAATTAACATATTCTGAACGCTTATGTCCAGAATACACCTAATTATATAAAATAAGGGGGCGCTTGCCCCCCAAATTTAAAGTACTTATTATACAATCATAGAGATAAGGAGCGTGCTCACAAGCCCTGCTAAACCTATAAGCAGTGTGCCGACTGTCTGCGTCTTGTAGCCGTCTTCCACTTCCATAGAGCCAAAGTTGGTTACAACCCAGAAATAGCTGTCATTTGCGTGGGAAACCGTCATAGCACCTGCACCTATGGCTATAGTAACCAATGCAGCGCCGACTTCTGTCGCCATACCGAGTGTGCCCAAAAGCGGTGCTACTATGCCTGCGGTTGTGGTAATCGCAACTGTGGAGGAGCCCTGTGCAGTCTTAAGCACGGCGGATATTATGAACGGGAACACAAGCCCTAAGTAGCTTAGGTTGCCTGCGTTTGCCTGTATATAGGGTACAAGGTCAGTAGAGGCTATAACCTTGCCAAGTACGCCGCCTGCGGCCGTTACAAAAAGTATTGGGCCTGTTACACGCAATGTGTCGTTGGTAAGAGTATAAAAATCTTTCATCTTGCCGCTCTGCGCAAGAAGCACTATGCCGAGTATTAAGCCCACGGCAAGCGCCATTATAGGTTTACCTAAAAAAGAAACAAAAGCTACGCTTAGCCCTGCCATGTTAAACGCAGAGGATAAGCCCATAAGTATTATCGGTACTACTATGGGAGCAAAGCTCATAAAGCTGCTTGGGAGTTTACCGTAGGAAGCGACAAGCTCTTCGTAAGTCTTTACGACTTCGCCGTCCAATGACATATCAGCCTCGTCCTTAGCCTTTATTCTTTTGCCGATAAAAATGGCATACAAATAACCGACTAGCATAGGAAGTATGGAGGCCAAAGCGCCTATACCCATAACCAAAAGCAGGTTTGCTTCTATGCTAAGCCCTTGCTCATACAGCGTGTTTGCTGCGGCGATAGGGCCTGGTGTTGGCGGTATAAAGCAGTGGGAGATATAAAGCCCCATGCTCAAGGCGACGGAGGTCGCAATGGAGGAATGTCCCGTGCGCTTAACCAATGCACGCCTTATGGGGTTTAGTATTACAAAGCCGGAATCGCAAAATACGGGTATGGAAACTATCCAGCCCATAATGAGCATAGCGGCTTCGGGGTGGTTTTTGCCGACAAGCCTTACGACAACGTCCGCCATTTTAAGCGCTGCACCTGTTTTTTCAAGCAGTGTACCTATAAGTGCGCCTAAAATAATTACTATACCTATTGATTTGAAGGTTCCTGAGAAGCCATCGCCGATGATGTCCGGTATTTTTGCGATGTTAAGCCCTGCTATAATCGCAAACACCAATGCGACAAGCATTATGGATAGGAAAGGGTGCACCTTGAATTTGGATATCAGCACAATCATAATTACAATTGCAATTACAAATGCGATGATAAGCGGGATACCAGTCATAATTTTCCTCCTGTTTTTTTACAATACACATAAAGCTAAGCTCTCTCCTGCGTATTGCTTGTATTTTTGTATCGCTATAATAACATATTTTGTTAAAAAATGGAATAGTTTGTACCTAAAGCACCATCATTTTTAAGCGTGTTTAGTAAGTTTAATAAGCTTTTTTAAATAAACGATATGTTTATAAGGTTTGGCTTTTTATAGTGCAAACTATATAAATTATTAGTTTTTTATGCAAAACATAGTAGTTTTCGAAATAGAAAAGCGATACTCGTGTACATAGGTATTATCGTAAAAAGCACCTTCAATTTTGGGAAAATCAAGAATATTATTGAAACACGCATGAGGAGCATACCCCTACTTGTAGAATAAATGGTGTTAGACGCATATCTAATT
>JAUNLY010000077.1:0-3654 GCA_030532025.1 Eubacteriales bacterium
AAGCAAAAATGGAAAAAGACAAGCTTATCGAAGCATTAAGGTGCGGGATTAGTATTAACTGGTGAAAGGAGTTACGATGAAAAAATATATCGCTTTAATACTTTGCCTTTTAATGGCAATGCCCTTGTTTACAAATGCTGAAAGCACAAAAAGCGCAAGGGAATCCTTTATAGACGACTATTTGGCGGAAGCCAAGGCACTTTATGACGCTGCAAACGGCAGACTGCAATCCGCCCATTATTCGGGCGACAAATACCTATGCAAAAACTTTACTGTATATGTGTTTTCGGAGTCCAAAAACAAGTACCGCATGGCAGAATTCCCAGATGTTAACCTTGTAATACCCAACAACCTTCCCAAAAAAGAATCCAAGCCCTACCAATACGGCATAGAATGGGAAGAAATAGCGCCTGAGGACGGCAACCCCTTTGTTATAGCAGCACAGTTTAAGTACGACAAAGCGCTTTCCAAAAAGGAAAACAAACAGAAAGCAAGGGAATTTATGCAACAGGTGCAAAAGGGAGATTATTTCCAGATGAGCGCCGACTACTACTATGGCGTGGGTGCACATAGCCTTATATTTACGCAAGACTATGACGCCGAGAGCGACAGCGTTTTTTGGACAGATTCCAACATGAAAGGCCAAAAGAAAAACGGCATACGCTACGGCCTGCCGCAATATGACGCAAAGAAAAAGATAGACTGGTTTGTAGACGCTTTCTGCCACAGGGGGCGCGGCGCTACACTTTATAGGCTTAGGGAAGACATAATATTTAAATAATGGGAAAATTTGTACTTAAGGCTCCGTTTTCTCCAACGGGAGACCAGCCACAGGCAATAGAAAAGTTAAGCCAAGGGGTGCTGGACGGTCAAAAACACCAAACGCTGCTTGGCGTTACAGGCTCTGGTAAGACATTTACCATGGCACATGTTATAGAGCGCGTGCAAAAACCCACCCTTGTAATAGCCCACAACAAAACGCTCGCAGCACAGCTTTGCAGCGAGTTTAGAACCTTTTTCCCAGATAATGCGGTAGAATACTTCGTATCCTATTACGATTACTACCAGCCGGAGGCCTATATAGCATCAAGCGATACCTATATAGAAAAGGACGCTTCCATAAACGACGAGATAGATCGCCTGCGCCACAGCGCAACCGCAGCACTTTACGAGCGGCGGGACGTTATAATAGTAGCCTCCGTAAGCTGCATATATTCTATGGGTGACCCCTCCGAATACCAAGGGCAGATGGTTTCCCTACGCCCTAACATGCACATGAGCCCCGAAGACTTGGCCAAAAAGCTCGTCGAAATACAGTACAACCGCAATGACATAGGCGTTGAGCGCGGTAATTTCCGCATACGCGGGGATGTTGTGGATATTATACCCATAGGCAGCAGGGAGGACGGCATAAGGGTTGAGTTTTTCGGTGACGAGATAGACCGTGTGTCGGAATTTCATTTAGCAAGCGGGGAAATAATAAGGAGCTTAAACCATATCGCCGTGTACCCCGCCTCTCACTATGTGTCCAACATAGAAGGACGGGAGGACAAAATAAAGCAGATAGAGCGCGATATGGAGTTACAGGCGGAAAGCTTTAAAGAGCAAGGGCTTTTAATAGAAGAACAACGCATACGCCAGCGCACACGCTACGACATAGATATGCTGAGGGAAATAGGTTTTTGCACGGGCATAGAAAACTACAGCAGGTATTTTGACGGGCGAAAACCTGGCGACCCGCCCTATTCATTGCTTGATTATTTCCCTAAAGACTTTTTATGTATAATAGACGAAAGCCATGTTACCATACCGCAGATTAGGGGCATGTATTTCGGCGACCGCGCAAGAAAGGAAGAGCTTGTTCGCTACGGCTTTAGGCTTCCCTCCGCCTTTGACAACAGGCCCTTAACCTTCCCCGAATTTGAGGAGCGCATAAATCAGGTTATATACGTATCTGCAACTCCATCATCTTACGAAATAGAACATTCAAAACAGGTTGTAGAGCAAATTATACGCCCGACAGGGCTTTTAGACCCAAAAATTGATGTTCGCCCGGCAACAGGACAGGTGGACGATTTAATAGGCGAAATACGCAAGGAAACAGAAAAAGGGTTCCGCACGCTCGTTACGACGCTCACCAAAAAAATGGCGGAAATGCTTACCGACTTTTTGCGGGAGAACGACATACGCGTGCGCTACCTGCACTCCGACATAAAAACGCTTGAAAGAATGCAGCTTATAAGGGATTTGCAGCTTGGAAACTACGACGTTTTAGTAGGTATAAACCTATTGCGAGAAGGGCTTGATCTTCCGGAAGTATCCCTTATAGCTATATTAGATGCCGACCAAGAGGGCTTTTTGCGCTCAGAAACCTCACTAATACAGACCATGGGGCGTGCTGCGCGCAACACGCAGGGCCACGTTATTATGTATGCGGATAAACCTACAGGTTCTATGATACGTGCCATTGACGAAACCAACAGGCGGCGACGCATACAGGAAGCATATAACATAGAGCATAATATAACGCCAAAGAGCATACGGTCTAAGGTAAGGGAGCTTATAGCCATAAGCCGTAACAACGATTACTTTGAAAAACAGGGTATGAGCGACGAAGAACGCCAACAGCTTATAGAAAAGCTTGAAGACCAAATGTTGTCTGCCGCGGGCGAGCTTAACTTTGAATTAGCCGCGAAACTTCGCGACCAAGTGTTTGACCTAAAGGACGAGAAACCCTTTGAGCGCGCACAGCCACAGCCCGTGCGCCGCAGGAAAAGTGCAAGAAAAGCGCATAAAAGGTAGGGGCAAAACCAAATACTCCCGATAAATAAAAAAGCTACTTTAAGGATACAGCGCACAATCAAACGTTTTTCCAAGTAGCTTTTTTCTTTTAAGTATTAGAGGAGGAGAAAAACAGCAAACCTATTTGATTTACTGTTTACAAAAAATAATTTTAATTTAGGGAATTTATCATTCGTATTTTTTCAAAAGATGGTTAAAAACTATAATGCCGATAAACACTTGGCTAATTAAATATATGCCTAAATATATTACAATATGCTTTACTTCCATGATATTCAAGGCATCAAGCACGGAATACACCATAATTGATAGTGCTATAATTAACATACCAATATAATAAGTGTAGTTGCCTGCTTTATCTCTTATTTTTTGTTTTAGTTCATCTTGCTGCTCTATTTTTTTAAGTTCCGCTTTTTCTTGATATATTTCCTTATTTTTTTGCCAATAGAAATATCGAATTATAGTAGCTATACCACTAGCTCCTAAAGCACCTGTCATTCCGTAAAATATGCCTGAGATTTTATTGTTAAAAGCAATAGCTAAATACAGAAACATTCCTGCTAATACAATATAAATTAGACCATAAGCTAAATTACTTTTTTTCATGATTTTCCTCCTTTTCATAAATAAATACTTCTTCGATTCTCTTGTTAAAGTATAGTGCTATCGCAAACGCTAAATCTAAAGATGGGTTATATTTACCGTTTTCTATCGCACTAATCGTCTGCCTTGAAACTCTTAATTCTTTTGCAAACTCTTCTTGAGTTAAGCCGTTAAGCTTTCTCAATTCGTCTAAATTATTTTTCAAACGCACCACCTTCCTTTCGTCAAGTTTCCTTTACATTATATCCG
>JAUNLY010000077.1:3754-7594 GCA_030532025.1 Eubacteriales bacterium
TTTTCCTTTCAAACCTTTCATAATGACAATGGCGATTTTATCGTTTTTTGCGTCATATATCATCTGTATGCTATACACTTAAATGTTATCCACAGAATTAACGCTTTTGAAATGGTTTAGAGTATAATTTTTACCGCCTGATGTGCGGTTTTTATGTTAAAAACGCCTAATCACAGTTGAAGCCTTAAATGTAAAATGATACAATATTAAAAACGATAGGAGGTTTTTTCTATGAACAAGTTTCTTAAAGAGTTTAAAGAGTTCGCCGTAAAGGGCAATGTAATCGACATGGCTGTCGGTGTAATTATCGGCGGCGCTTTTGGCAAAATAGTAACCAGCCTTGTAAACGACATATTTATGCCGCTTATAAGCCTTGTTACAGGCGGCACAAACGTAAGCGGGTTGTTTATACAGCTTGGCGGCGGCGATGTTAAATATGCAAGCGTCGAAGCCGCAAAGGAAGCCGGTGTTGCAACATTTAACTACGGCCTTTTCCTGCAAAACGTTATAGACTTCGTACTTATCGCACTGTGCATATTCCTATTTGTTCGCCTTATAGCTAAACTAAAGAAACCCGCACCCGAAGCACCCGCAAAAGAAGTACGCAAATGCCCCTTCTGCTTTGGCGAAGTGGCGGACGAAGCGACACGCTGCCCGCACTGCACAAGCGAATTGCCCGCACCTAAAAAAGCATGAAGTTTTCTCAGGTTTTCTGGGATTTTGACGGCACATTGTTTAACTCCTACCCCCAAGTGGCGGAGGATATTAAGCAATCCCTTATTGAATTAAAAATAAAGCTACCAAGCCAAGACGAGCTGCTGCGCCTTATAAAAACCACTTTAGGGCAGGCAGCTCTTTCCTTTGCCAAAGGAGACGCACAAACTGCAGAAAAGATTTTGGATATTTACCAGCGTCTTGCTTCAAAAAGGGACGCATCTACAATACCTCTCTATAAAGATGCACTTCAAAGCCTTCAGGCAGTAGTAAAAGCCGGCGGTCAAAATTACCTTTACACCCATAGGGACAAAAGCGCACTTGAAGCGCTTTCATCAAAAAATGCTTTAAAGCTTTTTAAAGATGTGCTTACTTCAGAACACGGTTTCAAAAAAAAGCCGTCGCCAGACGCGCTTAATTTCCTTATAGATAAACATAGCCTACCAAAAAACGCCTGTTGCATGGTGGGTGACCGCCCCATAGACTTAGACGCCGCAAAAAACGCCGGTATAGCAGCAGTGCTGTTTGACCCTGAGAACTACTACCCCGACTATCCATGCGATTACAGGTTCTCAAATTTCGCCGATTTGACCCGCACTTTGTTTGACAGCTAACTTTAAATTAGCTATAATTAAATAAGAATCGTATTATAAAGGAGGCATAATTATGCCATTGGTAACAAGCACAGAAATGTTTAAAAAAGCCTATGAAGGCGGTTACGCCATAGGTGCGTTTAACGTAAACAATATGGAGATTATCCAAGGTATCGTGGAAGGCGCCACCATGGAAAAATCCCCTCTTATACTTCAGGTTTCCGCAGGCGCACGCCGCTATGCAAACCACACCTACCTTATGAAACTTATAGAAGCCGCGGTCGAAACAAGCGGTCTTGATGTGGTCGTTCACCTTGACCATGGCCCCGACTTTGAAACATGCAAATCCTGCATAGACGGCGGGTTCACCTCCGTTATGATAGACGGCTCACACCTCCCCTTTGACGAAAACGTCAAGCTCACCAAGCAGGTTGTGGAATACGCTCACGACCACGGCGTAGTGGTAGAGGGCGAACTCGGCCGCCTTGCAGGTGTTGAAGACGATGTAAAGGTATCCGCAGAGGACTCCAGCTACACCCGCCCCGAAGAAGTGGAAGAATTTGTCTCCCGCACAGGCGTTGACAGCTTGGCAATTGCAATAGGCACAAGCCACGGCGCATTCAAATTTAAGGGCGAACCTCAGCTCCGCTTTGATATCCTTGAAGAAGTCGGCAAACGTCTGCCTAACTTCCCCATAGTGTTGCACGGCGCATCAAGCGTTATACCCGAATACGTAGACATGATTAACGCAAACGGCGGCAAGCTCGACAACGCCAAGGGCGTTCCGGAAGATATGCTGCGCAAGGCCGCAAGCATGGCAGTTTGCAAAATAAACATAGACTCCGACCTGCGTTTGGCATTCACAGGCACAATACGCAAGCACTTCTCAGAGCACCCCGACCACTTTGACCCCCGCCAGTACCTAAGCGAAGCCAGAACCGCACTTAGGGACATGGTGCGCCATAAAATAGTGCACGTGCTCGGCTGCGACAACAAAGCTTAATTATTTGTAATTAATAAGGTGGGGCATTTTGCCCTGCCTGTTTTTTTAGGAGGACATAATGGATAAACTGCAAGGCAAGGTAGTCGTTGCACAGGGCGGCGGCCCTACCGCCGTTATAAACCAAAGTTTGGTGGGCGTGGTGTTGGAAAGCCGCAAGTTCCCCCAGATTACCAAGGTTTACGGCGCTGTAAACGGCGTTAACGGCATTATAAACGAACGCTTTTTAGACCTGACACAGGAAACCACAAACAACTTGGAGCGTGTTGCGGTAACCCCCTCAAGCGCTTTAGGCTCCACAAGGGATAAGCCGGACGCCAAATACTGCGAAGAAATATTCGAAGTATTCCGCATGCACAACGTGCGCTACTTTTTCTACATAGGCGGTAACGACTCGGCGGACACCGTTCGCATAGTAAACGAGCAGGCGGAAAAATCCCACTACGAGTTCCGTGCCATACATATCCCAAAAACAATAGACAACGATTTGGTTTTAAACGACCATACACCCGGCTTCCCAAGCGCTGCAAGGTTTGTTGCACAGAGCTTTATAGGCCTTAACTTAGACAATAGGGCATTGCCCGGCGTGCATATAGGCGTTGTAATGGGCAGACACGCAGGCTTTTTGACCGCGGCCTCCGCAGTGGCGCAGAAATACCCGGACGACGGCCCGCACCTTGTGTATCTCCCCGAGCGTCCCTTTACAATGGAGAAGTTCTTGGACGATGTAGACAATGTATATAAGCGTCTCGGTCGCTGCGTTGTCGCTGTATCAGAAGGCATACAGGACGAAAAAGGCACTCCCATACTTACTAAATTTAAGGACTTAGGCTGCGACGCCCACGGCAACGTACAGCTCAGCGGTACCGGCGCCCTCGGCGAATTGCTCGTACAGCAGGTTAAAAACAAGCTACAGGTAAGTCGTGTAAGGAGCGATACGCTTGGCTATCTGCAACGTTCCTTCATGGGTTGCGTAAGCGATGTCGACCAAAGGGAAGCCCGCGAAGTCGGCGAAAAATCCGCACAGTTTGCCATATGGCACGACACTGACGGCAGCATCACCATAAACCGCACAGGTTATTACTCGGTCGATTACCAGATACAGCCGCTTGATAAAATAGCTGCCAAAACAAAGCTTATGCCGGACGAATTTATAAACGCCCAAGGCAACAACGTAACGCCAGATTTTAAATACTATTTACAACCGCTTCTTGGCTCTTCCATGATAGAAGCCAGCCGCCTAAGAGCGCCTGAAGCACCCACCATAAGAAAAAAAGACTGATAGTTTTATATTTACAATGTCTTTTATCCCCTTTTCCGCTCGCACGGTAAAGGGGATATTTTTGTTTACGTGGAATTACCATCGTAAGCAAAACACAGCAAGGTTTTGGGGCAGAAAACAACATGGAATTTTATACCAACCTCAACCTTTAATGCTTTGATAAGGTTTTCTGTCTGCGTTTTTGTCTCATTTACTCAACGTAGCTTTGGCTTTGCTCTCTCTTTCTGCTTGCAAAAAAACTGTTTTTTTAT
>JAUNLY010000078.1:0-1209 GCA_030532025.1 Eubacteriales bacterium
GGTGGCAAAATAAACAGATGACGATAGATGAAATAAAAAAATTAATTCAAAATGGAGAAAAAATAGATGTTGAGTTTAAAGAATCTAAAAACGCTTTAACCAAAGATGTCTTTGATACGGTATGCTCTTTCAATAATAGAAACGGCGGACATATTTTGCTTGGTGTAAATGACAAAGGAGAGATTGCTGGTGTTAGTAAAGATAAAGTTGATAAAGTGATTAAAGAATTTACTACAGCAATCAATAACCCACAAAAAATGTACCCACCACTCTATCTGTTTCCTGAAGTCTTTGATATAGACGAGAAAAAAGTGATCTACATCAGAGTGCCGGAAGGTTATCAGGTGTGTAGGCATAACGGAAGAATTTTGGACAGGTCTTACGAAGGAGATATCAACATAACAGATCGAGCTGAACTTGTATATAAGTTATATGCAAGAAAGCAAGGAAGTTATTTTGTTAATAAAGTATATCCTAATCTTGATATCGACTTTCTTGACGCTTCTGTTATCGATAAAGCCAAGAAAATGGCTATCTCCCGAAATAAAAATCACGTTTGGGGAAACATGAACAACGAGGAGCTTCTTCGAAGTACAAGTTTGATTCTGATCGATCCAGAAACAAAGCGTGAAGGAATTACATTGGCAGCTATTCTGTTGTTTGGAAAAGATAACTCTATTATGTCTGTTCTTCCACAACATAAAACTGATGCGATATTTAGAGTTGAAAACAAGGATAGATATGACGATAGAGATGTTGTCATAACAAATCTTATTGATAGCTATGACCGGCTTATAGAGTTTGGACGCAAGCATTTAAACGATCTATTTGTCTTAGATGGAATTGTAAATGTAAGTGCAAGAGACAGGATACTTAGAGAAATTGTATCTAATACATTAGCTCATAGAGATTATTCAAGTGGGTTTCCTGCAAAAATGATTATTGACGATGATAAAATTACGGTAGAAAACAGCAACTTGGCTCATGGTATGGGAACATTAGATTTGCAAAAATTTGATCCGTTTCCAAAAAATCCTGCTATATCAAAGGTTTTTAGGGAAATAGGTCTTGCTGATGAATTGGGTTCAGGCATGAGAAATACCTACAAATATACACAGCTTTATTCAGGGGAAAATCCATCATTTGAAGAGGGGGATATATTCAGAACGATTATTCCTCTTAAAAAGATAGCAACACAGAAGGTTGGGG
>JAUNLY010000078.1:1233-7579 GCA_030532025.1 Eubacteriales bacterium
TCTCTCGCGATGTCCCCCACGGTGTCCCTCAGAACAGAGAAGAACTTATCGAATTTATAAAAGCACAAGTAAGGTTAAATAATAAAATTACAAGACAGGCTATTGCAAAAGATGCTGGAGTAAGTGTAAAAACGATACAAAGGGCTTTAAATGAAATTGATAATTTGCAATACATAGGCACCGGAAGCCATGGTTATTGGGAACTTAATGAATAAAAATAAGTTGCAGCACATAGAAAAAGTGGACTATATCTTTGATATAATCCATACAGTTTCAAGAAATAGATATGTCAATAAAGTAAATCTACCATAGAAGTTTTGTTTACAATATAGCATCATCTATTAAATCCAATATATAGTTTAAATTGACTTATACACTTAGAGAGTTTTTTTGTTTCGGTTGTAGTAAAACAATTCTACAAGAAGCTCTCTATTTTTGGGCACACATTATTTTACAAATGCTTTTCCACATTCTGCAAAGCTCGCCTAACTATCCTGTTAACCTGTCTTCGACAGTATCCCATAACCTGTGCTATGTCCTCCTTTGGCATACATTGTATGTAGCTTAGGCTTAGGGCCAAGCGCTCGTTAGGATCTTCAAGGCTGTCTATGATTTGGTTTGCCCGCCTTTCCCAGACGGATTGAAGCTGTGTTGTTTTTTGGTAGCGCTTTAAATAAGGCAGATATGCCTTGCTTTTTTGCTTGTGCAGATGCTCGACCAGCTTGCGCAATTGTTCTGCCTGTTTTTGTATCTCCCTGCCCTTTAATAAATATTCTTCTGCTGTCATAAATACCTCTTTCTGAATTTTTAATTTAGCTTTATTTTTCGGTTTCGCTTTGCTTGAGAAAAAGCACTATGTATTTCTCGACTTTGTTTAGAAAAGTGTACTCTATACTTCCTAAGCTTTGTAAAATTAAGCCCGCCACAGTTTATAGTCCAACTTAAATTGATTAAAACATAAAACGATTTTCACTTAGCCCTATTCAAGCCGTCATACTTTTAAATTGTCGTTTTGCTTTTTGGGATAAGCATTGTTAAATTTTTTGTTGCCGCACAGTGCGAACAGCTTTTTATGCTCCCCCGCCGTAAAACTCCGCTCCCGCAGCTTGCGGTTTAGGGCGCTTTTGCTTAAATGCAACGCCGTAGCCGCCCTGTTCTTCTCCACTCCATACAACTGAATAAACAATTTTATGTCCATTTCGCCCTCCTTATAAGAACATATGTTCGTATTCGTGAGTAGGATAAAAAAATTTTCCTCCCCTGTCAAGCAAAAACAAAAAGTTGATTCTAAATTTATTTTTTTCCGTTTGACCCCTTAAAAAACGCCAACAGTTAAAACAGAAAAGTTAGTATTACCAGAAAACAAGCTTTAAACTAATAAAAGCCCTATTTTCAACCGAACCGCTATAAAGCAATTAGCTTTCAATGCATTTATATTGATTTATTTATAAAAAAGTTAACCGCTTTCGTTGTTGAGATTATAAAGTCAGCCCCAAAAAACATGAAAAATTACTGCGAGTTCGGCTCTTGTGATTTAATATGTTGCAAAACTCTTGCTTTCATCGAGCAGACCGCAAAGCAATTAGCGTTCAAAATGCTTATTTTGATTTATTCACAAAAAATTAACCTAACTTTTTTTAGTTTCTATCTAATAAAAACCCTCCTCCTCCACCCCGATGTGAAACTCTTAGAAGCAAGGATAACAAGGAACAAGCTCGTTTTGCGAGGGAGCTTAGTCCCCGCTAAGTGACCGAGCAAAAAAGCCGCAGCGACGCCGTTAATCGGGAGTTATAAGCGTTTTCTCCACACCCGCGGGCAAAATACGTCCCGCTGCATATTCTTCCGCCCGCGTGAGACTCAAGTTGCTTTGTTTTTTCTTGCTTTAATGGACTATGAATATTATAATGGAGCGGTCAGGAGGGCTATGATGCAGGAAAACAGCGCAGGCATTATGAAAAAAATCGCACCGGAGCAGACCGAGGAAATATTCCGCCGTGCCAACATAATACTTAACGTACACGATAGCGAGCCGGTAGGGCGCCGCAACCTTGCCAAGCTTTTGAATATGCCCGAACGCAAAGTGCGTTCAAGCTCGGACGCTATGATAAAATTAGGGCTTTTATCGGCAGGGCCTGCCGGTATGAAGACCACAAAAGTGGCGCGAGCACTTTTGCCCGGCCTGCGTAAGATATACAATGTTACAGAGCAAACTCTAACATCAGAATCCCGCCTATCGCAAATGTTAAACGTAGAACGTGTTATAATAGCCTCTGGGGATTCGGACAACGGCCCTGACGCTCTTGGGCACATGTGCAGTGTAGCGGCAAAAATACTGCAAACCTACCTTAAGCCGGACATGGTAATTGCAATTGCCGGCGGTACTACAATGGCAAAGCTTGCCAAAAGCATGGAACCCGCTTGGCCCAGCATTGTAGTTGTGCCGGCGCGTGGCGGTATAGGGAGCCAGCTTTCCACACAGGCGGACTCTATTGCGGGTGAAATGGCAAAGAGCCTAAGAAGCCAGGGCCGCCTTATGCACCTGCCGGACGAATTGGATATGACAGCCCTTAAAGAGCTTGAAAAGCTCCCCTCCATAAAAGAGGTATTGGAGCTTATATCCATGGCCGATATATTGCTTTTGGGCATAGGCCGTGCAGACAAAATGGCAAGGCGCCGCGGGCTTTTGCAGCCGCAGATAGAAACGCTTTTGTCGCTGGGAGCGGTGGGCGAATCCGCCGGTCATTTTTTCAATATGGAGGGGCATACCGTTTACCAAAGCCCGTCCGTCGGTGCGCATGTGGGCTTGCCAAGAAACGGCGGCAAGATAATAAGCGTCGCCGGCGGTCTATCCAAGGCGGAAGCCATAATAGGCGCTGTACGCCACCATAAGCCTGACGTGCTTGTAACAGACACCGGAGCCGCACAGGCTATGGAGGAAATACTTTCGAAAGCTTAAAGGCATTGCCTTTGCTAATACAAAAAGGAGCAAAAACTATGAGCAAAAAAACAGTAAGGGATATAAACCCGCAAGGCAAACTCGTACTTATGCGTGCGGACTTTAACGTACCCATGGACGAAAACCTTAATATTACGGACGAAAGCCGCATATTGGGCGCACTGCCCACCATAAAATTCCTGCTCGAAAAAGGAGCAAGGCTTGTACTTGGCAGCCACTTAGGCCGTCCCAAGGGACAGGTAAACCCCAAATACTCGCTTGCGCCCGTTGCAAAACGCTTGTCCGAGCTTTTAAACCAAGAGGTCAAGATGGCTAAAGACGTAGTCGGCGAGGACGCTAAGAAATGCGTAGAATCCTTAAAAGACGGCGAGGCATGCCTGCTTGAAAACCTGCGTTTTGAAAAGGGCGAAGAGAAAAACGACCCCGATTTTGCAAAGAAGCTCGCTTCATTTGGCGAAATATTTGTAAACGACGCATTCGGTACGGCGCACCGTGCACACGCCTCAACCGAAGGTGTAACCCATTATATAGATGAAAATGTGTCCGGCTTCCTTATCGAAAAAGAGCTTAAGTTCTTGGGCGAAGCGGTTGAAAACCCGGAGCGTCCTTTCGTCGCTATATTGGGCGGTGCCAAGGTATCCGACAAGATAGGCGTTATAGAAAACCTTTTAAACAAGGTGGACGTGCTTATAATAGGCGGCGGCATGGCTTATACATTTGTAAAAGCACAGGGCGGCAGCGTAGGCAAATCCTTGCTTGAAAACGATAAGCTGGATTTGGCACTTTCCCTTATAGAAAAAGCCAAACAAAAGAACGTAAGACTTCTTTTGCCAACGGACACGCTTGTAGCGGACGATTTTAGCAACGACGCCAACACAAAGGTTGTTCCCACAAGCCAAATACCTGAAGACTGGGAAGGCCTTGACATAGGGCCAAAGACCCACGAAAGGTTCGCAGGAGAAATAAAAAACGCCAAGACCGTCGTTTGGAACGGGCCTATGGGTGTATTTGAAATGCCCACTTTTGCAGAAGGCACAAAGGCCGTCGCAAAAGCCATGGCGGAATGCCAAGGCACCACAATAGTAGGCGGCGGAGACAGCGCTGCCGCTGTTGAACAGATGGGCTTTGGCGACAAGATGAGCCATATTTCTACCGGCGGTGGCGCATCGCTTGAATTTTTGGAAGGCAAGGTACTCCCAGGCGTTGCGGCACTGAGCGATAAATAAGTTTTACACAATATACATAGGAGGAATTTAAATGCGTAAAGCAATTATTGCAGGCAACTGGAAGATGAATAAAACACCGTCCGAAACGACGGAATTTGTGCGTGAGCTTTTGCCCTTGGCAGAAAATGCCGAGTGCGACGTTGTAATATGCGTACCCGCCATATGCATACCCGCAGCCGTTGAAGCGGCAAAGGGCAGCAATGTAAAGGTCGGCGCGCAAAACGTACACTTTAAAGACAGCGGTGCATACACGGGCGAGCTTAGCGCAGCCATGCTAAAGGACGCAGGTGTAGAATACGTAATCGTAGGCCACTCCGAACGTCGCCAGTATTTTAACGAGAGCGATGAAACCGTAAACCTTAGGGCGCAGGCTGCATTTAAAGCAGGCCTTACCCCCATAATATGCGTGGGCGAAAGCAAGGAACAGCGCGAAAAAGGCTACACAAAAGCTTTGCTTGAATACCAGACGAATATTGCTCTCGAAGGCTTTGAAGCACAGGACGTAGCAAAGCTTGTTATAGCATACGAACCCGTATGGGCAATAGGCACGGGCCTTACCGCAACTGACGAACAGGCAAACGAAGGCATAGGCATTATACGCCGTGCAATAGAAAACAAGTTTGGCAAAGAGGCTTCTGACAAGGTGCGCATACAGTACGGCGGCAGCATGAAACCTTCAAACGTAAAAGGGCTTATGGCACAAAGCGAGATAGACGGCGGCCTTATAGGCGGCGCATCTCTTAAGGCAGAAGATTTTTCAAAGGTTATACACTATGGAAAATAAAAAACTAACCGCGCTTATAATTATGGACGGCCTTGGCCATAACGACAGCGCAGAAGGCAATGCCGTAAAAATAGCGGGCACGCCTAACCTTGACAGGCTTAAGGCCAAATACCCGTGGAAGCTTATAGGTGCCTCCGGCATGGACGTAGGACTACCCGACGGTCAGATGGGCAACAGCGAGGTAGGCCACCTCAACATAGGTGCAGGCCGCATTGTCTACCAAGAGTTGACAAGGATTACCAAGGATATAGAAACGGGTGCGCTTTTTGAAAAGGAAGCCCTTGTATGGGCTATGGACGAAGCCAAAAATAACGGCAAGGCCCTGCACCTTATAGGTTTAGTGTCTGACGGTGGCGTGCACAGCCATATAAACCACCTTTTTGCTCTGCTTAGAATGGCAAAGCAAAGAGGGCTAAAAGACGTGTTTGTGCACTGCCTTTTAGACGGCCGCGATGTGCCCCCAGACAGCGGTATAAACTACATACGCCAGCTTGAAGATACGCTTAACACCTTAGGTGTCGGGCGCATAGCAAGCGTACAGGGTCGCTATTGGGGCATGGACAGGGACAATATCTGGGACAGGGTCAAATTAGGCTATGATGCAATAGCCTTGGGCCAAGGCAAGGTAGCAAAAAGCGCCGAAGAAGCCGTACTTCAAAGCTACTCGGAAAAACAGTTTGACGAGTTTGTTTTGCCCACAGTTATAGAGCAAGACGGAAGCTTTGCCACCGTTAAAGACGGCGACAGCGTTGTGTTCTTTAACTTTAGGCCAGACCGCGCAAGGCAATTAACCCGTGCATTTACGGAGCCTAATTTCACAGGCTTTGAAAGGCCTTTTGTTAAAACACAGTTTGTTACCATGACGCAGTATGACGATACGCTTAAAAACCTAAAAATAGTCAACCCGCCGGAAAACCTTAACAATACCTTAGGCGAATACCTTGCGTCCTTGGGCAAAACACAGCTCCGCATTGCGGAAACGCAAAAATATGCGCACGTAACATTCTTCTTTAACGGCGGCGTGGAGCAACCAAACCCCAACGAAGACCGAGTGCTAATACCCTCCGACAAAGAGGTACCCACATTCGACAAAAAACCGCAGATGAGCGCACCGGAAGTAACACAGGAAGCCTTAAAGCGCATACGCTCAGGCCATTACGACGTTATAATACTAAACTTTGCAAACTGCGACATGGTCGGACATACGGGCATTTTGGAAGCCGCAGTTAAAGCCGTAAAGGAAGTAGACCAGGACGTCGGAATTTTGGTTGACGAGATATTAAAGCTCGGCGGCGAAGTGTTCGTTACGGCAGACCACGGCAATGCCGAAAGGATGTTTGATGTGGACGGCGGCCCCTTTACCGCACACACCGCAAACCC
>JAUNLY010000079.1 GCA_030532025.1 Eubacteriales bacterium
TTTTCAAAAAAAATAAACATTTCTTAACCGCTGCTTTAAAGCGGTGGGTATTTTTATTAGCATAAATTAATGTTTGATATTCTTTGGTGTTTAATAAATTTGTCGTTTGTGTTATACTAATTCAAAACCTTAATGCTTCGATAAACTGGTCTTTTTTGATTTTGCTTTGCATTAACGATTTGGATTAGTATAAGAAAAATTCTGTGCAACTCTTGGTATTAAAGTTTTCAATCAGCATAAAAATACAAAAACACTATGAAGGGGAATACAATGCAAGTTAAAGCTATTACAGTGTCTGCGCTTGAAAAAGTTTTTTATGACGAGGTGCCAAAAGAAAATACAAATTCTATAAGCCTGTTTCAAAACGAAACGGCTTCTTTTCAGCTTGCCTTCTGCGTGGAAGAGAGCGATACGCCGGTAAAAATTAATGTCTTGGTGGAATGTAAAGAAAAACAATCTATCCGTATAAGGCGTGTGTGCTCCGTCCCTGTGCTTATGGCTTCCTATGGCGATTCTGACGATAATTACCTGCGCAAAACTCCGGGCCTTTACCCAGACAGGCTCGAACAGCTTCCGCATGTACCGCTTTTATGTGTACCCAACCGCTGGTATAGCCTTTGGATAGATGTAGAAGCCGAAGCGTTGGAGCCTATGGAGCTTCCTGTAAAGCTCTCCTTGCTTTCAGAGGACGGCACTGTGCTTGCGCAAGCAAAACAGAACGTTACAATATTAAAAGGTTTATTGCCAAAACAAAAGCTCGTGCGCACACAGTGGCTGCATTGCGATTCTCTGGCGGATTTTTACAAACTTCCTGTGTTTAGCGAAGAGCATTGGAAATCAATAGAAAACTTTATAGCTTTGGCGGTTAAGCGTGGAATAAACACTGTGTTAACGCCAATACACACCCCGCCTTTGGATACACGTGTGGGAACGGAAAGGCGCACCGTACAGCTTGTTAAGATAACAAAGGAAAACGACAGCTATAGCTTTGACATGAGCCTTTTATACCGCTGGATCAAAATGTGCCAAAAATTAGGCGTTGAATACTTTGAAATGGCGCACCTGTTTACCCAATGGGGGGCCAAACATGCGCCGAAAATAGTAGCCTTTGAAAACGGTGAGCAAAAAACAATATTCGGCTGGAATACGGACGCCGCCTCAAAAGAGTATAGGCGCTTTCTTGAGCAATACATAAGCGCAGTAAAAGCCGTACTTAAAGAAATGGGTGTAAAATCCTTGTGGCATATATCAGACGAGCCTACGGAAGAAAACCTCGACAGCTATAATGCTGCAAAATCTCAAGTTGAGGACTTGCTTAAAGGCGAAATCATTATAGATGCCTTATCCGACTACGCATTTTACAGCAAGGGCATAGTAAAACACCCAATAGTAGCAAACGACCATATAGAGAAATTCATTTCGCACAATGTGCCTAAGCTTTGGACCTACTACTGCTGTGTTCAGCATAAGCACGTAAACAATATATTTATAGCGATGCCCTCGTTAAGAAACCGTTCACAAGCGCTTCTGCTCTACAAAAACCGCATAGAAGGGCTTTTACAATGGGGGTACAATTTCTACTACACACAATATAGCGATTATTATGTTAACCCCTATGCTTCAACCGATGCGGACGGCTGGGTACCGGCGGGCGATCCCTTTCAGGTTTACCCGGGGGATAGTCTAAAACCCATGGAATCCCTGCGCCTTATGGTTGCATTCCATGCTATGCAAGACCTTCGTGCCATGCAATGGCTTGAAAACATTGCAGGTTTTTCGGTGGTAGAACAGCTTATAGAAAAACACTTTGGAGAAATATCCTTCACAAAAATTCCAAAGGATAACGAAGCATACTTAAGTTTCCGTGAAGAACTCAACAAAGAAATAGCGAGACGGTTATAATAAAAAAACGACATCATAGCGTAAACCGCTCCCTTATGCTATTATTTTGGGGGAGGTAGTATGGAAGACATTATAACTTTGGCGGAACACAGGATAAGCAAAAGGTATCGCAAGGAAATATGGAGGCCCTTTGTTGCAGCTATAAAGCAGTATAAGCTTATCGTTCCAAACGACAGGATAGCGGTATGTATGTCCGGTGGGAAGGATTCCATTCTTCTTGGCGTTGCTTTGCGAATGCTACAAAGATATTCGGATTTTCCTTTTGAGCTACAATATATATTTATGAACCCCGGCTTCAGAGATGAAGTTCTTGGTTTAATACAAAAGAATATGTCTTTGCTTGGGTTTTCCCCGCATATTTTTGAGACCGATATAATGTCTGTGGCGGAAAATGCAAAGTCCCCATGCCATGTGTGTGCGGCTATGCGAAGAGGGCATCTTTATAAAACAGCACAGGAGCTTAACTGCAATAAAATTGCCTTGGGGCATCATATGGACGATGTAGCAGAAACCGTACTTATTTCTATGCTTTTTGGCGGGGAGTTTAAAACCATGTTGCCTAAACTTACAAGCCTTAACTACGAAAATATGCAGCTTATACGCCCGCTCTATCTTGTACGCGAAAAGCATATAATACGCTGGCAAAATAGCCTTAAAATAAATTCCGTTACGTGCGAATGTGCGTTAAACAAAAAAGAAGACGGCGGCAAACGCAAGCTTGTAAAAGAGCTACTTTTTAACTTGGAAAAGAGCAACCCCAATATAATAAACAATATTTTTTCTTCAACTCAGGAAGTAAAACTTTCGCAGCTTCTAAGCTACAAAAAAGACGACATACTGCAAGAAAACTTTTAATATATATTAATTACATAAATAATAAGCGTTTTACAAAAAGTCGTAAAAGTGTTATAATATATATGAATTTGCCTTATTAAGGCTTTATATTTTGTTGAAATCAAGGAGATATATGGCGCAGGAATATACATCACAAAACATAACGGTGTTGGAGGGCTTGGACGCAGTGCGCCTAAGACCCGGCATGTACATAGGCAGCACCGGCTCAAAAGGTATGCACCACCTGCTTTGGGAAATAGTAGACAACGCAATAGACGAAGCGAGCAATAAATTCGCAAGCGAAATAGCGGTTACCCTACATAACGACGGCTCTTGCAGCGTGTGGGACAACGGCCGTGGCGTGCCGGTTGATAATCACCCCAGCATGAATATACCGGGCGTGCAGGTTATTTTTACGCAGCTCCATGCAGGTGGCAAGTTTGGGCAGAACAACTATAGTTATTCCGGCGGTCTGCACGGTGTTGGCGCTGCTGTTGTAAACGCTCTTTCCAAGTGGCTTGTGGTGGATAGCTTTAGAGATTGGGAGCATAACCGTATGCGCTTTGAGCTTAGCAAAGACAAAAACAACAAGGAACATGCGGGTTGCGTTGTAAACGGCTTGGAAAAGCTTGGCGGTACCAGAAAGCGTGGCACATTGGTGCGCTTCTTACCGGACGACAGTATTTTTGAAGATGTGCGCTTTGACGAAGAAAAAATTATACGCCGCTTGAGAGAACTTGCCTACCTTAACAAGGGTTTGCAGATAAGCTTTTCTGACGAACGTGATGATAGCGAAAAGCAACAGCTTACATTTAGGTTTGAAGGCGGAATATCAGACTATGTAAAATATTTAAACTCCGACAGGGATATTATAAATGCAGAGCCCATTATGCTTTATGGCTTAAAGGACGATGTGGTATGTGAAGCTGCTCTTCAGTACACAAGAGATTACACGGAAAACGTGTTTTCCTATGTAAACAGCATACCTACAGGCGAAGGCGGCACGCACGAAACAGGTTTTAAGGCGGCGCTTACAAAAGTTCTTAACGACTATGCCAGAAAAAACGGCTTTTTAAAGGAGAAAGAGAATAATCTTTCCGGCGAAGATTTCCGCGAAGGCCTTACTGCGGTATTAAATGTAAAGGTAAAAAACCCTCAGTTTGAGGGACAGGTAAAGGGCAAGCTTGGCAATACAGAAGTGCGCCCTGCAATAGAAGCAATCATCACACAGGAGCTTTCGTTATACTTAGAGCAGCTAAGCAATGCCGAAACGGGTAACACCATAGTAGAAAAAGCGGTAAAAGCTGCAAAGGTTAGGGCTGCTGCAAGAAGGGCGAGAGATGTAGCCCGAACCCGAAACGAGCTTGAAGCAGCTCCGCTTGTAGGTAAACTATCAAGCAGCACGGGTAGGAACCCCAAATTAAACGAGCTTTTCATAGTGGAGGGCGACAGTGCCGGCGGCAGTGCAAAGCAGGGCAGAGACAGAAAGTTTCAAGCAATTCTGCCGCTTAGGGGTAAGCCCTTAAACGTAGAAAAAAAGCGTCTAGATCAAGTGCTCAATAACGAGGAATTCCGTTCAATTATAACTGCATTGGGAACAAATATAGATGAAGCCTTTTCTATAGATAACCTTAAATACCACAAAGTCATTATATTGTCGGACGCCGATCAAGACGGTGCGCATATACGCGCAATACTGCTTACATTTTTCTTCCGCTACATGAAGGAGCTTATTTTAAGCGGTAAGGTTTATATAGGCATGCCACCTTTGTATTTGGTTAAACACGGCTCAAAATCCCAATACGCCTATAACGATAAAGAGCTTAAAAAAATTACTTCAAAAATAAAAAATTACACCATACAGCGCTATAAAGGCCTTGGAGAGATGAACCCAGAACAGCTGTGGGAAACCACCATGAACCCGGAAACAAGAAAGCTTATGCGTGTAGATATAGAGGACGCCGCCCGTGCAGACAGGCTTATTAGCGTGCTTATGGGGGACAAGGTAGAACCCCGCCGCGACTATATAAGCAAGCACGCCAATTTTTACCGTCCGGACGATTTTGTAAAGCTCAAGTGAGGTGAAGCGTTTAATGGATAATAAATTAGAAGAACAGGGAATTATAACTGCCCCGCTTGAGGAAGTTCTGCACAACAGCATGATGCCGTATGCTGAATATGTAATTATGGAACGTGCTCTCCCAAGGGTGGAGGACGGCTTAAAGCCTGTTCAACGACGCATACTTTATACTATGCAGGAGCTTGGCATTACACCGGATAAACCACACCGCAAGTGCGCTCGTATAGTTGGGGATTGCCTTGGTAAATACCACCCGCATAGCGATACTTCTGTCTACGATGCGCTCGTGCGTTTGGCGCAGAGCTTTTCACTTAGAGCTACATTGGTTGACGGCCATGGTAACTTCGGCTCCATAGACGGGGATAGTGCTGCTGCCATGCGTTATACCGAAGCCCGAATGACCCCTATGACACTTGAAATGCTTAGGGATTTAAACAAAAACACGGTACCGTTTAGATTAAACTTTGATGATACTTTAAAAGAACCTGATATCTTGCCTTCCCGTTTCCCAAACGTGCTTGTAAACGGGGCTTCCGGCATTGCCGTGGGTCTTGCTACAAACATACCCACACATAACTTAAGAGAAGCTGTAAACGCAAGCATATACCTTATGGAAAACCCGGACGCTTCTCTTGACGATATAATGAACATTATGCCGGCGCCGGACTTCCCTACCGGCGGTCAATTGCTTGACACCCCCGCCATAAGAGAAGCCTACGAAACTGGCAGAGGCAAGCTTACAATGCGTGCAAAGGTGCATTTTGAAAAAGGCCGCTCAGGAAGACATTTAATCTGTATAACCGAAATACCGTATCAGGTAAACAAGGCGCAAATGCTTGAAAAAATATTAAAGCTTTCCATGGAAAAGAAGGCGGCGCTCGGTAGCATAACGGATATAAGGGACGAGTCGGATCGCACGGGCATGAGGGCGGTTATCGAAATCAAAAAAGAAGCGGATCCCAAGCTTATACTCGGTTATCTTTACAAATACAGCGACTTGCAAACTACCTTTGGCGTAAACATGGTTATGATAGCTGACGGCAAGCCGCAGCTTTTAGGTCTAAAAGAAGTTTTAAGCCAATACATAAGGCACCAAAAAAATGTCGTAACAGAGCGCACAAAGTTCGATTTAGAGCAGGCTAAGGCGCGCGCTCATATTTTAGAAGGGCTTATAGTTGCGGTAGACAATTTAGACGAAGTATTAAGCCTTATACGCTCATCAAAAAACGGCAAGGAAGCCAAAGAAAAACTTATAGCCCGATTTGCTTTTACGGAAGTACAGGCGCAGGCTATATTGGATTTACGTTTGCAGAGGCTTACCGGCCTTGAAATTTTGGAGCTCAGAAGAGAATTTAAAGAAATACAGGCTAAAATAAAGGAGCTTGAAAGCATACTAAAAAGCGAGAAAAAGCTAATTGCCGTTATAAAAAAAGAAATGCAGGATATTGCCGACAAGTTCTCTGACGAGCGTCGTACAGAAATCGTCAAAGAAAACACTAACCTTAAAGCGGCGGTTGAGCAGGACGAAGTACCGGTGCCGGAACCCACCGTTGTTTTAATAAACAATTCGTGGCAGATAAGGCGTATGCAACTTAAGACACTCGAAAAAATAACGCCTGCCGAAAATGCACAGGAAATTATAAAATACAGCTTCAGGACAATGACGGACAGCTTCCTCTATCTTTTTACAAACAAGGGTAACTGCTTCCGTCTGCCGGTAGACCAAATAGAAGAAACGAACAAACCTAAGGATAGGGGTGTAACTGTAGGCGGGCTTGTTGCAGGCCTTGAAGATAACGAAGTACCCGTAACGGCTTTTTGTCTTAATCAAGATGAAGTCTCACAGCTTCCCGATTTTCTGTTCTTCACTAAAAAAGGTTTCATAAAGCGCAGCGCTTCAAAGGAATACGACATAAACCGCAGCCGCTTTATAGCTATAAAGTTAGCCCGCGGAGACGAACTGCACGGGGTAGAGCTTTTAAAGCCACAGGCGGATATTATAGCCCTAAGCCAAAAAGCTATGTTAATACGCTTTAGCCAAGACGAAGTGCCCCAGACGGGTAGAGCTACAAGGGGCGTTTGTGCCATAAAGCTTTCAAAGGACGATATACTCATATACGGTGCTCAGATAACGGGTGAAGACGAACTGCTAATTGTTTCAGAGCGTGGCTATGCTAAAAAGCTAATGTCAAGCTTTATAGACGCACAGCACAGGAACGGCAAGGGTTCAAGGGCTTTTGCGTTCTACAAAAACGCATCAAACGGCTCATATGTTGCGGCGGCTGCCTTAATACAGGGAAGCTCTATTATCACCTTAATGCAGTCGGAGGGTAATATATTAAGCCTCTCAAGCGATGAAATACCCTACCAAAACCTGCCGGACAGGGGACGCAACATAGTAATGGCGCTGATGGATAACACCGTAAACGGCATAAAAATTGAGGGCAATTGACAAAAAACAGACGGCAATTT
>JAUNLY010000080.1 GCA_030532025.1 Eubacteriales bacterium
GTATAAGAAAGAGGTGAAGCAAAAATGGAAAAAGACAAGTTTATCGAAGCATTAATATGCGGGATTAGTATCAAAACCTTAAATTGCGATCAAGACAAAGCATGCTGCAACCCGCAAGCAACGCAAAAATAAGTCTTGCGGGTAAGGCGTGCGGACTACAATGATTTTCTTAAACAGTTCTTATAAATGAGAATTATCAAATGAAAATTGTCAGAACGTGTCTTAAAGCAGATGAAATACCCAAGTGTATTTAAGGTATGAGCAGAGTGAAATTTGAACATCAACAGAGCAAATTTTTAGCGTATAAGCAAAGTTAATGTATAAGCAAAGCTAAAAAAATCTCTAACTGTAGACAAAATATGTAAACAAAATAGGCTTAAAACCTTAAATTGCGATCAAGACAAAGCACGCTTCAACCCGCAAGCAATACAAAAATAAGTCTTGCTGGTAAGCGGACTGCTTACAACAATTTTCTTAAAACGATTTTATATAAATGAGAATTATCGAATGGAAATTGTCAGAACGTGTCTTAAAGCATACTAAGTATTAAAACTTACAGTAAAACAAACTAAAATTTTTAAAACTCTATTCAAATCAAACAATTCAACGCAAACTCAAACGCAAAATAAAATTAATGCTAAGGCAATTAATCTACTGCTTAACCCCGCAACAGCGGAATAATTTCTTTGTTGCGGGAGTGTACAATGTTGTTGCGGACTATATGATTTCTCCTTAAATATATCTTCTCTGATACGTTTTCTCGGCTCAACACGGCTTTATACTAATCCAAATCGTTAATGTACAGAGCAATACAGGATTTTTTCTTTTCTGCAAAACCGAGTGAATAAAGCGTAGTGGCACTACGCTGGATACTCCCCCCTAAAACGCCGCGAAGATATAGAGAGGACTTTTCGTTCCACCTAAGCTGAACGGAAAAGGACGCCTAAATATAGCGGTGAACGGGGTTGAGTATAAGAATGAGGCAAAGCAAAATCGGAAAAAGACAAGTTTATCAAAGCATTAAGGTTTGGTATTAGTATTATATTGCAAGCTTTTTCGGTTTGTCTTTATATTCAAAAGGACGCATAGCACCGCTATATTTCCTTTAAGCAAATTTGACAAACCAAAACGCACAGCGATTTCTTCTCTAATTTACCATCGCGACGAGTCAAAAACATTGGTTTTCTTGCGTACATAACACCTCCTTAATTATATAGTTTTTCTTTAAGTTCAGTCGAGAAAGTATCAAAGACGCCCGCTGCAGGGGAAACTCCTGTAGCGGGATGTTTTTTTGTCCATAGTTCCCTTTTTCCACTAATCCAAATGCCAGATTTTTGTTTTAGCAAAGCCGAGTAAAATGGGGGTAGCTGCACTACGTTGAATACTTATTCCCCTCTAAAACGCTGCGAATACTTAGACGGGAATGAGTATAAGAATAAAGCAAAGATAAAACAGAAAAAACAAGTTTATCAAATTATTAAGGTTTGGTATTAGTATTACATGGGTTACGGCCTACCCACCTTTTAAGGTTTACGACTTTAGGCCCGCTTATCCGCCATGTAAACATTGATATTAGTATTCTGTTCGTCAGGCTACAATTTCGCTATCCCTTCTTCTCACCTGTTTCTCACGATACAAACCTTGGTAGTCGCTATGAGGTTTGATGTAGGCTACGCCCTAAGTGGACTTTCACCACAGAATGATAACATGCCCGTCATACGCAAAAAAGGGAGGGCAAACGCCTTCCCTTTTTGAGTGGTCGGAATGTATTAATTTACTTCATTCCAAAAACATTTTATACTAATCCAAATCGTTAATGCAAAGAGAAACGCAGGATTTTTTCTTTTTTGCAAAGCCGAATGAAGGAGGCGTAGCGGCGCTACGCTGACTGAGTGAGGTGAAGCAAAAATGGAAAAAGACAAGTTTATCAAAGCATTAATGTGCGGGATTAGTATTATTACTGCTCAATAAGTATACGCACTTCTTCCATATCTATGGATATGGGGGTTTCTGCGGTGGAATTAGCTTCCATGTAAGCTTGGAGTGCATCTCGCATATAGGTTTTGTTAACGTGTACCAACTGCTTTGCATCATCAGCCATTTCTTTGGAGGTATCCAAAAGGTTAAACATGGTATAGCCGTCGCCGCCGCCTGCTAAGAAGCTGTTTATAACAACCTTATAGCGGGCGTTCATGTCAAGCGGAGAGCCGTCTGTTAGCGTTACAGAAGTAAGCGTATTGCCTGTTTCAGCCGGCTTAAAGCTGTATGTCATGCCGGCCACTTGGGGGAATTTGCCGTTGCTCGCAGGCCATGCGGATATGCCGTTTTGCAGTGCGTTCCAGACGGTTTGGCCGGAGGCTTCAACCAACATCATGTTGTTGTCAAAAGGCAGAACAGAGGTTACCTCGCGGATAGAGATTTCACCCGCGTCCAGTTTGGCGCGTATGCCGCCGCCGTTTACAATGCAAAGCTGGGCGCCGTCATTTTTAAAATAGGCGAGCAAAGCATCGGTAACAAGGTTTGCAATGGGAGAGTTTTGGAAACGCACAAGCTCGGTTGACCAGGGCAAATCTTCTGCAAGATAACCTATTGTGGTTTCAAGGGCAGCGTCTACCTGTGCATTATATTCGTCAACGATTGCCTTTACTTCAGCGTTTTCCGCATAGGCATCGGTTAAGAAAAGCTGGTTATATACAAAGCCACTCACTTTGCCGTTAAGCACGTTAACGTTGATTTGTGTTACTGCTTCGCCGTGTTTGCCGGGGTTAACCAAATACTGGTTGTCGCCCAAAATAGTGGGACGGCCGGCTATGTCGTTACCGCCGCCTATGGATATATCTATATCCTTTTCCTGAAGTACAAGAGCTGCGTTTTTGGAATGCAGGTGGCTGAGCGCAATAATTAAATCGCACTTTTCTACATCGCGCAGGGTAGCAACTACATCGGCGCACTTGGCAAGGTCTTCATCCCAAGTGATATCTGCGGTGTTTGCGTATAGGGTGGTGGCGGCGGAAGCATCGTCCGTGCAGCCGAATATGCCAAACTTAAGGCCTGCCGCTTCGCGTGTAATATAGTCGCCGAGCTGTTTTGGGTATAGGCTGTCAACGCCTTCCGGCTGATGGCCTTCCTTATATTTGGTGTTTGCAGACAACATGGCATATTCTGCATTCTCTGCAAGGCGGAGGAGGTTTTCAAAGCTATAGTCATAATCGTGGTTGCCTAACACCGTGGCATCAAGCTCCAGTGCGTTAAGCGCCGCAACGCTTACATCACCCAAGGTAATGTTTGCTAATGTGGTGTTGTAGGGGGAATCCCCTCCATCAACATAGAACACGTTTTCTTTGCCTATTTCTGCACGTACTTCGTCCATTATGGTTTTGATGCGCGCAACAGAACCTATCTTAAAATTGCCGTCTGCCGAGGTATATGGAATGTAGTTGCCGTGGATATCGGAAGTGGCAAACACTGCTACAATCTGCAGTTTTTCTGCCAGCTCATCTACCATGGCCTGTGCTGTTTCCACAGTCAAAACATCGTCTGTAAGCTGTTCCTGCGCAAAAACGCCGTCTGCGAGCGCTAATGCCATATGGTCTATATCCAAATTAGCACCGTAAAGGCCCATGGCGATAGAAAGGGCAAATTCCTTAGCTGTTACGGGCTTGCTTGGGCGGAAAGAAAGATTATCCGTATCCAGCTCCATAAGGCCAGAATTTATTACAGCTTCGATCTGAGGCTGTGTTTCGTAGGATACACAGTCTTTCGCGGCCGCAACGACATTGGCAGAAACTATTGCGCCGTTGGTTGCCGAGTAGCCAAGGTTGCGGGGCGTGGTTTCAAACTCGGGGATATTCATAGGGTGTACATCCGCTAATGCAAACAAATCGTCCAGCATTACAGCGGCTTTTGCACGTGTAAGATTTTCCTCCGCTACTGTGGCGGGCAAAATGCTCAGCAACAGCATAAGAGAAATTAGAAGGGAAAGGATTTTTTTCATATATTGTTTCCTCCTATCAGATTAGCACGTTGACCTTTTAAGTCAAACATTCAGCCTAACTATAGCATCTATTTTCTAAATTTGACACAGTAAATACCCATATGTTTACAAAAAAAAGGTAAAGTTTAACTGAAATTTATGTTAAAAACACGAAGTGAAAGCGAATTGGCGGTTTTGTTTATTATTAACCCCACCACTAAATTGTGCGGTGTACACTTAATATGTGGCGAATACACCTGACTATGTGCTATACTTTTTATAACAATCGAGATGTTTATTTAAGCACATACTAAATTAAAGAAAGGATAACTATACAATGGAACGACTAAAGGCGTTAAACTATCCAAGGCCGCAGTTTATGCGCAAGGAATGGCTTTCTTTAGATGGGGTTTGGGATTTTAGGTTTTATGATGAGGAATGGCAAAAAATAAACGTTCCGTACTGCTACCAGTCGGAGATGAGCGGTATAAACGACAACCGTCCTTGCAGTTTTGTTGCGTATAAAAGAACATTTAAAGTGCCGAAAGATTGGCAAAACCGCCGCATCATAATTAATTTTGGGGCTGTGGATTACAGCTGTAAACTGTTCGTTAACGGACAATTTATAGGCAAGCATACGGGTGGCAACATAGGTTTTTCTATGGATATAACTAAATCGCTTACATGGGACAGTGAAGAAATTTTGCTTGAAGTACAAGACCCGTGGAATGACGAACTTATCCCGCGCGGAAAGCAGTATTGGCTTAAAGAGCCGGACGCCATTTGGTATAAGCGCACCACGGGTATTTGGCAGAGCGTATGGCTGGAGCCTATAAACGAAACCTGCATAGAAAACCTGCGTTTTACAAGCGATGTGGATTCGGGACAGGTGGAAATAGCCTATACATGCTCCGAAAAGACCGTCGGCGCTAAAATGGACTTAAATATACATTTAAAAGATGAATTTCAAAAACAGCTAAGCTTTACGCTTAACGAAAGCAAAGGCAAAATAACTGTAGATATATTTGAAAACCATATTTTCAGATCTAACTTTCACAACAACGGTTGGTGTTGGACGCCCGAATCCCCCACGCTTTTTGATATAAATTTATCCCTCGAAAAAGACGGTATTATATTGGATAGCGTAGAAAGTTATTTCGGTATGCGCAAAATAGAAGCGCGCGACGGTAAAATATATTTAAACAACAAGCCCTATTACCAAAAGCTAATATTAGACCAAGGCTACTGGCCGCAGTCGCTTATGACCCCACCCAGCGAAGAGGCCCTTAAGCAGGATATTTTAATGTCAAAAGCCATGGGCTTTAACGGCTGTCGCAAGCACCAAAAGGCAGAGGATCCACGTTTTTTATACTGGGCGGATCGCCTTGGCTACCTCGTTTGGGGAGAGATAGGCTCCTGCATCTCATTTAGCGAAGACAGCGTGAGACGCCTTATGGACGAATGGGGCGAAGCCGTAATGCGCGACTATAATCACCCGTCCATAGTGGCTTGGGTTACAATAAACGAAAGCTGGGGCGTACCAAATATAGCGCACGACAAACAGCAGCAGGCGCTCTCCCTTGCTCTTTATTACCAATGCAAGGCTTTGGATAAGACCCGCCTTGTAGTAGGCAACGACGGTTGGGAGATTACAAAGAGCGACATATGCGCCATACACAATTACAGGCACGGCGCTATAAACGACTACGAAACGCAGGAAAGGTTTAAAAATTCGCTTTTATCTACAGAAAACTTGCTTAACGCACAGCCTGCCGGAAGGCGGATATACGCAGACGGCTGGGAACATGACGGCTCACCCATTATGCTTACGGAGTTTGGTGGTATCTCCCTAGTGAACGACGTGGACAAGGCTTGGGGATACACACAAGTTGGGGAAACCGAAACATTTATCAAAGAGTACAAGCGCATACTTGAAGCCATAGGCAACTCCCAAGCGCTCTACGGTTTTTGCTACACCCAGCTTAGCGATGTAGAACAAGAAACCAACGGCCTTTTAACCTACGATAGAAAATATAAAGTGGATCCCGAAATAATACGCAAAATAAATGACGCTGTAAAAGGTTTTGATATGGTGTAAACCTCTGTGCAAGGCTCTCCACATGGGCGTAGATTGATAAATTTACGGAGTGGTTTGTTTTGTATAAAATGGTTTGCGTGAAGGTGTAGGTAAGATGATAAAATAATACATGATAGGTTAGCACTTACAAGCCAAAAAAACTGATACAAAATATAAAAAGCATCAAAAAAAGATATAACAGCACCGCCAAATTATGTACTTAAATTTAAAAGCCCAAATGAAGTTTTAGAAGAGCATAATACTCCAAAAAAATAAAAATGTTGTAAGATTTTAATCGTCTTTTCCCCTTGTAGAGGTGTAGCTACATCTCTGCAAGGGGAAATCTACAATAAAGCTTTAGCTGACGAGTGTGGCCTATTGAAAGAAGTATCTTAGTACTCTATGTGTAACATATGTGTTGACAGTTAAGAAGGCAATATCTTAACAAAGAACTTAAAGATATGTTTTTCTCATTAAATTTAATAGAATCTTACGGCTCAGGTATAAGGCGTGCAAAAGATGCACTATTAGAAAATGAATCTCCTGAACTTAAATTTTATCCAAACAATGAAAAAGATAATTTTACAAAAGCAGTCATAGAGATAAATAAAGAGTTTTTGAAAGCGTTTAATGGTAGTACTACCAAAGAAACTAATAGTACGGCTTATGAAAAACAACCCGAATATTACTGCTGAACAGATAGCAAATGAGATTAATGATATAACAGCAGATGGAGTGCGATACCATATAAGAAATCTAAAAAAAGACGGAATTATCGACAGGGAGGGCTCAACAAAATCAGGTAAATGGATAGTAATAAAATAAATCAAAATCATGACTTCAATAACCTGTAGTAAGTTTTGTTTTTTGTTACAGCTCCTGATTTGCTAAAACCCTTATATAAAGGTCTTTTTTGTCAAGCTAAAATAAGGTTTTTTTCGCTTTTTGTAACGCAGAAACAAGTAGGAAAAACCAAAGTTTGGTTTCCAGAATTGCTCAAAGCAAAAACGAAAAGACAGTTTATCAAAGCATTAAAAGGTGAAATCAGTATAGCATTACAAAAAAACGGAGCGAGTCTTATAAAAGCAAGACGAAAGCTCCGTTTTTTGTAATGAACTTTTGTGTTTTATAGCAGCCACTGCGTTTTTGCTACGGCATTACGACAGCAATTTCGCTTTTACCACAACATTACGATAGCAACTTCGCTTTTCTCA
>JAUNLY010000081.1:0-4723 GCA_030532025.1 Eubacteriales bacterium
CCTTGCAGGAATTAAAAAAGCAAGAGCTTTCTAAACTAAATCAAGAGCTTTTAAAGGAACAAAAAAGTCTTGAAGAGCTTGAGCTGGAGGAGCAAAACACACAGAATGCTCTTGATGAAAAAAGAGATAAACTTCTTCAGGCGGCAAACAGTATAGCGGACGCTAAAACGCTTGAAGCAAAACAGCAGACTATGCTTTTGCAGCTTCAGGAGCAGCAAAAACAGCTCGAATTAACCCGTCAAAAACAAGAGAACAACTTGCAAAAAGGCAAGGGGTTTATTAGCGATGTTTTGCAACAAGTAAAAGAAAACGAAGAAAAAACCAACAGCCTTAAAAATAAGCATTCCTTGCTTAAGCAGCAGGAAGACAAGGATATTTCAAAGCTTAAAAGCGCTAATGATAGCGAAAGAAAGCTTGTGCAGGATATGGGCGCTATGCAGAGCAAGCTCACACTCCTTAACGAAATGTCAGAAGGCTACGAGGGCTATTATGGGGCAGTTAAACAAGCGCTTAAATTCAGCCGTGGGGACGAGCGGGTCCACGGCGTTATAGCAAAGCTTATACAGGTGCCAAAGCAGTACGAAACCGCAATAGATATGCTGCTTGGCGGTCAATTGCAGCACATAGTAACACAGGACGAAGAAACAGCTCAAAATATAATAGACTACCTGCGCAAAAACCGACTTGGAAGAACCACATTTTTGCCTATAACGTCTGTTAAAGGACGCACGCTTGAGCAGTACGAAAGGCGTGTTTTGGAATTGCCGGGCTGTTTAGGCGTTGCAAGCGAGCTTATAGATTTTCAGGAAACACACAGGGGAATAATAGAAAATCTGCTTGGAAGATGCGTTATAACAAAAGACCTTCAAAGCGCTATAGCAGTTATGCGTGCGGGCAAATATCGCTTTAATGCAGTAACGCTTCAGGGCGATGTTATGCGCTCTGGCGGTTCTATGACGGGCGGAACGTCGCAAAACCAGTCCGTAAGCCTTTTAGGCAGAGAGCGCCAGAGAAAAGAACTTGCAGAACAAATAGAAAAAACTAAAGGTACTATTAAAAAAATAAGAGAAGATATAAATCTTTTTGCGGACAGTTACGGCAAAACGCATGCAGATTTAATCGAAACGGAAAAGCTTTTAAACGAAGCTGTTTTGGCATTGGCGCTCGAAAAAGAAAAGCTTGCAAGCGCCGAGCTAGAATACAAAAAACAGAAAGAAGCTTACGAGGAAACTTTAAGCGCACAGGCGCAAATAGTTTTAGCGCTTTCTGATATGCAGAAGGATTTAGAACAGGCTAAAACCTTAAGCCAAACGCGCTCCGTAGACCAAGAAGCCCTGCATGCACAAATAAAAGCCATGCAGGTAAAGCTTTATGATATACAACAAAAAACCACATCGCAACGTGAAACCATGCAACAGGCTGTAATTGCAGAACAATCCGCCCGGCATGCGCTTGATATAATACAAAAAGAAGCCGACTACAGCGAAAAAGAGCAAGAAAACCTTAAAGGGCTTATACATAAAAACCAAGCAAACGTTAAGGAAGCGGAGCGCAAGGCAGAGGAGCTTAATATACTTCTTGAAAAACTTTCCGAGGAATATAAAAAAATACAGTTTGAAAATAGCCGTATGCAAGAAGAAGCTTTGCAGATTGACGAACGCAGGCAGGAGATAAGTAGGCGCCGCAAAAACACGGACAAAGAAACGGAGCTTAACCATACCGAGCTTAACGACCAAAGCGAAAAGCTGCATAAGGCGGAGCTTCTTTATGCAAGAAGCGAAGACGAGCGCAACACCATGGCGTCAAACATATTTTCAAAATACGAAATGACTTATGCCCAAGCTTTAGACCACAGGTTTGAAACGGCGCCGGCTCTTCCTTCCATGGAAAAGGAAGCGCAGGAGAGGCGCAACGCCATAAAACAGCTGGGGCCAATAAACGTACATGCCGTAGACGAATATGCACAGACAAAGGCAAGGTACGAAGATATGCTTGTACAAAAAAACGATGCCCAAAAGGCGGAGAAAGACCTAAACGAACTTATAACGCATTTGCTCAAAGAAATGGAAACGCAGTTTGTACGGGAATTTAGCAAACTCGGCGAATATTTTGAAGAGAGCTTCAAGCGTCTTTTTGGTGGTGGAAATGCCACACTTAAGCTAAGCGACCCCACAGCACCCTTAACAAGTGAAATAGAGATAAGTGCACAGCCGCCTGGCAAGCGCTTACAGCTTTTAAGCCTTCTATCTGGTGGGGAAAGGGCTTTGACCGCAATTGCGATACTTTTTGCGATGTTAAAAATAAAGCCGACGCCGTTTTGTATATTGGACGAAATAGAGGCGGCCTTAGACGATGCGAACATAGGCCACTTTGCGTCTTTCCTTGCGGAATTTGCAAAGACAACACAGTTCATAGTGGTAACACACAGAAAAGGCACAATGGAAAGCTGTGACTCGCTGTATGGCGTTGCCATGCAAGAAAAAGGCGTAAGCACCATGGTGTCAGTTAATTTAGAGAACTATAAAATATAAGGAGGAACTATGGCAAAAGAAGGTTTTTTTTCAAGGCTAAAGGCGGGTCTGCAAAAGGCGCGCTCAGGTTTTACAGATAAGGTTGACAGGCTTGTAGAGAGCAGCGAAGTTATAGACGAAGATTTCTATGAAGACCTTACCGATATATTGATTATGAGCGATGCAGGCGTAAAAGCGGCGGAAAACCTCGTAGGAGAGCTTAGGCAGAGGGTTTCTAAAGAGAATATAAAGGACGCCGCCGTTGCCCGCAACATGCTAAAAGAAATTATGGCGGAAAACATGAATATAGCCCGTCCTCCGCTTAAATGGCCCATGGTTATGTTTGTAGTGGGCGTTAACGGTGTAGGCAAAACAACAACGGTAGGTAAACTTGCCATGCGCTTTCGCGAAATAGGGCGAAGTGTTGCGCTTGCCGCGGCGGATACATTCCGTGCAGCCGCCGATGACCAGCTCGCCGTATGGGCGGAGCGAGCCGAAGTACCGCTTATAAAGCACCAAATGGGCTCAGACCCTGCGGCGGTTGTGTATGATGCAGTGCAGTCTGCAAAGGCTAAGGGGACAGACCTTGTAATAGTGGATACCGCAGGCAGGTTGCACAATAAAAAGAACCTCATGGACGAGCTTGGTAAAATGCGCAGAGTAATAGACAGGGAGTTCCCTGAAGCTACAATACGCTCTATGCTCGTGCTTGATGCCACCACAGGCCAAAACGGCTTAAACCAAGCGAAAGAATTTAAAGAAGCCGCCGAAATAAACGGTATTATATTAACCAAGCTTGACGGCACTGCTAAAGGCGGTATAGTGCTTGCAATACGCAACGAGCTTAATATTCCCGTGTGGTACATAGGTGTGGGCGAAGGCATAGACGATTTACAGGCCTTTGATGCTAAGGAATTTGCTGAAGCTCTTTTTTAAAAAACGAAAAAAATACACGAATAATTTAAAAAACACGTCGTTATTTGGTATATTAGTAATAGCCTGAAAAAGCGTTGATTTTAGGAAACGAAAGAAGGGATATCTATGAAGGAATTAATGCTGGGTAACGAGGCTGTGGCAAGAGGGGCCTATGAAGCGGGCGCTTCTTTTGTAATAAGCTATCCGGGTACTCCCAGTACCGAAATTACCGAAGCGGCGGTAAAATATAAAGAAATTTTTTGTCAATGGTCGGTAAACGAAAAGGTGTCTTTGGAAACCGCCTTTGGAGCGAGCCTTATGGGTAAACGCGCTATGACCTGCCTTAAGCACGTAGGTTTAAATGTCGCATCAGACGCTCTTTACACTTGCGCTTATACTGGCGTTAATGCAGGTGTTGTAATAGTATGCGCGGACGACCCCGGTATGTTTTCAAGCCAGAACGAGCAGGACACAAGGCAGATAGCAAGGTCTGCCCATGTTCCTCTGCTTGAACCTTCTGACGCGCAGGAAGCTAAAGACATTGTTAAAACCGCATTTGAAATATCAGAAAAATACGACACACCGGTAATAATCAGAACCACAACACGTCTTGCACACCAGAGAATGTTGGTGGAATTAAATAACCGCGAAGAAGTAGCCGTAAAAGAATACACTAAAGACCCGCAAAAATACGTTATGATGCCCGGAATGGCAAGGAAACGCCATGTAAAGGTGGAGGAAAGGGAATTAAAACTCTCTCAAGACTCAAACAATTTTGATATAAACAGTGTAGAAATGCGTTCCACCAAAATAGGCATAATAACAGCGGGAGTTCCATATACATACGTAAGGGAAGTTTTGCCGGAAGCCAGCGTGCTTAAACTGGGTTTATCTTACCCTTTGCCTGAAAAGTTAATTAAAGACTTTGCTTCAAAAGTAGAAACACTATATGTTATAGAAGAACTCGAAGGCGTTATAGAGCAGGAAGTAAAGGCCATGGGGCTTAATGCAATAGGCAAGGAGCTTACAGGCAAACAAGGCGAATTAAGCCCTGAAAAACTCCGCAATATTTTTGCTCTGCCTCAAAAACAGGGGGCCGATGTACAATTAGCACAGCGCCCTCCGATACTTTGCCCGGGTTGCCCTCACAGGGCAAGCTTCTATACCCTAAAGAAACGCAAACTTACTGTGTTTGGAGACATAGGTTGCTATACCTTAGGTACATTGGCGCCGCTTTCCAGCATGGACGCGTCACTTTGCATGGGTTCTTCCATAGGTATGCTTATAGGAGCTGTACT
>JAUNLY010000081.1:4733-7107 GCA_030532025.1 Eubacteriales bacterium
ACGCCGTTGCAGTAATTGGGGATTCCACATTCCTGCACTCCGGTTTACAGCCGCTTATAAGCGCCGTTAGCTTAAAAACCCCTATAACCGTAATAGTGCTCGATAACCGTATAACCGCCATGACCGGCCATCAGCCAAACCAAGCAACCGGCAAGGATATATACGGTAACGATGCGCCTGAGATTAATATAGAAAAGCTTTGCAGTGCAATTGTAGCTAATACACGTGTCTTAAACCCCATGGACATCAAAAACTTTGACGATGTTTTAAAAGAAGAGTTAGAATTTGACGGCGTAAGCGTAATTGTGGCAAAGTACCCTTGTGCCTTGCTGCCTAATCAAAAAAAGACCCCTTACAAGGTTGACAACTGCAAAAACTGCAAGCGCTGTCTGCAATTAGGTTGTCCTGCAATTATACCTGAAGAAAATGGGGTTTATGTAGACAATACTCTTTGCAACGGTTGCGGGCTTTGCGCAAGCGTATGCCCGTTTGACAGCTTCCATGTGGAGGAAAAGCAATGAAATACGATATGATTATATCCGGCGTCGGCGGGCAAGGAGCGCTGCTTGCGGCAAAGGTACTTGCAAATTTAGCGGTATTAAACGGGCTTGATGTAAAACTGTCGGAAGTGCACGGCATGGCTCAGCGCGGTGGCAGTGTAATAACACATGTACGCATGGGAGAAAATGTGCAGTCCCCACTTGTGTCGTTAGGCGAGGCGGATTTTGTAATAAGCTTTGAATGGCTTGAAGCCTTGCGTGCCGAAGACTATTTAAAAGAAGGCGGCAAGTTGCTCGCTTTAACGCAGGAGATAATGCCTATTACTGTTATAACGGGTAGCGCTAAATATCCGGAACAGGTAAAAAAGGATCACATTGTCGCATTTGATGCACTAAAGCTTGCAAAACAGGCAGGAAATGCACGTTGTGTTAATGTGGTAATGCTTGGAGCTTTATCTAATTTCCTGCCTTTTAGTGAGGAGCACTGGATAGAATCCTTAACCGCCTCAATTAAACCCAAATTGCTTCAAACCAATATAGTAGCCTTTAAGCTTGGGCGAGAGCTTAATCTGGAGAAATAAATGACGTTTTGGCAAAAAGAAACGGAATGTATAGATAGAAATATTTTAAAAGAAAAACAGCTTGAAAATTTAAAACAGCTTGTAAAAAAACTTTATGATACTGTTCCGTTCTATAGGCAAAAAATTAAGGAATCGGGCATAAGCCCCGAAGACATACATTCCTTAAGCGATATAAAACATCTCCCTTTTACGGACAAAAAAGACCTGCGGGATAATTATCCCTTCGGTCTTTTTGCCGTTCCTAAGGAAGATATAATACGCCTGCACGCATCAAGCGGCACAACCGGCAAGCCCACCGTTGCCGCCTACACTAAGAAAGATTTGGAAAACTGGGCAGATTTAATGGCACGCAACCTATGCTGTGCGGGGGCTGACAAAAATTCCATAGTTCAGGTTGCATACGGTTATGGGCTGTTTACTGGCGGGCTTGGTATGCACTACGGCGTGGAAAGGCTTGGCGCTTACGTAATACCGGCTTCTGGTGGAAACACCGCAAGACAGGTACAGCTAATGAAAGACTTTAAAGTTACAACAATTTGCTGTACACCAAGCTATGCGCTTAATTTGGCGGATTATATAAGGGAAAATGGATTCTCCTTAGAAGATTTTTCTGTTAAGACAGGCATATTCGGTGCAGAACCATGGACAGATAACATGCGCGCGGAAATCGAAAATCAGCTCAATATAAAAGCTCACGACATATATGGCCTTACTGAAATTATGGGCCCGGGTGTTGCAATGGAATGTGCTTTCCAGCAGGGTCTGCACATATGGGAGGATGCTTTTTATCCGGAAATAATAGATGCAGACGGCAATGTGCTGCCGGACGGCGAAGTAGGGGAGCTTGTAATAACCACGCTCCAAAAAGAAGCTATGCCGCTTTTACGCTACCGCACGCACGATATAACAAGGCTTATAGCTGAGCCGTGTCCCTGTGGCAGGACGCACAGGAAGATAGAAAAAGTAAAAATGCGTACGGACGATATGCTTGTAATACGTGGCGTAAATGTGTTCCCGTCGCAGGCGGAAACCCTGCTTATGAATATCGAGGGTATAAGGCCGCAGTTTAGAATGGTTGTGGATAGAGTTAAAAACCTTGATACATTACTTATAGAAGTAGAGCTTGATAATAAACTCATAGGCGATACAGTTAAAGACTTAGAAAATTTAAGAAATAAAGTAGCAAAGACTTTAAGCGAAGGTCTGCTTGTACGCTGCGCTGTAAAGCTTTTACCTACGGGAAGCCTTGTGCAAGGTGAAAACAAGTTTAAGCGCATTGTGGATTTAAGAAAA
>JAUNLY010000082.1:0-3827 GCA_030532025.1 Eubacteriales bacterium
CGTGGGCTTTGCCGCCGCTTTATGTGCATTGCCTAAAGTTATACTGCTCGATGAACCCACAAACGGCATGGACCCTGGGCAAATTGCGGCATTTAAAAAAACCATTAAATTCTTATCAAAAGACCATATTATTATATTGTCTTCGCATATACTCGGCGTTATTCAGTCCACCTGTGAAAGGGTTATAATATTAAACCAAGGGAAAATAGCTGCAGATCAAAGTGTCAACAAAAACACTCATAACAGTTTTTTAGTAAGCCTTAATGCACCCAAGAATAAAACCATAGACTTTTTACGCCTGCTGCCATCTGTTTCGAGGATACATGCGGTGGATAAAAACCCTAAACACACAGATGTTTTGGTAGAAACTAAGGATGCAGAAAGCTTTCCGCACGAGCTTTTTAAGCTTGCATCAGGCAAGCAAATTGCTATACTTAAACTTCAGAAAGCGGAAGACACACTCGAAAGTCTGTACATAAACACCATAAAACAGGGTGGTGCCTTGCAATGATAACAATATATAAAAGGGAGTTAAAAAGCTTTTTCATAACCAGCACAGGCTATGTATTTTTGTTTAGCTTTACCGTACTTACGGGATTATTATTTTATTTTGGAAACATTTTAACAAGATATTCGGATCTTAGCTCCCTTTATGCTATGACAGCTTATATTTGGATTTTGCTTATACCTATGCTTACTATGAGGCTTATAACCGAAGAAAAAAAGAACGGTACAAATTTGCTTTTGGCTTCGGCACCTATAAGCGACGAACAAATTGTTGGGGCTAAATATCTGGCAGCTTTAAGCTTGCTTATTATAGCGCTTATGTTTGGCAGCATATATCCTTTAACTGTGGCCGTTTTTGGCCCTTTGTACTTACCCGAAGCCCTTACGGGGCTTTTAGGTGTTTTATTGTATGGTGCCGCTTTAATTGCGGTTGATATGTTTGTATCCTCTTTTGCAAAAAATGCCGCTTCCGCTTTTGCGCTTTCTTTAATAGCTAACCTATTTCTGCGCTTTGCGGGGCTTTTTGCAAACAGCATAAAATTTGCCCCCCTATCCTATATAGTAAGTTTGCTGGATACAGAAATGCGCTTTAACCCATTTTTATACGGGCAGCTAAGCTTTGCCTCAGTGCTTTATTTTATTTTATTTATTTTTGTAAACATGGTTTTTACCTATATGGCCGTTAAAAACGGGAGCAGAGATTAATATGAAGTTATTTAATTCAAAAAATAAAAAAACACTTAAAACTCTGACACAGGTCTTTATTTTGATTGTGCTTTTTGCTCTGCTTACAACAACATCCCAACAAATAGAAGCTAAATACGCACTTAAAAAAGATTTATCTTTTAACAATATAACAAGCTATTCTTCCGTAACAGAGGAAGTGTTAAAAAGCTTGGAAAAGCCTGTCAAGGTCTACGCGCTGTTTACGCCGGGCGAAGAGGACTATAACCTAATTACACTGCTTGAGCGCTATGCCGCGAAAAGCCCTTACTTTAGTTTTTCCATTGAAAACCTTGCGGAAAATCCGGCGCTTATACATTCCGTATCAGACAGCCTGTACGATGGCGCTGTAACATCAGATTGTCTTATAGTGCATAGCGAATCAAACAACAGAACCAGAATTATAGATGCAAAAGATTATGTGTCGCAATCATTTGACCCCGCAACAGGCAGCTTTGTTGTTGACGGTGCTACATATGAAAGCAGCCTAACGCAAGCCATTGCATATGTATCGGGAGACGAACTTCCAACCATATATATGCTTAAAGGGCATGGCGAAATAGGCTCCGATGCCTCTTTGACGCTCATAGACTTTTTAAAACGCAACAATTATGCCGTAAAAGAGCTTGATCTGCTTAAAAACACCGTTATACCGGAAGACGGACTCCTTATGATACTGTCTCCTCTTAAAGATTTATCCAACGCTGAGCTTACAAGCATTAAAAATTACGCAGAAAAGGGCGGATCGCTTTTTATAACAACGGATTACAACAACCCGCACAATATGAAAAACTTTAACGCTTTGTTAAGATACTACGGTGTTGAAATACTGCCCGGAATAGTTTCTGCAAATATAGATGACCGCGCGTCCTACTACGAAAACCCACTTTATCTTATGCCGTATATGCAGGAAAGTGAAATAACTTCCACGCTTATTTCGCTTGCGCAGGACAGGCTTATTTTTGCGGGTGCAAGAGCTTTTATAACACAGGACAGCAGTGGCTCTTTGCAGATTAGCCCATTACTTGTAAGTGGCAAAGCGCACATAAGCAATATAAATGATGACGGCACACTTGATTTAGATAACTATCAAGATAAAGATGCGAAAAGCTATACTTTAGCTGTATTGTCTAACAGAGCCAGTGAAACAGGCATGCGTTCAAAAGCCTTTATAAGCGGCAACTCCTCCGCTTTTATTGATGAATGGCTTTATGCAAACTCATACAGCAGTGAATTTTTGCTCTCTACGATACAGAGTATTTACCGCGAAACCCCCTCAAAAATACAAATCAAGCCTAAGACCGCTTTTAGAAAACCCATGGAATTTAACAGCACCGCCTTACCCACAATAATAATTGCGCTTCCGCCTGTAATTATAGCGTCTGTTGGTTTTGTCATACTTATAAAGAGAAGGAATCTTTAATGCAGCCGGTCAAGAGAAAAACTCAAAAAAAAATTAACAACAAAGCTAAAATAATAATTGTGGTTCTTGTGTTGCTTGTAACGGCGACCTTTGTTTTGCTTTCAAAGCCTAAGATACAAAAACCGCAAAGCTCTGATGATACTGTGTACAAGCTTTTAACTGCAGAAAAAGATGACATTGCAAGCATCACCATAAAACCTAAAAGAGGGCGGGAATATACAATAGAATATACCGCTAACGATAACTATACCCTACATGATAAAACAGATTTTTTATTTGATAAATCTTTAGTAGATTCTATATTTGATACCGCTTGTTTTTGGGAAACACATTACAAAATAGCAGAAAATCTCACCACAAAAGAATTAGAAGAGTTTGGCATAAAAGCTGATTCTCTCAAGGTAAAAATAGATATTGCAGATAATAAAACATATACATTTTATTTCGGCGATAAAATAAATATAGAGATTCCACTGAGATATATATACGCACAACACGAAAAAACGCTATATGCCACAAAAATAAACTATACGGACATATATAATTTTACGCTTGAAGAGCTACACACAGTACCTGCGATTAACTTTTCATCAGACTTAGTTGATAAAATCACTATAAATACAGATAAGAAAAGCATTGTACTCACAAGACGGGAAGACCTGTGGAGCTTTAAAAGCCCTTTAGCATACCCACTTAGCAAAAGCAGCGGCAAACAACTGGGTAACAATATAGAAAAAATGCGCTTGGCCACCTTTGAAACCCTTGCAACAGAAAGCAACATACAAAAATACGGCTTAGAAAAGCCTCAAGCCGTCATAATTTTTGATATTGCACAAAGCATAGTGTCTTCCCAAGAAGGCGAAAAAATACGCGTTCCTGCTCACCAAATACAGTTTGACATAGGTAACGAAATAGAGGGCATAGGTTTTTATTGCCTGTATGAAGGTAATATATACAAGATAACCAAGCTTTCCTTGGGTTTTCTTTTGGATATGCGGATAGATGATATGCTGTTAACAACCCCCGCAAATATAGCCATAGACCGACTTGAAAATCTTATTATAATAAAGAATAATAAAAAAACAGAGTATAGCCTTAATTTTACGGAAAACGTTCTTCCAAACAACGAAATAGAAAAAGAAGAATGATTTAAAATGGATAGAGATAAGAAAAA
>JAUNLY010000082.1:3837-7041 GCA_030532025.1 Eubacteriales bacterium
AAATTCGGCAATACTGTATACAATTTATCCGTCACAAAAAACGGCGACGATATAGATGAACAAGCTTTTATTGCAGAGTATACAGAGCTTACAAAATTAGAAATGGACGGACGGCTACCAAAAGGCTTTACACCTCAGGAAAAAAGCGAGTTTTCTATTATAATTAAATATGACGGCGGGAAAAGAACACTTGAATTTTACCCATTTGATCCCCTGCACTACGCTTTAAGCTTAGACGGAGTATTTTTGCACTATGTTTCTATCGATAAGCTTAACGAGTTAAAGCTGTAATTTTCGTACAACAAAATTTATCCAACAAAAAAAGCGGTTTTTCCGCTTTTTGCTTTTTTACTACAATTATGGTTTTTCGGACAATGCTTCTGTAAGTATCGCACCGCCAAGACAGGTATCTCCCAAGTAAAATACAACGCTTTGGCCCGGTGTTAGGGCACGCTCCGGTGTTTTGCATGTTATAACGCCTTTAGTACCGCTATAATTTAAATAAACCGGGCGGTCCTTTTGTCTGTATCTAAATTTGGCACAAAGCTCTATATCTTCATTTTCTTTGGGTGCTTCTCCTATCCAAGTTATATCCTCCACCTTGGCATAAGAGGAATAGAGCATTGGGTGATCGTCCCCTTGCACTACTATGAGCTCGTTATTCTTAAAATCCTTGCCTACCACAAAAAAGCTGCGCCCATCTCCTTTGCCACCTATGTTAAGGCCTCTGCGCTGACCTATGGTGTAGAACATAAGCCCGTCATGTTGCCCGACGGCTTCGCCTTTTTCGGTGCGCATAATACCCGGTTTAGTCGGAATATATCCCTGCAAGAACTTTTTAAAATTACGTTCGCCTATAAAGCATATGCCTGTGGAATCTTTTTTTGCGTGTACGGGAATACCCGCTTCTTTGGCTATTTGTCGCACTTCTGCTTTGCTTAATTCCCCTACCGGAAAAACGGATTTTTTAATTTGCTCTGTCTTTAGCATATACAGAAAATAGCTCTGGTCTTTGTTTGGATCTAGGCCTTTTAACAAAGTGTTACCTACACCCTTACGCACAAAATGGCCTGTGGCTATACTTTCCGCACCGGATTGCATAGCATAGTCCAAAAAGGCTTTGAATTTTATTTCGCGGTTACAGAGTACGTCTGGGTTTGGGGTGTAGCCTTTTTTAAAGGCTTCCAAGAACACAGAAAAAACACGCTCGTAATATTCTTTTGAGAAATTTACGCTGTAATAGGGTATGTCAAGCTTGTCGCATACATTGCGGACATCTCGCCAGTCTTCCTCCGCGGTGCATATGCCCTCGTCGTTATCTTCTTCCCAGTTCTTCATAAAAACGCCCGTAACTGAATGTCCGGCGCGTTTTAAAAGATAGGCGGCTACGGAAGAATCCACGCCGCCTGACATACCAACTATAACCTGCATAGTTCCTTTTCTTTCAATATAAGTCTATCCATAACGGCATCAAAAACAGCTTCTGATATGGTGTTTTTATCTTTAGAAGCGTCTACTCGGAAAATTCTATCCGGATTTTCCTTTAATAGCTCTATAAAGGCTTCCTGTGTTCTTTTGTGGAATAACGAGTTATATTGCTCTATCCTGTCTGCCTGTCCGGCGGAAGTCCTGCGGTTTAGGGCTTCGTCGTAGGATAAGTCAAGGTATATTGTGGTATCCGGCATATTGCCGTCTACCGCAGGAGCATTTATTTTTTGAACCAAGTCTTTCCCAAGCTCCTGACCGCCACCTTGGTAAGCTATGCTTGAATCCACAAAGCGGTCCGACACAACCAGTTGACCCTGTTTTAATGCAGGCTCTATTTTCTCCCTTACATGCTGCGCCCTTGCAGCAGCAAAGAGATAACTTTCTGTTATTGGGAACATTGAGCTGTTTTGTGTATCCAATATAAGTCCGCGTATTTTTTCTGAAAGGGGTGTGCCACCCGGTTCTCTAGTTGCAAGCACATCGAAACCGAATTCCTCAAGCTTTTGCGAAAGCAGCTTGTGCTGTGTGCTCTTGCCACAGCCGTCATTGCCCTCTATGGATACAAAATATCCAGGGAGCGACTTTTTTTCTAAACCCAGCAAGCTATAAAGCGAATCAACATCTTCTGCAATAAAATCCGCCCCGTATTGCCTAAATTCTTCTTCCGTTCCATACCCGTATTTAACGGCTATTACGGGTATACCGTACTGCTGTGCGCCTAATATATCAGTATAGCGGTCGCCTATCATTACGGCATCTTTTTCTCCGTTAAGGGCGGCCTTTATGGCTTCCTTTTTTTCGTCATAGTAGTTATTTTCGTCTGGGCCTATTATTTCATCAAAAAAATGCTCCAAGCGAAAATGTTTTATTACCTCACGCGCTATGCCCATAGGTTTGCCTGTTGCAATGGCAATATAAGCGCCCTCTCTTTTAAGGTTTATAAGCAAAGAGCGTATGCCTTGGTATACGGCACTTTCCTTAAAATATTCCGTATTATATTTTTCTCTATAATAGTTTGTGCCGAGCAAGGCTTGTTCGTGCGTTAGGTTTAAAAACTTTCTAAAAGATACCGCAAGGGGTGGGCCTAAGAATTTTTTAAGGGTTTCTGTGTCGGGCTCTGCTATTTCAAGCTTCTCCAAGGCATAGCGCACACCATGCAATATGCCTTTGCCTGACTCCGTTATGGTGCCGTCCAAATCAAACACAACCGCTTTATATTTCAATTTGTTTTTTCCTCCGCCTTAACTTTATAGACTTCTTGTATAAAGCCGTCTATAAATTTGATTATGTTGTCTTCGTTATTATTCGCAAGCAACACGGATAAATACATGTTTTCGCTGAATACGCCAAGTTCTTCTGAAATAGGTAATTCCTTTAGCGGTATACCATATAAGTGCAGCTCTGATTTTTTAAGCTCTTTACCGTCCACATCTTCGGTATATTGATAGCTTATATAGCCGTTTCTTAAATCTATATCTTTAGTATTAATCTGGCCGTTTTTGACAAAATCTTCCAAGGGCAAAAATGCTCCTTGCGGGGCATATCGCTTAAAGGTATTCGCATCAAGCATATATATGTCGCCCTGACCTGCCACTATATAGGTCATAATCTGCATGGAAGAAAAATAATCCTGCTCTGTACTTGCCATAAGTGTTACAGTTTCCACGGTTTCCATATCGGGGACGTATTTTTTCCATATGGGTTCAAAAAAGGCGT
>JAUNLY010000083.1 GCA_030532025.1 Eubacteriales bacterium
AGTATTACCTTTTTTCCTATGTAGTCGCTTAAATTATGCATTGTTCCGTTTTGGTCGGGCAGAGTAAACTCCGGCGCTTTTGTGCCTATTTCTAGCATATTTCCTCCTCGTTTTGTGGTTAATTATAGTAATTAATAAATTAATCTTGTTTGTCGTCTTCTTGGTTGTCGTTTAATTCTTCGCCTTCTTCGTCTATGCCCAGTTCCTGTTTTTCTCGCTTGATGCGCTCGGCTTCTTCGTCCATAATGACGCTCATTTTGTTTTTTATATTGCTTATTTCTTCTTTTTGTTTTAGAAGTTCTTGAATAATGCCGTCTTTTTCTTCATCGCGATCTTTGCCAAGGTATTTGTCTATTAAATACTCCGCCTATTTAAGGGACGCCATTATATCGTCCTCTAAGCTCTTAACGCTCTCCTGCGCTGCATCCACAGCCTTGCTCTCGTCCCAAGCTTTTTTAATTTTGTTTACGGTGTCAGACCCAAAGTCCAGCACCTGTTTAGCGGCGGATTCAGAAAAATCCTTAACTTGCTTTACGGCATTTTCTCCCTTTTGGGCAAGCCTGTCTATGTTTTCTTTGTTGGCGGCACTTTGGACACCCTTTGCTATGGCCTCTGCAGCATCGGCCACACCGCCTATGGCAGTCATGGCTACACGTTTTATGGTATCCCCAAAGTCGTTTTGCGGTTCCTGTTCTTTAAACTCTTCCTGCTTACTTTTATCTTCTTTATTAAAGTCTTCCATTGTATTCCTCCTTATTTTATGTATAAGTGTTATTGCGCCTTTGAAAACTGTTGCTGTAAATACATTATAAATTTTATTCGTGCTTAATGCAACAAAAAACATAAAGTTGCTTTACGGTTTCTATGGTGATACAATTCCTGTGTAGACTTGGAGGTAGAACTATGCCGTCATTGGCCGCAAACCTATTGCGGGCGCAAATAGCGCTTTTAAACCCGCTTATTAATGCGCTTGATATTACAAAAATGCGTAAATTGCAAGAGGCTCTTGGCAAATTGCAACAGAAGACCCTTTCAAACAAGGTTGATTTTTTTGATGTGCCGGAGATACGCTCTTCTTGGGCAATACCCGAAAATAAAGCAAACGACGGTTGCTTTATATACCTGCACGGCGGTTCCTACACCGCAGGCGGGGAAAACTATGCAAAGGGCTTCGGCGGGACTTTAGCGGACAATATTTCAAGCCCTGTTCTATGTGTGGATTACAGTTTGGCACCGGAAACCCCTTTCCCTTTGGGGCTTTACGATGCAGTGCTTGCCTATAAAACGGCGCTTGAAGATTACATCCCTCAAAAAATCGCACTTATAGGGGAATCCGCGGGCGGCGGGCTATGCTTTGCGCTTTTGCAAAAGCTTAGGGAGCTTAATATACCACTGCCAAAATGCACTATTGTTATATCCCCTTGGATGGATTTAACTATGGAAAACATAGACCCTCCGGATGTAGAGAGCGACCTGCTTTTGAACAAGCAATGCCTTTTGTTTTCCGCAAAATGCTACGCCGAAGATGAAAGCCTTTCAAACCCGCTTATCTCCCCCATATTTGGAGATTTAAAGGGTTTTCCGGATACCCTTATATTCGCAGGGAGCGACGAAATACTTTTAAACGACAGCGTGCGCCTTAACGAAAAGCTTTTGGAACTCGGCGTAAATTCTACCTTGCACATGGAGGAAGGGCTATGGCACGCCTATGTGTTGTACGGTTTACCCGAAAGCAAAAAGGCTATTAACATTATAAAGACATTTTTTACGGAGCAGATAATTGGTTAAAAAAAATCCGCCCCCCGATTGGCTTAAGCTTGACAACGCCGCAAAGATATACCCCGCTGCAAAGACACGTTCTTGGACGGCGGTGTTTAGGCTGTCCATAACGCTTGACGAAAATATAAGGCCGGATTTATTACAAGAAGCTTTAAATAAAACCCTTGTACGTGTGCCATTTTTTAACTACCGTCTGCGCCGAGGTTTCTTTTGGTATTATTTAGATAAGCAAAACAATATACCTTCCGTCCAGCCGGACGTTAGAAACCCTTGCAACAGAATGCTTAGGAAAAGCGAGGAACATTCTCTATTCCGCATACGCTACTACGAAAAAAGGATTGCACTGGAGGTTTTCCACTCCTTGGCGGACGGCACGGGTGCTATGTCGTTTTTAGCTACACTTGTAGCGGAATACCTGCGACTTTCAAAGCATATATATATCCCACCCTGTGGTTTTGTGCTTGACACAAAACAAGCTCCCCTTAAAGAAGAATGGGAGGACAGCTTTTCAAAATACGCAAGGGAAGGCGCACGCAGCAGAAGCGAAGAAAAGGCTTATTCCATAAAGGGCACACCGCTGTTCCCAGGCCACATTACATTAACCACAGGTATAGTAGATACGCAAGAGTTAAAGCGAAAAGCTAACAGCTTAGGTTGCGGAATAAACGTGTTTTTAAGTGCATTGCTTTTGCAAGCTATACTTTTGCACCAAGAGCAACACGCCAAGGGAGCGCAAAAAAAACTGCCCGTTAGGATATCCATACCGCAAAACCTGCGCAAATATTATCCCGTTAAAACGCTGCGCAATTTTTCAAGCTATTATAACGTGGGGCTTAACGCAAGCTACGGTGATTTTACATTGGAAGATATTATACATCTTCTTTTACACACGGCTAAAATAGAAAACATGGAGCCTATGATTAACGCCAGAATGTCTTCTAATGTTAAGGCAGAGCAAAATAGACTTCTTAGGCTTATACCGCTGTTTATGAAAAGCCCCTTCTTAAAGCTTATGTACACCCTTTTCGGGGAACGCTATTTTTCTATGGCTCTTTCAAACCTTGGCGATGTAAAGCTTCCGGAAGCCATGCGCAGACACGTTAAGCGTATAGATTTTATATTGGGCCCCGCGCGCTACAACGCCATGTCCTTAGGGGTTATAAGCACAAACGGCGTAACGACTTGTAATTTTTCAAGCACGATACACGAAACGGATATACAGCGCAGCTTTTTTAGGGGCTTGGTAAAGAACGGAATTCATGTTAAAGTAGAGAGCAACAGGAGGGAATAATGCCTTATTGTGTACTTTGCGGGGTAGAGACGGACGAGAAAAGCTGTCCGCTGTGCGAAACACCCATAGTAATTCCAAATAAAAGCGGGAATGAAGAATGCACAAGCTACCCTTACCCCGACAGCATTGACGAAATATACCGCAAGATAGACATAAAATACGCAAGGCACCTGTCTATGCTTATTATGGCACTGCCGGCGGCCGTAGTGCTTTTGGTAAACCTTATAAGCAGCGGCGCTGTAACATGGTCGTTGTATGTTATAGGGGCGCTTATATGCCTTTACTGTTGGGTCTTGGTGCCCGTGTTTTACCGCTTTAAAAGGCCCTACCCCTATGTCGCAATAGATATAATAAGCTTAACAGGATATATTTTTGTAATAGCTAAAATGACTGACGGCATGGGCTGGTTTTTAGGCTTAGCACTGCCTCTAACGCTTGCAAGCTTTATATATGTATTGCTCACAGTATTGTCTATACGACGGCTTGAGTGGCAACCGCTTGTTAGAGCCGCTTCAACTGCAACGCTTACGGGTATATTTCTTATGGCTATAGATGCAATATGCGACTTATATGTAGGACAGGTATATTTAAACTGGTCGTTGTATGCACTTTTGCCGCTTTTGGCGCTTTCTGCCCTTTTCCTGATGTTAGAGAAAAAGAAAAGCCTTAAGAAAGAAATCAAAAAACGATTATTTTTTTAATACTAATTTAAATTAGTATAAGAAAGGAAATATATATGACAAATTTTAAAGACATGAAGTACGAACGCCCAAACTTTGAAGAGCTTTTGAAAAAAGGCTTGGAATTGACTGAAAAAATCAAAAATGCCGACAGCTTTGAGGAAAGCCTTAAAAGCTACATGGAAATTGACAAGATGGGCAGCTACGTTGCCACCATGGGAAGCCTTTGCACAGTTCGCCACACCATAAACACGAAGGACGAATTTTACAAGGCAGAAAACGACATTTTGGACGAAAAAATGCCCATGCTTCAAGAGGTCATGGCAAATACCGCCCGCGCCGTGGTTGAAGGCAAATATAAAGAGGACTATAAAAACAAGTTCGGCAAGCACCTAATAGAAAAATACGAGATATCTCTTAAGACATTTAAGCCCGAAATAGTTGAAGACTTGATAGAAGAAAACAAGCTCTCAACCGAGTACGAGGTGCTTATAGCATCAGCCGAGATAGAGTTTGACGGCAACACCTATAACCTTGCAGGCCTTGGGCCTTTCCAACAATCTAAAGACCGTGAAACACGCCGCCGTGCAAACGACGCTTCGTGGGGTTGGCTTGCACAAAACCAAGACAAGCTTGACGAAATTTACGACAAATTAGTCAAAGTACGCACGCGTATCGGCAAAAAATTAGGCTTTGACAACTTTATACCTGTTGCATACGCAAGAATGGGCAGGACCGACTGGGACATGGAGGACGCACGCGTATACCGCAAACAGATAGCCGAATCCGTCGTTCCCTTCGCGCAGGAGCTGTACTTAGAGCAGAGCAAGCGCCTTGGCATAGAGGATATGAAAAACTTCGACTACAATTTAGAGTTTTTGTCAGGCAACCCCAAGCCCTTGGGAGACGAAAGCTACCTTGTGCCTAAGGCACTTAAAATGTATAGAGAATTATCCGCAGAAACCGGCGAATTCTTCCAAATGATGGTAGATAACGAGCTTATGGACCTTACCACAAAGCCTGGCAAAAGGGGCGGTGGCTATATGACAAGCTTCCCGGACTACGGCGCACCGTTTATTTTTAGCAACTTCAACGGGACATCAGGTGACGTGGACGTTTTGACACACGAAGCGGGGCATGCTTTTAACGGCTATCTGCAAAAAGATGTATCCCCCCGTGACCTTATGGATATGACTATGGAAGTGGCAGAAATCCACTCCATGAGCATGGAATTTTTCACACACCCCTGGATGAGTGAATTTTTCGGCGAAGATACCGAAAAATACTACTATGCCCATGTGTGCGACGCAATAAAATTCCTGCCCTACGGTTCATCGGTAGACGAATTCCAAGAATGGGTATATTTAAACCCCGATAAAACACCTGAAGAGCGCCGTGCAAAATACCGTGAGCTTGAACATAAATACCTGCCCCACCTTGACTACAACGGCTTTGAATACCTTGAAAACGGTGGCCGCTGGCAAAAACAGGCACATATATACTCCATGCCTTTCTACTATTTGGACTATACGCTTGCTCAAGTTTGCGCATTCCAATACTTCGTATGGGACATGGAAAACCATAAGGAAGCTTGGGAAAGCTACCTTAACTGCTCAAGGCGCGCGGGCTTTGTACCCTTTAAAGAGCTGCTTAAAGAATGCAATCTTAAGAGCCCCTTTGAAGCGGGTTGCATAGATTCCGTATTGCCTGGGTTAAAGAAATTCCTCTCTTCCTTGGATATGGATAAAACTAAGTGAAAAATAACCTTGTAAAAAAGGTAAATACACAGGATATGGCGGTCTGTCGCGAAATGCGTGCAGGCCGCCAAATTGAGCTACTACAAAAATACGGCGGCTCGCTTATATCCTTCACCATGAATATCCCTGGGGAAGTAAAGCAAAATACGCTTATATACAAAGGCTTTAAATTAGCTAAAAGAAGCATTTTAGAGAGGCTTAACTACCTTAAAATACCCATTTTATTTTTACAAGAAATAAACGAGTTTACTGGGAACGAGCTTTATATAAGCGTTTATGAGGACGCAATAAACGTCAAAAAAGCACTTTGCGCTTTAGAAGAAGCGGACGCCTTTGGGCGATTGCTCGATATAGACGTTTTAAGGCAGGACTTTAGCAAGGTATCCCGCAGAGAGCTTGATCTGCCTGAGAGAAACTGCATCATATGCGGGCTTCCCGTATCCTCCTGTGCCCCGCAAAGGAAGCACTGCGCAGAGCTTTTGTACAAAAAAACACAGGATATTATATATACAACTTTGGTTGAAGATATAGCAAACGGCGTTTCCGTCATCGCACAAAAGGCCTTGCTTATGGAAGCCTTAACAAGCCCCAAACCTGGGCTTGTGGACAGGTACAACTCAGGCGCGCATAAGGATATGGATTTAAACACATTTTGTATAAGCGCCAATGCGCTTATGCCATACCTTAAAAAGTGTGCAGAAGAAGGCATAAAGTGTGAAAGCCCCCAAAATTTAATGCCTATCCTTAGAAATTTAGGGCTTTTAGCGGAACAGCAAATGTATAAAGCTACAAACGGCGTAAACACACACAAGGGCGCAATATACGGCCTTGGCATACTATGTGCCGCGGCGGGCTTTCTACTTTTTAACGAGGATAAATTTAACAGCGACAAGTTGTTTGAAATATCCTCCCAAATTGCAAAAGACGAAGTTAAGAGTATTGAAAATCTCAAAGGCGAAACTGCACACACAGGCGGTGTTGAGCAATATAAAAAGTTGGGGCTTTTAGGTGCCAGAGGCGAAGCTAAAGAGGGTTTTCCAAGTGTAGGCAATATCGCCCTCCCCACGCTTAAAGCCCGCCTAAAAAAAGGTGAAAGCTTTAACTCTGCCGGCGTATACACGCTTATTGCGCTTATGGCAAATGTTTTTGACAGCAATGTAATAAGGCGGGTTGGCATAAAGCGCCAAGAGGAGCTTAAAAAAGAGGCCCAAAGCCTTATTGAAAAAGGCTTTAATATGCAAGACATTATAGCTTTTGATAATCGGCTTATAGAGGAAAACATAAGCCCCGGCGGCTGTGCAGACCTTTTGAGCTTTACATATTTTGTGTATATGCTGGAAAGCGAAACGCTTTAGGTTTTGATAAACAAATTAAAAGGACTGTCTATTTGGCAGTCCTTTTAATATTGCTATAAATATTAGTAGTGTTATACTAATCCAAATCGTTAATGCATAGAGAAACGCCGGATTTTTTCTTTTTTGCAAAGCCGAATGAAGGAGGCGTAGCGG
>JAUNLY010000084.1 GCA_030532025.1 Eubacteriales bacterium
TGTACCCCTCTAAGATGACACTACTCTCAAACATCAACATCCGGCGGCGTCACATGATGCGAGTTTTGTACCCCTCTAAGATGACACTACTCTCAAACCAACATAGCAGCGTTAAAGTCTTCAATACGGTTTTGAACCCCTCTAAGATGACACTACTCTCAAACCAGAAGATATTGGATGCCATTGTTGGCAAAGTTTTGTACCCCTCTAAGATGACACTACTCTCAAACTGGATGAGTGGTCAGGCGATAGTGGCATGGGTTTTGTACCCCTCTAAGATGACACTACTCTCAAACAATCGCCCGTGGACAACGGACGGAAAAAATGTTTTGTACCCCTCTAAGATGACACTACTCTCAAACTGATATTCCAAACAAAATAGAGCAGCGTATAGTTTTGTACCCCTCTAAGATGACACTACTCTCAAACCCGCTGTGAGCCGAATAAGCAATACCATCGGTTTTGTACCCCTCTAAGATGACACTACTCTCAAACAAAGAAAAGAACAAAACGACCAAACAGACAGTTTTGTACCCCTCTAAGATGACACTACTCTCAAACGCCATATTTTGTGGCCGGAGCAGACGGCACCACTACATTGCCGCATATTAAAAGGGTTTTATCGTTAATCAGTATATATTTCACAACCATCTTTGTCAATTATATACAGCTTCTCATTAGGGAGAATAATATCCGGCTCAATACGCTCAAAATCTAAAACCGCAACTTCTTGGTATGCGGCTGTTTTGTACAGCTGCTCAAGCTCCTCTTTTTCCAAACAAGTGTGTAAACCTACGAAAACCAAAAGTTTTATTCCAAAAAATTCCGCACATATTTTTATAAATGCGTCTAATTTTTCGGGTACGGGCAAGTTTTCACCCTCAAACTGTATACCGCTCGCCTTAATTAAATTTGCTATGCATATTTCCTCGTCGTGCATTAGTGGCAGGGGTATTTCTTCTTCTAAAGTGTAAAGCCAATCTTCAAGTGAGCGTTTGGCTTCCAATGTTTTTTGTATAAAATATTCCGAAAGCGAAATTTCTTCCAATTTTTTAATAAGCATATTTATTTGTTTGCGCCCGTTTAATGTCATATTAAAAACGTCTGTAACCATAAATATGTTCTTACTTATGGGTATGGGTTCCCAATTTAAAGACATAACGAAGTGCCCATCAACACCTGAATATTGCTCATACATTTCGGAAACATATTGTCTAAAAAACTTTGAATTTTCTATAACAATCACCGGGCAATTTCCATTTGAAAAATCCACAATAAATTTAAAGTCTTTATGTGCCAGTTTCATAGAATTATAAGCCTCTCGTCAGAATTAATTACGTCCGTCTGAAAATCTCCCAATATAAATTCCATTCTTGAAAACTGCTTTTCCGTAACATTTAAGAGCATGATATCTCCTGATGAAGGTTTGTTTTTTATAATATTATACTTAACAGATAAAAGTACGGTATTATTTGGCACAAGTTTACAGTACACAGATTCCTGCAGCATTATAAAACCGCTTTTAATTAAATGCCTGCGGAACTGCCTGTATTCCCTACGTTGCGTCGCAGTGCCCACCGGAAGATCAAAAAACAACAGCATTCTCATGTAGCGGTATTTCATGCTTCCTGTTCCGTGTCAGACAAAGAAGCCTCTTTTTTAGCGAGCTTAAAAAGAAGTTTTTCTTTGCGTATAGGTTTATAAAAGCTGATTTGGGTTAAGTCGCCTTCGTTCAAGGCTTTTAAAACGCTTTTTGTGTACAGCCTTATAGCATTTGAAATATGCTGATGTTGCCCTGCTATTTCCACCTTTTGGCTAAACAAATCCAACAAAGCATATTTCTCTTCCTTTGCAAAGTTGTTAGAATCCAGCCCTAAGACAACTTCGTCTACAAGCGGTCTAAACGGCTCCATTAAATCAGACGAAAGATTGAAAGGATTGTATATATTATCGTGAAATATGCCGATTTGTGTAATACAACCGCTTGAAACAATCTCCTTATTAAATGCGGATAGCAGTAATGTGTAACCATAATCCAAAGCTGCATTTGTAGGGGTTAAGTGCCCACGATTAAACCCATCACCAAACAGGGCAGCAAAATATAATTTTGCTGCATGTGCCTCACGGTTGCTTTTATCACCCAATGTGATTTCAGCAATGTAGGCATTTATTTTGTCGGCTTTTTCTTTTTCACCCATGTAACTTAAAAGCGTTTTTTGCATATTAAGTTTTTCTTTAAGTATCGCTGTCCATACGCTAAGTTTGTTGTATTCACTCCACGCGATTTGCTTTTTTATGGATACACTGCAATCGTTACTGCCATAGTAAGGAACCAGTTCGGATTGTGGGTTTCTTTTTTCATCGCAAAAAACAACCTTTACTTTTCTATGCATAAGCTCGCACAAAAGTGCACTTGTAAGCGAAACGGCTGTGGTTCCTATAATTAAGGTGTTTATTTCCGAAAGATGTACGCGCTGTGTCTCCATACCGCGTATTTCAATATAGTTCATGGAAAGATCCAGTTTGCACCTTCTACTTATAACAACCGTTCGCCAACTCATTTAAGCAAGTCCACCTCCTTAGTAAATAAGCCTGTAATGGATTGGTGAATAAGTTTAGCAGAGTTATGTTCACTTATTTTTCTATTTATTATTATAGGTCCTACGCTTGCAGATATCGTCTTGCGCTTCCCTTTATCGTCCAAATAAATAAGCTTTGATAAGTTTCCCCTACTCGCATTACAGGCGAAAAAACTAAGTGCTTGTATCAAAATATAACATTGCTCGGCAAGCGAAAGAGCCACAAAAGATCCTCTGGCTTTTTCGAGTTGTTCGCCATAGTTTAAACGAAAAACACTATAAGGTGGATTTTTTAGTTTATCAACAAAAATATTATACAAGTTCAAATTTTCTTCTGCACTCACCCCATCATAGTTTTCATCTGGAATAATATCCTTTTTATCTCGTGTTCTTTCATAAAATTTGATAACATTACGTAAATATTTCTCGTTTTCATAGCCTATTATAAGTTGATGCGCCGGTGAAAACTGTATATATTCGTTTGTTCTACTCCTCAAATTCATACGGAAACCGTCTATCTCTAACAAAGCCATTATACCTATATGCGAAAACACCACCTTGGGGTTTTTAAGCCCTTTGCTATCTAAAAGCATATTCATTACAGCTTCTTCGTTTTTTGCTCTACCCTTCATATAAATAGGCATATCTATAACGCTACGGAACTTCTTGCCTTTTTCCTCGTGTTCTACCAACATGAAGTGCGCACCTTTGATATTATTATATCCGCCATATTTATTAGGGTCTTTAAAACAAGCGACATTTTCTTTAAGAGGATGCTGCCATTGGTTTTTCTTTAACGGATTAACATCGTATAGCTGACCTTTTTGGTCGTAAACCATATTTGTTATAAGGGCATAATTGCGCCTCATGTTGCGTTTTACGATATCTATACTTTTGTTGTTCCCGTCTCCCGTCCTCCAAGCGTATGTATCTCCGCGCTTCACAGGAAACTCATACATTCTTTTTAAATTATAGCTGTGGTTTTTCTCTTTAAAGAAGTTACGAGGATCGGAAGTAAATTTGGTGTGGTAGACATTGCCCACTACAATATTCAAATATGCGTCTTTGGCATGGTGTAGGTCGTTTACCTCTCGACATTTGAGCATATCAAACTTATGGCGAAAATCTGAAACGAGTTCTGCACGCACATACACTATTTGACTTTCCGGCAAAAGTCGCTTCAATAAATCCGCCGTAGCTTTTGTGCTCTGCCTTGTCATAACAAGTTGGCGAGCCACAAAATTGCTCAATTCCGCTTCTTCAAAACCATGACTTCGCATCAGGCGATCATATTTAGTTTTGCTCATAAGACCTTTTAGCCTGAGAAATCCCCAAAAATCTCTCATTTTATTACGAATTGACGCTTCTATAGGATATCTGTCTTCTTTTTCTGCATTTTTATCTCGCTTTACCAGCACGAGATTGTCTAAACTGTCATCCTTTGTTTTGGATTGGGGGAATATATGATCCCTGTCGTACAAATTTTTATTGAATATATTGTCTATGCTTATCGCTTCGCCGGTGTACATACATCTTCCCATCTGGAGATAATAGAGAAACAGCTTTTCACTTCTAAATTCGTTTTCTTCCCTGCTTTCTATTTCTTTAACCCAATCTCTTGTTTCGTCCTTTATATTTTTATATAAAAGCAGCAATTTGTTTCTTCGGCTTTCCGTGCGCTTACCCTTTACGCCTCCGCCTCTGGCAAACTCTATAAATACTTTTTTAGGGTCTCTGCCCATAAACTTGCGCAACTCTTTAACTATGGACAAAGTTTTCCAAATGCTTCTTTTTACCGAGGGGGACACCATAAGGTCTTTAATTAAATCATAAGTAATACCTAAATTATTCTCGTTTTTATGGTTGTGATTACTTATTTCTTCTGCAAAGCTGTAATCTCTACTAAGCAACTGCAGAATGTTGTTGTTAGTGTTCCAAAGAGCTTCCAAAACATTAAGTTTCTGCCCTCCAAAGGAAGAATCCTCAAATGCTACACCATAAATTTCTGTAAGAAACTCTTTTGACAGCCGTCCCCAACCTGTGAAGCGCTTCCTTGAGATTTCCTCTATAGTTTTTTCGGTTAGTTTATTGCTAAATTCTTTTTTAAGCGTGCGCTTAAACATTTTTCTGTCTTCGCCCAGCACCGTACTTAGATGTATTATTTTTTCTGCTATATCTTCGTTATAAAAATCCCCAAGCAAATTTTTCATTTCGATAATTGGCTTAAGCGAGGACTTAAAATCCCCATCTATGCCTGTTATGCCGCTCTTTTCAACCTTTATTCCGTTGGAATTTAAAAACGCAACAAGCTTTCGCAAGCTGACCTTGGGGTTATTTTCAAAACATTCCGTATATATGCGTTGTTTTAGTTCGACGCTTATGGCTTCTCCATCTATTTTTAGGTTATTAAGCTCATTAAGAACCATGAATTTGCTATATAGAATAGAATTCTTGGGCAACACTTTTTTATCATATAAGTAGGTACAATAAGCCGTCATTCTATTTATAAACTTTGTTGCACTTTTTTCTAAATCTATAACTTTTTCAAAATTCCACGGGTATATTTTTTCTTGAGAAACGCGCTCTGCCCATGTATTTTTAGCATTTTTGTCATTTGTGTTTAAGGGGCCAACGTAATAAGGTATTCTAAATATTAGAATCTGTTTTATTTTATCCTTAACGCTTAAGCCTTCCTCATCCACATAATTAAGAAAGTCAAGATATTTTGAAGCATTGTCTAAAATTCTTGTTAGTTCCGCTTGGTGAAGTTGGTTTGGCACTACGCTATTGTCCAAGGTTCTCGGTTTGGGCATAAAAGTGCCATCTTTCGCTCTTTCTTTTATGTAGTTTAAGTCGAAGTCATCGGCTTTAATATTTTCCAACTGCTTGCTTATAAATTTATTAAAATCAGCTTGATTGCAGCATTTTTTTATTACAAGTTTTTTACCCTGTATTTTTATGGCGCCTGAATAAGCACAATAGTTGCCTTCTTTATTTCGATCTCTAAAAATTTCGTCGTATTGTTCCGGAATGTATTCTTTAACAACTTTTTTTAATTTCTCTAAGTCTTTTTTATGTTGTCTATACTGCTCTACTTTGGCATCTGAAATAAATTTTTCGCCTTTTAATATTTCTTCTAAAAGAGCCCAGTCGTGTAAAGCTTTGGCCTTGTGAATAGCAAAGCTTTTTTCTCCAAGCTTTTCTTCGATATCAGACAGCGATTCTTCATAAGAGCTGTCCGAAAATTTTATTTTTTTATCTTCTGTGTATTCTTCAGGAAATATTGTTTTAAGGTTAATTTGGGCGCCTGTTATAGCATACAACAGCTTACCCGCCACACTATTTTTTCTGCAACCATACAACTCGTAAAGCTTTTTTTGTTTTTCACTTTTGGGCATTTCCCCATCGCTCAATATTTCCTTCAATGCGGTTGGATCTGAACATTCGAAGCTATCTATATCTTCAAAATTTTCTCTTACCTCTTTCTCGAAATCCTGTAAAATGGATAAAAAATTGTCCCCGCTTTGAATATCCCCTTCAAAAAGAAAATGTCCACGATATTTAATTATATGGTGCAACGCAAGGTACACAAGTCGCACATCGTGTTTTTTATCAGAGTGTATAAGTTCGCTACGCAAATGGTATATGGTGGGATAGGTTTTGTGATAATCTCTGTCGATAAAATCACCCAAGAAAAGGCTGTTCTTGTCGTAATAGCTTTTATCTTCCTGATGAAACATGCTTTCACTTAAACGCAGGAAAAAATTGCCGTCTACTTTTTCAATCTCATCTTTAAATAGGTATTGTAATAAAACAAGCCTATTTTTCCTTCTTTGAAGCCTTCGGCGCGCAACCCTAAAAATTCTTCTCTCCGCCGCTGTTTTGGCTTCATCGTAAAGGTGCGCACCAAAGGTGTTTTCCCCTTTATGTTTATATAGATTGTAGTCAGTGTCGCATATCGCCCAGCCTACAGAGCCTACACCAATATCAAGCCCTAAATAATAGTCGCCTGTTTTTCTTTTTGAAGCCATTGACTTTCCCTCCGTTTTTGGCTATACTTATACCATCTTAGATATCCCTCTAAGATGACACTACGAGTTCAAATAAAAACTTGTTCAAATCGTTCCTACAGGAACCCCACAGTGTGTGGTATAGAACCCGACATGGGTTCTTTTTTTATCTAAAATTAGTATAAGCAATTATAAAAACACTGTCAATAGCTAAGGTATGACACGAATGCAAAGTTTTTATACAAAAAAGAGGCATGGACTATCGGCTCCGCCTCCCAAGGGAAATGCT
>JAUNLY010000085.1 GCA_030532025.1 Eubacteriales bacterium
CCCTGCGACAGCACCTGTAATGCAAGCAACCGTGTCGCTATCGCCCCCTATGGATATGGCGTTTCTTATGGCGTCTTCGTAGGATGTGGATTCAAAAAACGCCGCAAGGGATTGCGGCACCGTGCCTTGACAGGTTTCGTCAAAGCTGTAATCGGAACGTATTTCGTCTAAGGTGAAATCTATATCGTAATAGTCTTTTTCTATGGCGTTCTTTATTTCTTTAATGCCTCTCCCTGAAACGGCCATATATGTGGCTGTCGTAAGCGCCTTTGCGCCCTTTATGCCTTCGCGGTGGTTGTGGCTTATTGCGGTAACCTGCTCTGCCAAATCCAGCGCTTCTTCAAGGCTGTGTGCTACCATAGCACAGGGGCTTACACGCATAGCGGCGCCGTTGCCAAAGCTGTTGTAAGGCTTAGGGTTTTCTTCTTTAAGCCATTTTGTAAAGTTAACACCGTAGCCCGCATGGGGGTAACGTCTACCGAAGTCCTGCATATATTTTATGGCGAGCTTGGGTAAATCCCCGCCTTTTTCGTGTTTTTCAAGCAGGGCAGCCGCCACGGCGAGCGTCATAATGCTGTCGTCGGTCGGGAAACAACGCTCTGTAAAAAGCGTAAATTCTTTGCTTTTAATATTGTCCCATTCAAAGCGAGAGCCAATTATATCGCCAATTATTGCGCCTAACATATGTCCTCCTTCTCAGAAAAATAATTCTCTGTGGTTTTTATATCTTCAAATACCTGTTTCCTTAAAGCTTCGCTGTCGGGGAAACGTATTTCAGGACGTAAAAATTTCAAAAGCTCTATTGTTACGCTTTGTTTGTATATCTCCCCGCAGAAATTTAGAAGGTGTATTTCTATGGTTGGGGGGCCTTCCGGCAGGGTGGGGTGTAGGCCTACATTTGCGACACCGTTTATACAGCTGCCGCAAGGGAGCGTTAGCTTTGCTATGTAAACACCGCGCTCAAGCTGTTGCGCTTTTTCGCAGTAGGATATGTTTGCCGTGGGGAAACCAAGCCGCCTGCCCATTTTTTTACCGGCCTCCACGGTGCCGTTTAAATATACGGGCAGTTTCATAAAATATCCCTCAAATTAAAGCTGTGTATACCCGTATCAAGCTCTTTTTCTTCCCCATATACTTGGATTTTAACTGTTCCTTCACCGGAAACTATAATAAACAGCTTGCCGTCCTCTATGCGTACAAGCAGTTGTCTGCCGTTTAGCCATACCGGCACCTGCAAAAGGCTTATGCGCTCTTGACCCACAGGGGCTGTGTTTAAAATGTCTTTTTCTAAACTTATACCGGCAATGCCTTCCACAAAACAGCTCCATATGCCGATAATGTCTGGAACTTCAAGACCGTTATAAGAAATTTCGTCTTCAAAGCTGTGTCGCACTATTTTATTAAGCAGGCTTTGGGCTTCTTCTATATTGCCAGCCCTATAGCTTAATATGCACTTGTCTGCTGCACTTTTTGCGCCATGTTGCCTGTTTTTAAGAAGATCCGAGTATTTATTGTATATATTGTTTTTTGGGCGGGCCTGTGTTTGCTTCTCCAACAAATAGTAAGGGGAGAGGTATTGCGACACGCGTTCAAAATCCCTCTCGCCATATTCCGAAAACAGTCCAAAAAGCCCCGTTTTTTGCCTGTCGTCTGTTTGGTGGCTTATGGTGCGCATATAGTAAAGCGCAAGGCTTGCGGAGATTTCGTCAATATCGTACTTGCTTTTTAGAGTTAGGCCCATGTTTGCAAAATAGTTCTTCCAAAGCCTGTGGCTTATTAAAAGGTGCTCGTTGTACCTTAGCCCAAGTGCTTCTCTGATGTTAGAAAGGGAGTCGTGCTTTACGTTAAAGCCCTTGACTTCGCGGTAGCTCAAATCCCAACTTGTGTAGACGTTTGAAAGCTTTTCAACCGTAAGGCTGTCTTTTTCTTTTAGATTAAAGTTTGTGCTTATGTATATACCGCTATCGTTTTCTTCCATGCGAGAATCGGGGCGTACTCTGTCAAAATTTATGTAGAAGCGGTGAGAAGTTGCCATAACGGCTTCTTTTGTTTTATTGTTAAAATTGTAATGTAACTGTAAAATATCGCCGTCGGATACGGATGTGTTAAATTTGTTGCCTTTATTAGCTGTCATTCCGCTTGAAACGCCAAGGTCTATTTCCCCTTTTATAACCTGCACCTTTACCCGTGTGGCTATAAGGTGTTCGTTTTTAATTGAAACAAAACGGCTGTATGTAAATTGCAGTTTGCACCCATTATCTTCGTAGATGAAGCTTTTTTCAAGCTCCCCATCACCCAAGTTAAGCACACGCAAAAAACTACTTACGCGAGGGTCGGTAACTACAATGGGCTTGCCGTCTATAAGGAAATTTAAATTGCATATATCGGCGAAATTAAAAAGCCCTTCGCTGTCGCCATAAAAACCGGACACAAAAAGCCCGCGCCTTTCGCCTGTGTAGCTTTCTTCCATACACCCGCGCAGGCCCAAATACCCGTTGCCTTGGCAAAACAGGGCTTCTGCTATATGCTGTTGTTGCGGTAAAAAAACTGTCTGCGCAATCAACTTGTTTTTAAACATATCGCGCCCTAAGTCGCAGCGTATCATAAGGACCTCCAATACAAGCTACATAAACACCGATTTTGCTTTGCCTTATTCGGATTTGCAAAAACAAAAAGTCCTGCCTAACTCTGTGCATCAATGTTTTCATTTAGCATTATACCATGTGCGGCGCAAAAATATAAGGGGAAAAATCTTTAAAACTTAGACCTAAAAAGCGAGGTATATATATAAAAATAGCGACTTTTTAAATAAAAGACCCGCAATTGTGGTATCGGGCGGATATCCGCCCGCGTTTATATGCCTTTTTGCTTGACATTAAATACCTTTGTCATTATGCTATACGTGTATAGTATGCTTGTGCATATAGTATTTAGAAAGGTATTGATAAAATGAACGATTACACGACAATAGTAGACGTAAAAGCGCGCGAAATACTGGATTCCCGCGGCAACCCCACGGTAGAAGTTGATGTTATATTGGCTGGCGGTACTCTTGGAAGAGGAGCAGTGCCAAGCGGTGCTTCCACAGGATCAAGAGAAGCCATAGAACTGCGCGATGGCGATAAAAAGCGTTTCCTCGGCAAAGGCGTACTCAAGGCCGTAGAAAACGTAAACAACGAAATAGCCCCCGCAATAATCGGCATGAACGCACTTAACCAGCGTGCCATAGACAATAAAATTATAAAGCTTGACGGCACCGACAACAAGGGTCGTTTGGGCGCAAACGCACTTCTTGGCGTCAGCATGGCAGTTGCAAAAGCCGCAGCCCAAGCGCTTGAAATACCGCTGTACCGCTATCTGGGCGGCCTGCAGGCGGTGGAATTCCCAATCCCCATGATGAACGTTTTAAACGGTGGCGCACATGCCGATAACAACGTAGACCTGCAAGAATTTATGATTATGCCCGTCGGCGCAGAAAGCTTCTCCGAAGCCCTGCAGATGGGCGCAGAAACCTACCACAGCCTTAAAAAGCTTCTCAACCAAAAAGGCCTTTCCACAGGCGTTGGCGACGAGGGTGGCTTTGCTCCCAACCTTGGCAGCAACGAAGAAGCCCTTAAACTCCTTGTGGAAGCCATCGAAGCTGCTGGCTATGAGCCCGGCGAAGAAATAGCCATTGCGATAGACGCCGCCTCCAGCGAATTCTTCAAAGACGGCAAATACTTCATCGAAGGGGACGAAAACGGCAAAACCAGCGCCGAAATGGTCGCCATATATGCCGATTGGCTTGAAAAATACCCCATCATTTCAATAGAAGACGGCCTTTGCGAAAGCGACTGGGAAGGCTGGGAAACCCTTACCGAAGAATTGGGCGAAGACGTACAGTTAGTCGGTGACGACCTGTTTGTAACCAACGCCAAAATACTTGCAGAAGGTATCGAGCGCGGTATCGCTAATAGCATTTTAATTAAGCTTAACCAGATAGGTACAGTTTCCGAAACCTTGGATACTATCCGCCTTGCACAGGAAAACGGCTACACCACCGTTATTTCCCACCGCTCCGGCGAAACCGAAGACAGCTTTATAGCAGACCTTGCAGTAGCGGTAAACGCAGGCCAGATTAAGACCGGCGCCCCCGCCCGCTCCGAACGTGTAGCGAAGTTCAACCAGCTTCTGCGCATCGAAGAAGATTTGGACAGCGAGGAATAATAACAAAAGCTTGTAAACGGCATTTTAAGTTTGCAAGAATAATAATTATTAACAACAAAACACGGGTCATATTGTGGCCCGTGTTTTTTATGCTGTTTTTACTGATGTCAAATGATATAATAGTTAAGAAAGACTTTTAACGATAATACTCCTTGACTTAATCGGATAAAATTTCTATAATTATATTGCTTTGAAGGGCCCAATGCCAAGAAAGCGAACCCGCAACAGGTGAAAGGCGGGTGCGGCAGCCCAGCCTGGAGCATTCGGTTAATCCCGACGCATGCTGCGATAAAGCAATCAAGCGGGCGTATTTACGCCAAGCAAGGTGGTAACGCGGAGCAAGTCTTCGTCCCTGCAAGGGATGGGGGCTTTTTTATAAGTATTATAATCGTTCATTTTACAGGAGGATTTATGGCCAATGACAACAAAAAGGCGTTTGTGGAACACATTACGCCTAGGGACGAAAACTTTTCACAGTGGTATACAGACGTTGTAACACAGGCGGATTTGATGGACTACACGCCCGTGCGTGGCAGTATGGCGCTAAAGCCTTACGGCTACCGCATTTGGGAGCTTATTCAAGCGGAAGCCGACAGGCGCTTTAAAGATACAGGGCACGAAAACGTCGCCATGCCTATGCTTATACCTGAAAGCCTTTTACAAAAGGAAGCCGATCACGTGGAAGGCTTTGCGCCGGAAGTGGCTTGGGTTACCCATGGCGGTACGGAAAAACTTACAGAACGCCTTGCTGTGCGCCCGACCTCAGAAACCATATTTTGCACCATGTACGCAAAGTGGATACAGTCTTACAGGGATTTACCCATGAAATATAACCAATGGTGCTCTGTAATGCGCTGGGAAAAAAGCACAAGGCCTTTCCTGCGCACGAGCGAATTCTGGTGGCAGGAGGGTCATACCATGCACGCCACAGCAGAAGAAGCCCACGAGGAAGCGCTCCAAATGCTACACGTATATAGAGAGCTTTGCGAGGACGTGTTGTCTATCCCTGTATTCTCCGGCCAAAAGACTGAGAAAGAGAAGTTTGCAGGCGCTAATATAACGTATTCCGTCGAAGCTATGATGCAGGATGGCAAAGCTTTGCAGGCGGGCACCAGCCACGACTTTGGCACTAATTTCTCAGAGCCATTTGAAGTGCAGTACTTGGATAAGGACGGCAAGCTTAAATACTGCCACGAAACAAGCTGGGGCGTTTCAACAAGGCTTATAGGTGCGCTTATAATGACCCACGGGGACGAACGGGGATTACGTTTACCGCCCAAGGTCGCACCCTATCAGGTGGTGTTGTTGCCAATAGCTTTCCATAAAGAAGGCGTTTTAGAAAAGGTTAAGGAAGTATACAACACCCTTAAAGACGCCGGTATCAGAGTAAAACTTGACGATAGGGATTATGTTTCCCCCGGTTGGAAGTTTAACGAATGGGAGCTTAAGGGTGTGCCGCTGCGCCTTGAAATAGGCCCAAGAGATATAGCAAACGGCGTTGCAACCTGTGCAAGGCGTGACGTAAACGAAAAGTTCACCCTGCCGCTTGATAATATAGCTAAAGGCGTACAGGAAAGCTTGGACGATATACAGAAAAACCTGTTCGCAATAGCAGACAAGTTTAAGCAGGAAAGAACAAAAGATGTCCACAATATGCAGGAGCTTGAGCAGCAGGTAAACACAGGCTATGCAAGGGCTATGTGGTGTGGCGAAAGGGAGTGCGAAGACAAGGTTAAAGAGCTGACCTCCGCCACCACCCGCAATATACCATTTACTCAAGAGCCCTTTGGCGATAAGTGCGTCTGCTGTGGCAAGGAAGCCAAAACGGTAATATATTTCGCAAAGGCATACTAAGGAAATACTGCATAGTTTACGGTGATACCGGCAGACAACAATTAGCCGTTTATTGTCAATAAAAGCTTGCTTTACATTTAGTAAAATGACGATTGCAAATGTTTGATTTACTTTTATCAAGCTTCACATTGTGCATTTGTATATGAATTAAAATTTCATCAATTATAATAGCACCTCATTTGTTTGATGCGTGTTTAATGCAAAGCACTTAGCTGTAAAAATGAGTATTGATTTAACGGGCGGGGCAAGAGTTGCTCCGCCTGTTAGTTTGCGTTTAGATAAAATATTATAGTGCAGATGTTGACGCTATCATTTGCGGCTTATAGGCAAAAAAGTGTATCTAATACTAATCTCAAACCTTAATGCTTTGATAAACTTGTCTTTTTCCATTTTTGCTACGCCTCCTTCATTCAACTTTGCAAAAAAGAAAAAATCCTTCGTAACTCTTTGCGCTTATGTTTTCAATCAGTATAAGGGCGTGTATTATAATTTTTCTTATACCTTTTTTGCTCTTTATAGACCTTCTATAAGCCCTATTGCTACAATTCCTATAATAGGGTTTTTCCTAAAAAGCGTGTCAGGAATATGTTTATTTATACTAATCCCGCACCTTAATGCTTCGATAAACTTGTCTTTTTTTGATTTTGCTTCACCTCATTCTTATACTCATTCCCATCTAACCCACCGCTATCTTTAGGTGTCTTTTCCGTCCTGCCGTCGCTTCATTCAGTCAGCGTAGCGCCACTACGCCTCCTTCATTCGGCTTTGCAAAAAAGA
>JAUNLY010000086.1 GCA_030532025.1 Eubacteriales bacterium
TCCCCCAGGAAAAACCAGCCATAAAGCTTTAGCTAACGAGTGAAACTTATTGAAATAAGTATCTTAGTACTCTATGTGTAACATATGTGTTGACAGTTAAGAATTTTTTTACCGTATTTTCATATACTTACTGTACAAAAGCCCATTATTTTTGCTATAATATATTAGTGAGATTTTGGCTTTGCGATAGGAGCAGGAGGAATTATGTCTAAAATTGCAGTACTAACAAGCGGGGGCGACAGCCCAGGCATGAACGCGGCGGTTATGAGCGTCGCAAGAAGTGCCGCCTTGCTTGATATGCCACTCATCGGCATTAAAAGGGGCTTTAACGGCCTTATAGGCAAATATCCCAAACCCGAGGACAACTATGTGGAGCTTTCGCTCGACCTGTTGCTCGACATTGCGGATTTGCCAGGCACCTACCTGCGCACCGCCCGCTGCCCCGAATTTGCGGAGGAAGAATACCAGAAAAAGGGTGCGGACTTCTTGCGCTCTTTAGATGTGCAGGGCCTTGTTGTAATAGGCGGGGACGGTTCATTCCACGGCGCACAGGCCTTATGCCGCCAAGGTATAGCCTGTATAGGTATACCGGGTACAATAGATAACGACTTAGGCTATACGGAAATGTCTTTAGGCTTTGACACAGCAGTAAACGTATGCGTGGAAGCCATACGTGCGATCCGCGCAACGAGCCGCTCGCACGACAGACCCCACGTGGTCGAAGTTATGGGCAGAAACTGCGGAGATATAGCGCTAACCGCAGCACAATCCACAGGTTGCGAAATTGTGGTAGTGCCTGAAATAAAAAATTGGGAGATAGGCGATGTCGCAAGACGCCTTAAAAACCTTATAGAGCGTGGCAACACAAGAGCCACCGTAGTAGTAGCCGAGGGCGCATGGCGCACCATGGCAGACTTTGACTATGTAAGCTACCTTAAAGAAAGAGGCATAAAAGGCGTATACGAAGGCCAGCGCATAAACGCCGTAAACTTCGCAAAAGTATTGCAGGAGATGGCATCAGAAACCGACACAAGCGTGCGCGCCACAGTGGTAGGCTACACGCAAAGAGGGCATGCCCCAACCGCAAGGGACGGCGCCTTCGCATTTGAAGCGGGTGCCATGGCAGTAAACCTTTTAAAACACGGCATATCAAACCAAGTAATAGGTGTAAGAAACGGCAGAACATTCCACATGCCTATCGACACCGCCCTAAACGCCAAACCCCACTTCAACCGCCGCATGTTCAACATGGTAAATGCACTGTAGTTGATTAATTCGACGGCATTGCTCGATGCAAATTATAGGTATCTACTGCCGCAAAGCTTTATGCATACTGTATCAGCACAAAACTTTGATGCTACCTGAAAAAACTTGATTCAGCCTTAGATTGCATTTAGCGAACTTAATACATCTTTGTAATTTTCACGATGTATCCCAAAAACACAAAAATTTATCCTATATATAAAAAAATCTGTCGCAAAACGTAAAATTTGCGACAGATTTTTTGTTTGGTTGATTGTTGTGAATCTGCTTATACTAATCCAAATCGTTAATGCAAAGAGAAACGCAGGATTTTTTCTTTTTTGCAAAGCCGAATGAAGGAGGCGTAGCGGCGCTACGCTGACTGATAGAGGCAAAGCAAAAATGGAAAAAGACAAGTTTATCGAAGCATTAAGGTGCAGGATTAGTATTACATTACGCCATCCAAAGGCCTAAGGCGGGGTTATCTATGTAGTAGATTTCTTCGCCGTTTACTGTGTTATAGCCCGGTTTAAGGTTTTCTGTGTCGTATTTTTCTACGGCTTCTTGCAGTGGCATATAGCCATAGCCTACCTGTTCGACCTCTTCTTTTGTGAGATGTTGTGTGCAGTAGGTTATTTTGAACCTACCGTCGCTTGAGCCGTGTATAAGGTGGGCGGCGGCGGACATATTGCCCCGAAGGTCCTCATTTTGTTTAGTTTGTTCTAAAACATAGTCCCTGCCACGGTAGCCGTATTTGCGTATTAGCATATCCACCTGTTCGTCCTCGCCAAAGCGCTTGACGCCGGGGGCTAAAACGAGCAACTCGCCCCCATCAGCTATTGCCATGCGTGTCCTGTAGACGGATTTATTGCCGAGCCATGTAGAATGGAACTCCTTCCCGTCAAGCAGAACTATGGCTTTTTTGATGGGTTTATCGAGCTTTATAATGTTTTTCTCTTGAGAGAGCTTTACAGCATCTTCAAAGTACTTTCTATCTCTGCCTATAAACAGGCCGTGCGTCCTTATATTGCCTTCCGGCGCATCTGTTACGGTTAGTATGTACTGCAGAGGAATATCCTTTATAAAATGCTCCGAAGCATAGTCCAGCACTTTGCGCACAGGGCTGTGATCCCTACCCATCATACGCTCCATGCCGTAAAACGCGCCAAGCATATGGGAGGTGTTTATCATTCCCGCACCGCCGACACCTACAAACAGGTTCTTGCTCTGGTTCGCCATGCCGACTACCTCGTGGGGCACTACCTGACCAATGGACAGTATTAAATCGTAGCTTTTATCGAGCAAGGCACGGTTTATTTCAACGGGTACGGAAATCTCCATAATGCCTTCTGACACTTCTTTTACGAATGAGGAAGGCACTTCCCCTATTTTTACTATCGCCTTGCGCCAGTCATGCACGAGCATATTTTGGTAAGGTATTGGGGAATACATGGTGTTCCAGTCCTGCTCCGTCATCTTTACGTGGGTGCCGAGCGCTGGCAGAACATCAACCTGTACGGTGTCCTTAAGCTGTAAATATATAAGCCTTGAAATAACACCAGCTTGTGAGTGCAGACGCGTAAAATCCGGCGGGACAAGAAGTATTTTTTTTACTTTGCCCTTTATGGTTTCTACAGCTTTGTCTATTATTTGCTTTATTTCTTCATCAGAAAAGCCACTCGCCTGTTTACTTACAAAGCTACCTTCTAAAAGCTTAGGCATTGTATACACCGCTTTGGGTGTCCCCACCTTCACCGGTCCAGTTGGTGTGGAAGAACTCGCCCTTAGGCCTATCCGTTCTTTCGTAGGTATGGGCGCCGAAGTAGTCCCTCTGTGCCTGTATCATGTTGGCACCGCTTGAGAATGTCTTAATACCGTCCCAATAGCAAAGCGCGCTTGCCATAGAGGGTATTGCAACGCCTTCCTGCATGGCATAAGAGCAGATGCGGCGAAGCGAAGGCACTGCTTCTTTCATGGCGTTAGCAAAATAAGGTGCGAACAGCAGGTTTTCAAGATCCGGATTTTCGGTAAATGCTTCGTGTATTTTGCCAAGGAATGCACTGCGTATTATGCAGCCGCCGCGCCACATAAGCGCAATACCGCCGAAGTTTAGGTTCCAGCCGTATGTCTTGGCAGCGCTCCTTAAAAGCACATAGCCTTGCGCGTAGGATATAACCTTGGCAGCATAGAGGGCATTTTCTATGTCCTTAACAAACTGCTCCTTGTCTTCCGGTGCCTTGGGGCTGTTTTTGCCGAGCAGTTCCTCCGCATGGCGGCGCTGTTCCTTATCGCTTGACAGGCACCTTGCAAACACGGCTTCCGCTATTAGGGTGAGCGGTACGCCTTCTTCCAATGCGTCCATCGCAGTCCATTTACCGGTGCCTTTTTGTCCCGCAGTGTCCATGATATAGTCTATTGCGTATTTGTTTTCTTCGTCCTTGTAGGACAAAATATCCGCCGTGATTTCTATAAGATAGCTGTCGAGCTTGCCTTTATTCCACTCGGCAAAAATTTTGGACATCTCATCGTTTGATAACTTGAGCATATCACGCATGAGTATATAGCTTTCGGCTATAAGCTGCATATCGCCATACTCTATGCCGTTGTGAGTCATTTTTACATAGTGGCCCGCGCCGCCTTCGCCTACCCAGTCGCAGCAAGGATGGCCGTCCACCTTAGCGGCTATGCCCTGTAATATAGGTTTTACAGGGGGCCACGCTTCTTTAGAGCCGCCCGGCATAATGCTTGGGCCTTTAAGTGCGCCTTCTTCGCCACCGGAAACACCGGCACCTATGTACAAAAGCCCTTTGCTTTCAACATATTCGGTGCGCCTTTGCGTGTCAGGGTAATGGCTGTTGCCGCCGTCTATTATAATATCGCCCTTATCGAGCAGTGGCAGTAATTTTTCTATAAAATCGTCCACGGGTTTGCCCGCTTTTACCATAAGCATAACCTTGCGGGGGCTTTTAAGATTGGCTATAAGCTCTTCCAAGCTATGTGCGCCTATTATGTTTTTGCCCTTGGCACGGCCTTCTATAAATTTATCTACTTTATCTACGGTTCTGTTGTAAACAGCGACTGTAAAACCCTTGCTTTCCATGTTCATAACAAGGTTTTCGCCCATAACGGCAAGACCTATTAAACCTATATCCGCTTTATTCATATTGTTTTCCTCCTATTATCTTACGACGCGGGCATTGCCCTGCCATACATTCCAAACCTGTTCTTCGCTTATAGGCGTTGCATAGTCTTCTACCATGGTAACTGCCATAGCGCCTGTGGACCATGCAAATTGCAATGCTTTTTCTGCCGGAAACTCCCTAAGCAAGCCATATAAAAGCCCGCCTACAAAGCCATCGCCGCCGCCTATTCTGTCTAACACCTGTATGGGCCTTTGTTCTGCCACATACCAGTTGTTGTCGTTATACAGTATTGCGCCCCAAAGGTGTTCGTTTGCGTTTTTGACTTCCCTAAGGGTTGTTGCAAATGTCTTTACGTTGGGGTATTCCTTTCTGGCACGCTCTATCATCTCTTTAAAAGCGTCCATCTTATCGGCTATACCCTTGCCGCCCGCCTTGGGGCCTTCTATGCCGAGTGCAAGCTGGTAGTCTTCTTCGTTGCCTATAAGCACGTCTGACACTGCTGCTATCTTTTGGAAAGCCTCCCGCAGCTCTTTCTCACGCCCTTCCCAGAAGGACGCCCTGTGGTTTAGGTCAAAGCTTACCTTGGTACCAGACTGCGCAGCCTTGTCCGCCAAATGCAGGCATAAGTCCGCCGTTTTTTCACTCATGGCGGCAAAAAGGCCGGAGAAGTGCATCATACGCACGCCCTCTTCTTTAAAGAGCTTGTCCAAGTCAAAATATTCGGCGCTTAGCTCTCTGCCTACTTCGCCCGCGCGGTCGTTCCAAACACGGGGAGCCCTTACGCCAAAGCCGGAATCTGCTATATTAAACTGGTGACGGAAGCCCCAAGGGCCACCGGCATCCAAATCCGGCCCGTCATAGCCTATGTTGCGACGGCGAAGGTCGCGCTTTATAAAATCGGATATGGGACTGCCCTTGACAAAAGCCGTCAAAACGCGTGTATTAAGCCCCAAAGAAGCGGAAACGTTTAGCACATTGCTCTCTGCGCTTGTGGACTGCATAATATACATATTGTCTATGCCCACAGGCTGTCTTGTAAGCGGCGTTATACGCACGCCCATGCTAGTTGCGGTAATAAGATCCAACATTTTTTACACCCCCGAATATGCTGTATAGCCACCGTCAACAGGTATGCAAACCCCTGTTACAAAACCCGAAGCCTTGTCGGAAACCAGATACAAAAGAGCACCTATAAGCTCTTCCGGTTCGCCAAAACGGCCCATAGGCGTAGCGGCCAAAATCTTGCCCGTCCTTGCGGTAGGGCTATTATCCTCGTTAAAAAGCAGGCTTTGGTTTTGCGCCGTTACAAAGAAACCCGGCGCTATGGCATTTACGCGTAAGCCAGACTTTGCAAAATAGGTCGCAAGCCACTGTGTGAAGTTGCTTACCGCAGCCTTTGCAGCGCTATATGCAACAACCTTGGTAAGCGGCAGGTATGCACCCATGCTGCTTATGTTTACAACGCTTGCACCCTCCTGCTTTAGAAGCTCGTCTGCAAATATTTGCGTGGGGAGAAGCGTACCCAAAAAGTTAAGGTCAAACACAAAGCGTGTGCCCTCAAATGAGAGCTTAAAGAAATCTTTGATATTTTCTGCCGTTTTGTCGTACTGCTCATCGTCTGTAGTTGCGACAGGGTTATTGCCCCCCGCCCCATTTATTAGTATATCTACCTTGCCCCATTTTTTTAATATGGCGTCCTTGGCTTCTTTGAGGGCATTTTCGTCCAAAACATCCGCCGCAAGCCCTATGCTTTCGGTTTTGAGCGTTTCCGCCAAAGCCTGAGCTTTCTCTTTGCTGCGGCCTATAACCGCAACATGCGCTCCGCAGGCGGCCAAAGCCTCGCACATGTATGAACCAAGCACGCCGCTACCGCCCGTAACAACCGCTACCTTCCCCTTTAAGTCCACCTCAAACGGTAATTTCATAGTGTACCTCCTTTGTTGTTCGTTTAATAAAAATCGGCAAAACGCCGTATATGCAGAACTGTATATAAAATAATTTAGATTTTATACAGATATAACAGCTTCAACACCTCTATTTTACATTATTTCTTAGAAAAGTCCATATGGTATTTGTGTTGTTTAGCCTTTTACTATACTACACAAACTCCCTAAAGACCGCAAAATCATAATAACATTACCTCTCAATTTATGCAATGTAAATCGTGTTAATTGCTTAATTTATTGCAAATATTGCTCGTTACGCGGTTTTGTGTGGATTTGTCCATTATAAAGGCAAAAACTAAAGGTAAAATATGCATTAAGACTGTATCTATTTTACTTGAATTAAGTATATCGCACAAAAAATGCTTTTGTTTTATCGAGTAC
>JAUNLY010000087.1 GCA_030532025.1 Eubacteriales bacterium
GTACCGATGTTTACATGGGGTTTTGTGCGTTCATACTTTGCTTTTGCCATAATTTCCTCCAATAAGATTGTTGTTCTAATTAATTATTTGCCTAAGATTTTTTCCGCTATGCTCTTGGGTACTTCTTCAAAATGGTCAAACACCATTGTGAACATACCACGTCCCTGTGTTTTTGAGCGCAGGTCGGTCGCATAACCGAACATGGAGCTTAGCGGGACAAACGTGTCCACAACCTGATCGTGTTGCCTTGCTTCCATGCTATCTACACGGCCGCGGCGAGAGTTGATATCGCCTATTACGTCGCCCAGATACTGGTCGGGCACTATTACTTCGACCTTCATCATAGGCTCAAGCAGCACCGGCTGTGCCTTTTTAAGGGCTTCCTTGAATGCCATGGAGCCTGCGATTTTGTAGGCCATTTCGGACGAGTCTACATCGTGGTAGGAACCGTCAAGCAGTGTTGCTTTGAAGTCCACAACCTCGTAGCCGCCGAGAAGTCCGGAGTGTGCGGCTTCCTGTATGCCTTGATCCACGGGAGCGATAAATTCCTTGGGTATTACGCCGCCGACGATTTTGTTTTCGAACTGATAGCCGGCGCCGGGCTCCAAGGGCTCGATCTCGATAACGCAGTGGCCGTACTGACCGTGGCCACCCGTCTGACGCACGTAGCGTCCTTCGGCTTTGGAAGTCTGGCGTATGGTTTCTTTGTAGGCGACCTGCGGTTTGCCGACCGTGGCTTCGACTTTAAACTCTCGCATAAGGCGGTCAACTATTATTTCAAGGTGAAGCTCGCCCATGCCGGCTATAATTGTCTGGCCTGTCTGCTCGTCCGTATAGGTCTTAAATGTCGGGTCTTCCTCTGCAAGACGGCCTAAAGCTAAGCTCATCTTTTCTTGACCCATTTTGGTTTTGGGCTCTATTGCAACGCGGATAACGGGTTCCGGAAACTCCATCTTTTCGAGTATGATGGGGTTCTTTTCGTCGCAGAGCGTGTCGCCTGTCGTGGTGTCTTTAAAGCCCACGGCTGCGCATATGTCGCCCGTGCATACGCCCGGAACGTCTTCCCTGTGGTTTGCGTGCATACGCAAAATCCTGCTGAAGCGTTCACGTTTGCCCTTGGTTGAGTTTAAAACATAGCTGTTTGTATCAAGCTTTCCGGAATACACCCTGAAAAACGCAAGCTTGCCCACAAAGGGGTCTACTGCGATTTTAAACGCAAGAGCCGAGAAGGGCTCATCGTCGGAGGGGTGGCGTTCCATATGCTTTTCTTGATCCTTGGGATCCACGCCCTTTATGGAAGGTACATCCAGAGGGGACGGCATAAATTCGGTTATGGCGTCAAGCAGGGGCTGTACGCCCTTGTTGCGGTAGCTCGTGCCGCAAAGCACGGGTGTCATCTTGCACGCAACGGTGGCCTGACGTATGCCTTTCATTATTTCTTCGTCGGTTAGTTCTTCGCCCTCTAAGTATTTGTTCATGAGCTCGTCGTCCTGTTCGGCAATGGCTTCTACCAGCTTGCCGCGGTACTGCTCCGCAAGCTCTCTCATACTCTCGGGGATTTCTTCCTCACGGATATCCTTGCCAAGGTCGTCATAGTAGACTTCCGCTTTCATACGGATAAGGTCTACCATACCTTTAAAATCGCTCTCCTTGCCTATAGGCAATTGTATCGGAACGGCGTTTGTGTGGAGACGGTTTTTCATCATTTCGACTGCGCGGAAGAAGTCCGCACCCATGATGTCCATCTTGTTTACATACGCCATGCGCGGTACGCCGTAGGTTTCGGCCTGTTTCCAGACCATTTCACTCTGCGGTTCTACGCCGCCCTTTGCACAAAAGACTGCGACTGTACCGTCCAAAACGCGAAGGCTACGCTCTACCTCTACCGTAAAGTCCACGTGGCCGGGGGTGTCGATTATGTTGATCGTGTGACCCTTCCATTGGCAACTTGTGGCGGCGGAGGTGATAGTTATGCCGCGCTCTTTTTCTTGATCCATCCAGTCCATAGTGGCTGCACCCTCGTGGGTTTCGCCAAGACGGTATACTCTGCCTGTATAGTAAAGGATACGCTCTGTTGTGGTTGTCTTACCTGCATCGATATGTGCCATTATGCCTATATTACGTACTTTGTCGAGCGGGTGTTCTCTTACCATGCAGTTTTTCTCCTCCATTGACAGCCTGTTGCTGTCTCTATCTTCTTTCTTTTTTTAAGTTGCAGAATACAGAAGATAATTACCAGCGGTAATGTGCGAACGCCTTGTTGGCTTCCGCCATGCGGTGCATTTCTTCTTTCCTGCGTACTGCGTTGCCGGAGTTGTTGGCAGCTTCCATAAGCTCGCCTGCAAGGCGCTCACGCATGGTGCGCTCCGACCTTGTGCGGCTGAACTGCACTATCCAGCGCAGTGCAAGCGTCTGCTTGCGTTCTTCGCGTATTTCCATAGGCACTTGATAAGTGGCACCGCCTACACGCCTTGCCTTGACTTCAAGCTGGGGCATGACGTTGTTTAAGGCTTCTTGGAATACGTCTTGCGGCTCTTTGCCGGTTTTTTCTTTTATTAAGTCAAATGCGGAATAGCAGATTTTCTGTGCAACACCGCGTTTGCCATCGAGCATTATTTGGTTGATTAACTTAGTTACAACTGTGGTGCCGTATAAAGGATCCGGCAACACTTCTCTTTTTGATATAAAACCTCTGCGGGGCATTACAAATCCTCCTTAAATGATAAGCTTGCGAGCTTTAGGCTGTGCCAGCACACGCACAATAAGCCGTTGCCCTATGGAGCGTTCCTCTCCTTATATGGGTAGGCTCTGCCTTATAAGCCGACTTCTTATTTCTTGGGGCGCTTTGCGCCGTAGAGTGAACGGCCCTGCATACGCTTGTCGACGCCTGCCGTATCCAGCGCACCGCGTATTACGTGATAACGCACACCCGGAAGGTCGCGTACACGGCCACCGCGTATAAGCACAACGGAGTGCTCCTGCAGGTTATGGCCAATGCCGGGGATATAGCATGTACCTTCGTATTGGTTGGTAAGCCTTATCCTGGCTATTTTGCGGAGTGCGGAGTTAGGCTTCTTGGGCGTTGTTGTTTTAACGCTTAAGCAAACACCGCGCCTTTGCGGGCAGCCCTGAAGTATGGGCGCGTCTGACTTTTGTAGTTGTTTTTTCCTTCCCTTGCGTATCAGCTGATTGATCGTGGGCACGGAAACACCTCCTGATATTTAATCGGAAACCCTTAAAGGCTTCCTCCTATGCCCTTCCCCTTCAACCCATGGGGACGCATAGTATTTCTGCATTGCCAAATTGGGTTAGCCGTACCTCAAATAAGCCGGCAAAGTGGCAACCGTCATATAATACCACATATTATACAAGCCTGTCAAACACTGGACAGGCTTATTTTTTGTAGAATTGTACAAGCGGCGGGCATAGGTAACATTGCGGGAAAAACAGAGAGTCTTTGGTAGAATAATTTTAGCACAATACTACCTACTACGCTTGAATTAAGCTATTTCGGTCATTAAGGTTTTTATGAAGCCCATTGCCGACGCTATTTTAGGCGGAATAAAGCCGGAAGCAAAATGGTCGCACGAAAAACAGATATGGATATGAAAAGTTACACACCGTATATTCTATATTTTAAACTTTTTCTGCAATTTTTAAAACTTGCAGAAAACCATTGAAATTTTGGCGATAAAAAAGGTGGCGGTATCCAGCTTTTTATATTTACACCTATGCTTAAAATAATTTTTATGTTTACGCCTGTGCTTAGGCTGATTTTGTGTTTATGCCCATGTTCGGGCTGATAAAAGCATTGATTTCTTTAACAGGCGTTTTTGTTTATAATTATGGAAAGTATATTTATAAACCCATCAAAGTTATATCGTTTATCCTCAACGCGACAAAGCGGGTGCCGGCGTCGTTGCATATGTCTACCAAGCCTTCTGCTTGCATTATATCGCCCGATTTTGGGAAAGCTATATCAGAGCCTTTGGTCGGCAGAAGTTCTATTGCAAGTTCACAGCAGGCGGCGTCATCGTATACCAGCAAAAAGTGATATGTGTTGCCGTCCTCTGCGTTATAGGGCATATATGAGCCGGTCAATTTAAGGGATTTACCAACATAGTTTTCGGCATTGGTAAGAACATCATACATAAAGCCATAGACCATTGTAACGCTTTGTCTGCTAAAATCGTAATCTATTAATTGAAGCTCCGGAAAAGGCGGAAAATCGCTAAAGTGCTTTATATTGGGCATTATGGCACTTGGCGGGCCTTTGTACGCTTCTTCAAAAAAAGGATTTGCCGTTGTAGCTGTTACAGTGCCGGACTCTTGAAAGGGGCTACCTTCCGCCGCCTGTACAACTATGTCTTCCGAAAAACTTGTGCTAAAACCTTGCTCATCTTTAGTTTCTTTTTCAAAGGCTTCTGTTTCGCCGATAAAATTTGTCGGTTGCACGGTAGGGGCTTCGGTATACTGCTCGTTAAGCGTAGCAAAAGGTAAGGCGGAAGATGTGCTTGAGGCCTTATCATTTTTTGAGCAGGCGCTCAATAGCAATGCGGATATTATAACCGTTAAAAATAATGTTTTTTTCATTTCGTTTTATAAAACGCTCCTATTACGCTCATTATTAAAAAGCCTATTAAGTCCGCCGCCACTATTGTAGCGCCGACCGGCGTGCCGAAGAGTATAGAAAATATTATGCCAGAAAAAGAACAGATTACACTAAGTATTGCAGAAGCCACAACGACCTTTTTAAAGCTTGAAAACACCCGCATGGCGCTTACCGCCGGAAATACAAGCAGTGCAGATATAAGAAGCGAACCCACTAAATTCATAGCTAAGGATATTACCGCCGCTATTACAACCGCCATAAACGTGTTGTACATCTTTGTGTTGATACCCTGCGAGGCGGCAAACTCTTCATCGAATGTTATGTTGAATATAATATTATAAAATAATATAAATACCAAAACCACCACAGCGGAGAGTATAATGCTTATGCTTACCTCCTGCCTACTTAGTGTAAGTATGGAAGTAGAGCCGAAAAGCGTTGTGCAAACATCACCCGACACGTTGCCGCCCTTTGGTGGAAAACGGTTGAAGAGTATATAGCCTATCGCAAGCGCACTTACGGAAAGCATAGCTATAAGCGCATCGCCCTGAAGCTGTTTTCTATGCCTATGCATAAGCATTATGGAGAATACGGTGGTTATAGGCAACACCAGAGCTAAATTGTTGCTAAGCCCCATTACCGTAGCTATAGCCATAGCACCAAAGGCAACATGGCTTAGGCCGTCCCCTAAAAAAGACAATCTTTTTAGCACCAGCACCACGCCAAGAAGCGAAGCGCTTAAGCTTACCAACACGCCTACTATAAGCGCATAGCGCACAAAGGGGAATGTAAAATAATATTGAAGCGTTTGAAACATATCATTCATTTACAACACCACCTTTAGCAAGCTCTAAAACCTTATTTTTATAGTTGTCCACGCTTTCAAAAAAAGCGGGTTTCTTAGATATATGCAGTATTTTATTCGCATAGCGTAGTGCGGCGTTTACGTCGTGGGTTATCATCATGATGGTCATTCCGCTTTTGTTTAGAGATTCGATAAGCTTATACATCTCTTCCATTATAGCTGGGTCTAAGCCCGCCGCAGGCTCGTCAAGCAGCAGTATATTATCCGCCGCGCAAAGCGCCCGGGCCAGCAACACGCGCTGCTGCTGACCTCCGGACAGATTGCGGTAGCTTTTGTTGAGCATTTTGTCAACACCTAACAGGCGCATATTTTTTAGCGCCTCGGCCTTTTGGGACTTGCTTAGAAACATTTTGCCCTTCCTAAGACAGCCGCTGTAAACTACTTCTTTTACGGTCGCAGGGAAGTTTCTCTGCACTGCGCTCTGCTGCGGAAGATAGCCTATGCCAAACTGCTCAAGCCCTTCGCCAAACACAATCTCCCCGCCTATTGGGGGTATTAGCCCTAAAACGGTTTTCATAAGAGTAGTCTTGCCCGAACCGTTTTCGCCGAGCACGCACAGGTAGTCGCCTTTTTGTACTTTTGCGTTTATTGAGGACACTATGCGCTGCCCCTCATAGCCTATGGAAAGATTATGTAATGTAAGTATAGCAATCGCCGCCCTTCTTAATTTAAAGCTTTTTTAAGCGTTTCCAAATTTTGTTCCATTATGCCGATATAGTTTTCGCCTGAATTAATCCTATCTTTATCCATAGTTTGCATGGAGTCTAATATTAAAGTTTCTACATCTTCCATTGAGGAAGCACCTACAACAGCCTTTGCAATGTTGCCTGTTGAGCCGTCCAAAATTATGATGCCGGAAAGCTTTAATTCTTTTAATTTATTTGCTAAAAAGGCTATTGTTTCAAAGCTAGCTTCGCTCTCTGCGGAACAGCCTTCAAAGGCGGCAAAGTATTCCAAGCCATAATCATCAACAAGGTAGCGGAATGGGAAACGATCTCCAAAGAGCAGGGTATTTATTTTGGCATTCTTTACCGTTTCCTCGTACTTTTTATCAAGCGCCTTAAGTTTTTCTAAATAAGCGTTTAAGTTGTTCTTGTAGATTTCCTCGTTTGCGGGGTCAAGCTTTATTATGTTTTCCGCTATAAGGGCGCTTATGAGCTGTGCATTTTTTAAGGAAAGCCATATATGCTCATCCTCGTGCATATGGTGGTCGTGGGATTGGTTTTCTTCGTG
>JAUNLY010000088.1 GCA_030532025.1 Eubacteriales bacterium
AAATCCGTACTGGGTGCGCTTATGCAGGACGCAAACGCCGTTACAGAGGCGCTTTTGGTATTAAGTAGCGAAGATTTTTATAATCCCCAGCATGCGGCTATTTTTGATGCGATTGTTTATTTAAATAGAAAAAGCCAGGCTGTTGACTTGGTTACAATGGATGCGGAGCTTTCACGCACGGGTAAACTCGAAGGCGTAGGCGGAGTCGAATACCTTGTAGAGCTTATACAATTTGTGCCTACAACGGTTCACTTGAGGCACTATATTAATATAGTGCTCGAAAAATCAACGTTGCGAAAGCTCATAAACGCTTCAAATGAGATAAGCCGCAACTGTTTCAGACAGGATATGGAAATGCAAGACATTCTTCTCCATGCGGAAAAATCCATATTCGATATAGTTATGCGAAGGAACGGCAGCAAGCGTCTTGTGCATATATCAGAGGTTATGCAGCTTACCTACCGCAGTATGGAGGAGATGGCCCGCAACAAGGGCAAGGTGGCAGGCGTGCCGACGGGATTTACCTTGCTTGATAATTTGCTTACAGGCTTGCATCAGGGTGAGCTTGTTTTGGTTGGCGCACGCCCAAGCATGGGTAAAACAAGTTTTGCAATAAACATTGCTACGCATGCTGCACTAAAGGGCTTTACTACGGCTATATTCAGCCTTGAAATGCCAAACGAACAGATAGCCATGCGCGTTTTGTGCTGTGAAGCAAGGGTAAACATGCAAAACACCCGCAACGGCACATTGAGCGATTCGGACTGGGGCAAACTTGCAATGGCCATAGCGCCTTTAGCGAACGCGCCTTTTTATATGGACGACACCTCTTCTTTGACGCCAACGCAATTAAGGAGCCGGTGCCGACGCCTTATGATGGAAACAGGCGGTCTTGATTTAATAGTTATAGACTACTTGCAGCTTATGACGACCGACACAAAGTCCGAAAACCGCCAGCTTGAAGTAAGCGAAATTTCAAGAAGGCTAAAGTCAATAGCGCTTGAACTTAAAGTGCCCATACTCGCCTGCGCACAGCTTTCGCGTGCCAATATGCAACGTGCCACTAAAAAGCCTTTGCTGTCGGACCTTCGCGATTCGGGTTCTATAGAACAGGACGCGGACGTGGTTATGTTTTTACACAGAGAAAGCTATTACGAGGAAGACAGCGAAGAAACCAATATTGCAGAGGTTATCGTAGCAAAGCAGCGTAACGGCCCTCTTGGAACTATAAAACTATACTGGCATGACGACTATACATTGTTTGAGGATTTAAGGAGTGAATAATTTGTCTTCCCAAGCAGGGATTAGCGAACTTAAAAAGGACGACCGTTTCGAGGGATTTTTGCTTGTACGCAGCGCAAACAGCAGGGTGGGTTCAACAGGCAGTCCCTACCTTGATATGATGCTCACCGACAGAACGGGAGATATAAACGCAAAGGTGTGGAACACTGCAGAAGCCGCTCCGGAAACCGGCAGCGTAGTTAAAGTACGTGGCTCCGTTACGGAATTTAACGGCAGGTTACAGCTTCGTGTAGAAAAATTCCGCAAAGTGCAAGAGGAGGACGATTTGGATTTTTCGCTCCTCGTGCCCTGTGCGCCAGAAAGCCCAGACAGTATGTATCAAGAGATTTGGGGTACCATAGAATCCTTTAATAATTTAACGCTTAAAAAAATAGTTGGCCATATTATTTCGAGCTTAAAAGAGCGCCTTTTGTATTATCCCGCTGCACAAACCCTGCACCATGCAGAGCGTGCAGGCCTTTTGCACCATACAACGAGCATGCTGCGCACGGCAAAGGCAGTATTAACCGTATATGAGTTTTTGGATAAAGACCTTCTTTTAAGCGGTATAATAGTGCACGACATAGGAAAAGTGCTGGAGCTTGATTCCGACAATTACGGCAACGTTAGGGATTATACAAAGGAAGGCTTGCTTTTAGGGCACTTGGTGCGTGGTGTTACCATGATAAGAGAAGCCGCAAAAGAACAAAACATAGACGATAGCGATGAATACACATTGCTTTTAGAGCATATGATGCTAAGCCACCACGGCATAGCAGAATATGGTAGCACCCGCCCGCCCATGTTTCCTGAGGCGGAAATGCTTCACCTTATAGACGTAATGGACGCCCGCATGAACGAGATGGAGGGCATAATAAACAGAACACCGGAAGGCGTATTCAGCGAAAAGATATGGTCTTTGGAAAGACGCATATATCACCCGCAGTACAGGAAGGAATAAATATTGCAGCATACGCCTGAACAAAAGAAATTGATGTTTCGTATAGAAAGCAACTATGCCGCCCTGCAGTCCTCATTTTGGGTATCAAACCTCGCTTATCAGGGCTTCACGGCGGTGTTTTTGGCGTTCCATGGTTTTTCTGATACGCAGATAGGCCTTACCTCTTCGTTGCTTAGCATTTTATCAATAGCTTTTCAGCTTATAGCTTCTTCTTTTACGGACAGCAACAGCCACATACCCATAAAAAAGATAATGGCGAGCATTATGCTGATGTCCATGTTTTGTGGCGCGCTTATATTAAGCGTTCCTCTGTCTGTGTTTTTGATGACACTTGTGTTTTCCTTGGGCGGGGCTTTTCAAAACACAAATGCTGCATTGCTAAATGCACAGATTATGCAGTACATAAACGCCGGTATACCGGTAAACTTCGGCTGGCCGCGTGGCATAGGCTCTGTTGTGTATGCCTTATTTGCCTATGTTTTAGGTTTGCAGCTTGAAATATATTCACCCGCAATATTAATGCCTGCATACTGCGTAGTTATATTATTATCCATAGTTATTGTAATGCTTATGCCAAACGTGGAAGATGTTGCAAAAAGGGCAGCGTCCGTATACGTACAGGAAAAATACAGCAGCCGCACAAGCTATAAGGATATGCTGAGCAACAATTCGGTGCTGTTTTTGTTCCTTATAGCAAGTGTCTTGTTGTATATGGGCATGACGCCGTCCATGCTTTTTTTAATTAACGTAATAGAAAACATAGGGGGCAGCGGCAAGGAACTCGGTATAAGCATGCTGATACAGTCAGGCGTTGAAATGCCGGCAATGTTTTTTGCTCCTGCACTTCTTGGGAAAGTAAAATCACGCTACGTGCTTTTGGTATGCTTTTTTGCGTACTTTGTAAAAATGGTTATTTTATCCTTTGCGGGAACTATGAGCATGGTTTATTTAGCTATGTCTATAAGCCTTTTATGCTATGGTCTGTACGGTGTTACATCTGCTTTTTTTGCAAACAGTATAGTTTCCGGCGGCGAAAAAGTTAGAGCACAGGGCCTTGTAATATTGGCAAGCAATGTGGGAGGAATATTAGGCAACGTCATAGCCGGCATGCTGCTTGATAGCTTAGGATTGCAGTTTTTATTCTATGTAAGCTGTGCCATAGAGTTTTTGGCAGTGGTAGTTATGTTTATGTGTGCTAAAAAAGAAGCCTCGCTGGAAGCTGAAAAGATTAAACAAAATTAATCTTTTTCAAGTGTTTTATACATTTTCCTGTGTTATAATACACCAAGAAAGGGGAGTGGCGCATGGCAAAGGAACATTATGAACTTTTAGCGTTGTTTATGCGCTACTGGTTTGTTTTTCTTACAGCTATGATTGTGTGGCGTGCTGTGCGCCAAATGGCGAGGGAAAGACATCAACATAAAAGGATATTAAAATCCCTGCCCGATGCCGGCCTTGTGGGAGAAATAGTTGATACAAAAACGTCAGAAGCCTACCCACTACCGCGCGAAGGTTTTATAAGCAGTAAAAGTTTCGCGGATATACGCCTAAAAAACCTTAAAAAAGGTACTACTCTTCATTTTGAATTTATAGAAAAAAAGGGAATACAGCTAAGCGGAGTCGGCAGAAGCTCTTCAGCGCTTGCAGATGGTACGCCTGTAAAAAACAAGCCTTATGCCCTACACGGCACCTACCTTGAAATAGGTGGCTATGTTTTGCGCTTCAGGCTTTTTGAAGGCCTAAATGTGCCAAACCGTGTGCAAAAGCGCAAGCAAACGGTTGATGTGCAAAGTGTCAAGGAATACAGCCCCACGCTTGAAAACACTTGGGTATATGCTATAGAGCCGCCGCAATACGAAGTGGATAATAATATTAAAAGCGAGCTTGAATACACTGTCCCCCAAAATATAGACTATGCGGTTCAGGATATTGAAATGCAGGTTTATGAAGAAGAATCACCGGAAGTGCTGTATCAGGACGGGGCGTATTTTAAGCCCATAGGTGAAGAATATTACCAACAGGAAAATAATATAGACTATTCAGACGGCGAAGAATATTTTGAAACGCAAAACGGGGAACAAGAAAATGGCTAAAAGAAGAAAAAGCCTTATAGATAAGCTTGTATTAACCATTATACTTTTTATTTTCTCGGGCTTCATAATGCTTATGCTGAAAAATATGGATCTGCAGACGCTTATAATAGGCATAGCGGTACCGCTTGTATTTTTATCTTCAAGCATGCTAATACCAAAGTTGTTTTCTGCGGATAAACTTCTTTTGTCGCTTGTAAATTTTTTGTGTTCGCTCGGTGTATTAATACTATATCGTATGAACCCGCAGCGGGGAATAAACCACGCAATAAACTATTTTGTGGGGCTTATAGCCATGGTTATAGTTATGCTGTCGGTAAAATATTTGAGCAAGCTTAAAAGGCTTTCTTTGCTTATAGGTGTAGCTTCCCTTGTGCTTATGGCATTGCCTGCCGTTATAGGTAGAGAGGTAGGCGGAGCTAAGGCTTGGCTCAAGTTTGGCGGCGTATCCTTTCAGCCGAGCGAAATAGTAAAAGTAGTTTTGGTGTTCGTAAACGCATATTTCCTTTCAAAGAGCAAATTACTTATGAGTGTTTTATACACGGGTCTATGCCTTGTAATGCTTGTGTTACAGAGGGACTTGGGTACGGCGCTCCTTTACTATACAGTAACCCTTGCGATGATGTTTATAGCCTTAGGTAGCTGGCTTTTGCTTATATCGGGCGTTGCTGGTGCTGTTGGGGTGGCGGTATTTGGTTACTCCATGCTAAAAAAAATAGGCTTTGCCCATCTTGAAAGAAGATTACAGGCTTGGCTAAACCCATGGGGCAATTACCAAGATGCGGGCTACCAAACGGTACAGTCGCTTTTGGCCATAGTAAATGGGGGTGCGTTTGGCTTAGGGCTTGGGGCTGGCAACGCCTACACCATTCCCGTAAAGGAAACGGACTTTATTTTCCCCTTTATAGTAAACGAGTTCGGCATAATATTCGGAATAAGCCTTATTGTTATCTATATAATAATATTTATGCGTGGTATAGGCGTTGCTATGCGTTGCAACCACCAAATGCACAGCCTTATGGCTATAGGCAGCAGCCTGTTTTTGGCGGTGCAGACATTTGTTATAATAGGCGGTAATATAAATATGTTCCCGATAACGGGCGTAACATTGCCGTTTATAAGCTATGGCGGGTCGTCTTTACTAAGCGGTATGTGTATGATAGGCATTATACAGGGGGTTGAAAATATAAATAAAGAGCATATATTGCAGGACGAAATACTTGCGGATATAGGAGAGAATGCCTGATGAAACGCCTGCGCAGACACCTTAAAACCGTTTCCATAGCAACAGTCATAATGCTTTTTTCTCTTGTGCTGTTTGGTGCCTATAATGTGGCTACACAGGGAAACCGTTGGTTTTCATCGAGTGCCAATACCTATCTAAGACAGCTAAAGGCAGACGCCATACCTGGCAATGTTTATGACCGCTCAGGGAATATACTGTGTTCAAGCGATGTAAACGGCAGGCGTTTGTATCATCCGGACGAGCAGGTGCGCCGTGCTATGGTACACGTGTTGGGGGATAGGCAAAATAACGTAGGCTACGGTGTGGAATCCTTTATGGCAAACGAGCTGTACGGCTTTGGCACATCTCCATTTATACGGCTTGCTGCATCTATAAAAGGCGAAAAATTGCGTGGTAACGACCTGCTTTTAACGGTAGATGTAGGGCTTTCAAGCTATATAAGCGGCGTGTTCCCAAAAGGCAAGAAAGGCGCTTGTGTTGTTATGAACTATAAAACGGGTGAAGTAATAAGCCTTTTAAGTTTCCCTAATTTTGATCCGGACAATATAACCGAGGAAACCAAAAGAGACATAAGGCAACCTTTCTGGAACAACGCCACAAGGTGGGTTTCTGCCCCCGGTTCCACATATAAAATAATAAGCTTGGCAGCGGCTTTACAGAATATATCGGGAGTTCAGAGCGAAAAGCAGTATTGTAACGGCATTATAGAATTCCCATCGGGCAGACATTCGCTTGTCGATGCGGGAAGCGCAAAGCATGGCGAAGTAAGCCTTAAAGATGCCTTTTCAAAGTCCTGCAATATTACATTTGGTTCTCTTGCTCTTAAAATGGGAGACGAGGCCCTAAAAAACACCGCCGCACAGTTTGGCGTGGGGGATTATTTCCTGTTTAAAGATTTCGTTGTGGAAAACTCCATATATCCCACAAAAAACAGGTCCGCCAGCGAGATTGCTTGGACAGGCGTTGGCCAAAGCGCATTGCAGATAAGTCCGCTGCATATGTGCATGGTTGCGTCATCG
>JAUNLY010000089.1:0-2609 GCA_030532025.1 Eubacteriales bacterium
TATTACCCTGCCTGTATTTATGGGGTTTGGTATGCCGCGCTGTTTATCAACAGCTTCGCTTATTTTAAGGGCTTCTTTGTCTCCGCTTTCCGCCTCCCGTTTAATTTTGCTTATGTTTACGGTGTTAAGGGCGGTATTTGCCGCCTGAAGAAAACCGGATAATATAAGCAGTATTATTTGAAACACAACATGGATGCTAAAAGCATCTGCTTCCATACATGCATTCTCTCCTTTCGACAACAGCATTATAACATCTAACGCACATATTTACCATCAAATACAGAGAAAAAAATAAAAACCGTTACCAGTGCAGAGAAGCAATAAATTAGTTTAATTTTTCGGTACGCAAAACTTAGTTATCAAATTACTGTATACAAGCAAACAGCACATTAAAGACGTCGACAAAAGCAATAAACACGAACTATTATCATATAATCGCTATAAATGTTCGTGTTTTTACTCTTAAAGTGTACCTTGTGCATTGACTTATTAAGAGCGCCATGCTACACTTGACGTGGTTTTTATTTAAAGCCACCGCCGATAATTACTCGGTAAAAAACAATTTTTCATGAAAGGACTTATCAAATGAAGAAGTTTGTCTCCATGTTGCTCGTCGCAATGCTGTTCTCCTTAACGTTCGTGTTTTCCTTCGCTGAAGAAAACGCACCCATAGCTATCAAGGCACTTATACTCCCCAAGTTCGAAGCGGGAGAAATGAGCGGGGACTTCCCCGGTGAAGCCCAATACTATTACGAAGCCTACTGTGCAGACGGCCAAGAGTACGAAATTAAAGGCGGCCACGCCGACAGCAAGCTCTACGTAAAAGACGGCGTTGCAATGTATATAACCGGCATGGGCAAGGTTAACGCAGCTTTGAGCGTGAACAACGTTTTGACAGACAGCCGTTTTGATTTTTCCAACGCATACATTATAAGCACGGGTTGCGCAGGCTCTGCCGTTGAATACGGCGTAATGGGCGATGTTTTTGTAATCTCCGCCTGTGTTGACTACGATTTGGGTCACCACGCCGATAGCCGCGACCTTAGCAACAAAGATCAAAAAACCACTTGGTACCACGACGCAAGCTACGATGGCAGCTCCTTTAAATTTTTAAACAAAGAGCTTGTAGCCAAAGTTTACGACCTTGTAAAGGACGTCAAAATCGAAACAACCGACCGCACACGCAATTTTATGGCTGTAACATTTGATAATGCCGAATGGGCAACCCGCGACCCCAAGGTACTTTTAGGCACAACCGTAACCGGCGATAACTACTGGAAGGGCGAATACGACCACGCAAACGCCTTGCTCATGGTTGAAACATACGGCTGTCCCGATCCTTTTGCCATCACCGAGATGGAAGACTGCGCCATAGGCGTGGCACTTGACAGGTTGGGAATGCTCGACCGCTACATAATAATTCGCGACTCTGTAAACACCGATGTTTTCATGAACGGTGCAGGTCCCGAAAGCCTTTGGGATCCGGAGTTTGAAGACAGCTTAGCATCTGAAGACAGCGTAGAAGCCGCAGACATTTTTGCCACAGCCATGAAAAACAACTTCACAGTGGGTAAAATAGTTGTAGACGCAATACTAAACGGCGAACTGTAATTTAAAGTAGACTATATAATCAAATAATATCATTAAACGGGAATGCCATTGCTTCCCGTTTTTTTGAGTGTTTTTTGATTTTTCTCAGAAATCGTTTTTTAATCTACTTAATATGCTGTAAATACTATATAATTCCACAAAAATCGGGTATAATAGAAATAGGAGGTTATTATGAAAAAGAGAGCATTATTAATAGTTTTGGATTCTGTTGGAGTAGGCGCGTTAGATGATGCCCACAAATACAACGATTCCGGCGCAAATACATTAAAGCACATAAAAGAGCAGACGGGTATAGAACTTCCCAACCTTCAAAAAATGGGGCTTGGGCATATTGCAGAAAGCGGTTTTCAAAAGGACGAAAACGCATTTGGCGCTTACGGTAAGATGGCGGAAAAATCCATGGGCAAGGACACAACCACCGGCCACTGGGAAATTGCGGGGCTTAATTTAACAAAGCCATTCCCCACATTTACAGAAAACGGTTTCCCTGAGGAAATTATAAGCGCATTTGAAAAGGCGATAGGCACAAAAACACTTGGCAACATAGCCGCAAGTGGCACTACAATTATAAACGACTTAGGTGAGGAACACATAAAAACCGGCTATCCTATAGTGTATACATCTGCGGACTCCGTTTTTCAGATAGCCGCAAACGAAGCCGTTATACCTGTTGAAAAGCTTTATGAGATGTGCGAAATTGCAAGGGAAATATTGTCCGGCGATTACGCCGTCGCGCGCGTTATAGCAAGACCCTTTATAGGCAACAAAAAGGGAGAATTTACAAGGACAGGCGCAAGGAAGGATTTTTCTGTAAAGCCTTTCTTCCCCACCGTGCTCGACGCGCTTAAAGAAAACGGTAAGGACGTGCTTGCTGTGGGCAAAATTGTAGATATATTTGCAGGCCAAGGCATCACACAAAGCAACCACGCGGCAGGCAACGAAAAATGCATAGAGGCAACAAAAGAATACCTTAAAACAGACTTTGACGGTCTCTGCTT
>JAUNLY010000089.1:2619-6301 GCA_030532025.1 Eubacteriales bacterium
ACATAGAGGGCTACGCAAAAGCATTGCAGGATATTGACAAAGAATTGCCCAAGCTTTACGACATGTTAAACGATGGAGACCTTATAATAATAAGCGCCGACCACGGTTGCGACCCGACACACCACGGCACCGACCATACGAGGGAATATGTGCCAGTATTAGCTACGATAAAAGGCAAGGAAAAGCTTGTAAACTTAGGCATACGTAGCACGTTTTCTGACATCGCTGCTACATTAGCAGAATATTTTAATATTGATGAGCGCTTTAACGCTTCTTCTTTCCTTAAAGAATTGGAGGGTTAAATAATGCAGAAATACAAACAGGCGGCTGATTATATAGAAAAATTAGCAGGCAAGGCCGAAATAGGCTTGGTTTTGGGTAGCGGGCTTGGCGGATATGAACAAAGGTTAGAAAAACCTGTATTTATACCGTACAAGGATATACCGGGCTTTCCAATATCCACGGTTCAGGGGCATAAGGGGCAACTTGCAATAGGCAACTACTTAGGTAAAAAAATTATAATACTATGTGGCCGCTTCCACTACTACGAGGGTTACAGCCTTCAAGAAGTAACCATGTATGTGCGAGTTATGAAGCTTTTGGGCGTTAAAACACTGCTTTTAAGCAACGCAGCTGGAGGCGTAAACCGTAGCTTTAACCCTGGGGATCTAATGCTTATTAAAGATTATATAAACCTAAGCGGTAACAACCCGCTTATAGGCAAAAACGAGGACGATTTCGGCCCTCGCTTCCCCGATATGACAAATGCATTCGACTCTTCCTTAAGGGGTATAGCTAAAGAGCAGGCAGCTAAACTCGGCATAAACCTTAAAGAAGGTGTATATGCACAATTCTCCGGCCCCAGCTACGAAAGCCCCGCAGAAATTAAAATGGCTGGCATATTAGGCGCCGACGCCGTAGGCATGTCCACAGTACCGGAAACCATAGTAGCAAGGCATTGCGGCATAAGGGTGCTTGGAATAAGCGCCATAACCAATATGGCAGCCGGCATAACAGGCCAAGCCATATCCCATAAAGAAGTTATGGACACCGGCAAGCAGGTAACCGAAAGCTTCAGCAAACTTATGGATGCAATTATAGAGAAAATTTAAAGCGGATTCGATTGAGAATAGTTTTAATTTAGTATAAACTTAACTAAATCTTTTATGGATAGGGGCGTAACAATGCTATGTCCCTATATTTTTGCTTTAGCAAAAAATATACTGTTGATACTAATCCAAATCGGTAATACACAAAGAAACACAGGATTTTTTCTTTTTTGCAAGGCCGGATAAAGGAGGCGTAGCAAAAACAGCAAAAGACAAGTTTATCCAAGGATTAAGGTTTGGGATTAGAATTAGCTTTACACTACTTTAAATCTAAATAATTATCACTTTCATTTTTTGGTTAAATTAAAAGGCGGGATTAGCCGCCTTTTACTAAAACTTCGGCGGGGCTTTTGCCCCGCCGTTTCAAAAGAGAAGGAGTATCAGTCCATTATGCTTCTTAGGTATTCGTAGTATTTTGCATAGTTTTCGGAGTTGGGCCAATGCCTTGAAAGCTTGCTTTCGCCACGCCAATAGTCGCGGAATGTAAGCTCGTTGCGTACAAACAGTAGCACCTTGGTATCTCCCTCCAAGTCTTTCTCTATGCTTATAGGTTCCCCAAACTTAAAGCCTTCGCCTAAGTCCTCAAGCTCTAAGGATTCAAGGCTTGCAAGGTCTGGCAAGAGGTTAAGGTATTCGCTTTCCGCTCTTGCGGTGTCGTACGGCGTACCCTTGTAGCTGTAGTTTACAACTACCTCATCGCCTTTTACATCAATCGTTACAGTACCTACTATGTATACGCTGCCGCCTATAAGCGGTATATTGGTGGTTCCGTCTTGGCTTAGGTCGAGAGGAGTAAAGCGATACCATTTGTCCGTAAGCTCCGGACGCTCTTCCCTAAACGCCAAACCATGGGTAGATGTAGTATTGCTTGGGTACCAGACGAACTTCGGCTTTTTCGCCTCTTCGCTTTCAAATTTCTTTAAGGATACGAGATTATACGCAAAGTCTACTATCTGTTCTTCGATCAGGTTGCCTGCAGGGTCAAATGTCTTTGTTATATGTAATTTAGCTTCGTCATCGCGTTCATATACAATTTTGTTGCCGTCTTCGTCAAAGTGCCAGCTTGAAACTTGCCAGCTTTCTTCGTCATAATACCATTCGCCTAAGACCTTACCATTGGCATCTTTTTTTACTTTCTTTTTGCCTATGGGTTCACCCTTATCATTTTTTATGGGTTCTGTAGTTTCAATATCAATCAGATTTCCGTCCTTATCCTTGGTAACTCGGTTGCCGTCTTCATCTTTGGTTCCGATTTCTACGCTTCCGTCGGGTTTGGTTTTTTTAGTACCAAGATAATTCCGTTCTTTATCATATTTATACTCGTATTCAGTTCCATCTTTATCTTTTGACCAATCAACTTTGCTACCATCTTCATAAGTTTTTTGCCAACCGACAACATTACCTTCGGTGTCTTTAGTTTCATAATCGCCGTTTTCGGCATAGGTACTTATTGTTTTATAGCCCTCCGCATCTACAGAGGTAATAGTTTTTAGAGTGCCCTTTTCATATTTATTAACTTGCGTTGAACCGTCGGCATATATAAATTTAGAGCTCAACCGGTTTCCGTATTTATCATATTTATTTTCTCTTATATCGCCATATGTATCTATAGACCAGCTTTCTTCACCACCATCTTCCAGAATTTTACTTTCGCCTATTACCTTACCTTGAGCGTCCGTAGTTACACTGCCACCGTTTTCATCATATGTGGTTATTTCTTGGTAGCCAGAAGGTGCTATGATTGTTTCCTGAACTAATTCATCTTTTTTGTATATTTCTTTGCTTATGTACCCATCATCATGAGACAAAGACCAATTTTCATGCGTACCGTCTTCGAGGGTTTTTCCTTCACCCACTATGTTACCATCAGAGTTCTTAGTTATGCTGTCGCCATTTTCGTCATAGGTAGTTATTTCTTGGTAGCCGTCGGGATATGTTATGGTTTCAGTATCAATCTCTCCGTCTTTAAAAGTTCTAAACTCTTTATGGCCATCAGTTCTTAAGAACATACTACTTATTTGGTTGTAGTCTTTATCATATTTTTCTTCCCACTTATCACCGCCGCTGTCTATTTGCCATTTTGTTCTGCTACCATCTTCGTGTGTTTTTTCTTCTCCAACTATCTCACCTTCAAGGTTTTTAGTTATACTGTCGCCTTTTTCGTCGTAGGTGGTTATAGTTTGGTAGCCATTGAAATATGTATCGGTTTTGATATCAGGATTTCCGTCTTTATAGGTGGTAATGCTTTTAAAGCCGTTGTCGGGCAACTCCCACATATCACTTAATATCGTACCGTCTTCTGCTTGTTCGTATCCCTCTACATAGCCATGCTCCACGTCTTCATATCTATGAGATTTTAGATTTCCGTTTTTGTAGAAAACTTCTGTAGTAATATTCCCATCATCATGTACTGTGGTAACCGTCTTTGTGCCGTCGGGGTTTGTTACCTCAGTCACTTCTTCTGCAAAGCCAACTGCAGTTATGCTTAGAAGCATTGTTAGAGTTAGGATTAAACTTAGTAGTTTGCGTTTTGTCATGGATGATGCCTCCTCTTTTGCATTAACTAATTATAT
>JAUNLY010000089.1:6311-6572 GCA_030532025.1 Eubacteriales bacterium
AAAAAAAAAAAAACAAGTACTTTTTTTAGAACTTTAGAATAGCAATATGCAGATACAATTAAGTTGTGCTTTGCTCAAACCCATTGATATATAAGGCTTTATTCGATACACGAGCACAGTTTTTTCTTAAAAAACTTAGTATTTTCAAAATTTTATTATTTTTTATTTTTTGAAAACCTGTATTTTTAGGTCGATAAATGTACATCTATACTAATCCAAATCGTTAATGCATAGAGTTACGCCGGATTTTTTCTTTTTTGC
>JAUNLY010000090.1 GCA_030532025.1 Eubacteriales bacterium
ATGTGTGGTGCGTATACCACAATGCACCTACATAAGCAAGATTTTGAAAATTGCCAAGCTTTAAGGTCTGAAAGCGATGGTATTGTAAACTTAGGTCTATATATAAGAGGTGTAAAAGCTGCATACCTTGCGACAGAAAGCGATGAAGGCATTAAGTTCAGCCTACGCTGTCTTAAACCTTATGATATATCGGCGGTAGCTAAGTTGTTTGGTGGCGGTGGACATAAGCTTGCGGCGGGTTGCACTATAGAGGACAGCATGGAAAATGCCATGGCAAAAATGAACACCGCTATAGAGGATATGTTGAATAATTGAACGGAATAGTAAACCTATATAAGCCGCCCGGTATTACAAGCGCCAAGGCGGTTTACAAAGTAAAACAGGCAGTTAAAACTAAAGTAGGGCATGCCGGCACGCTCGACCCAGAAGCGGCGGGTGTGCTTCCTATTTTAGTAGGGCGTGCTACAAAATTTACGGACTATATATTCGGCAATACCAAAACATATGTTGTCGAGATAATGTTCGGGGCTAAAACAACCACGCAAGATGCGACGGGTGAAATTATATTAAAGAATGACAATATCCCAAGTGCTGAAGAAATAATAGCGGTTTTACCTAAGTTTACCGGTCAAATACAGCAGGTTCCGCCTATGTATTCGGCTCTTAAACGAGACGGATTAAAGCTTTACGAATTAGCCCGAAAAGGTTTACAGATAGAAAGAGAAGCCCGCAATATTTTTATAGACTCTATAAATATAATCGGCAAAACGAGCGAAAAATCTTATATATTGCGCGTGGTTTGTGGCAAAGGAACCTATATAAGAACTCTTTGCGAAGATATAGGTACAGCACTTAACAGTGCTGCCTATATGAATGTATTGATTCGAGAAAGCGTGGGAGAGTTTTACATAAGCGACTCCGTAAGCATAGAAGAGTTTTCCGTAAATCCCCTTGCCTATCTTAAGGAGCCGGACTTATATCTAAAAGAGTTTAAACCTATTTACGCACCTACAAAGCTTAAAAAGCTACTTGAAAACGGTGCCAAAATAAATAAAGAACAATTTTTACCAAAGCTTTCTCTTGAAGAAGAATCCGTTTACCGCATCTATTGTGACGATTTGTTTATGGGGCTTGGCAAATACAAAAATAATATACTGCGTCCCCAACTTGTCTATACAGCGCAGATTCTTGACACGGATTAAGCTGTTTTGTATTATTAAACTGTATGAAGGGAGGTCTATGTTTTGGATCCGGAATTGGAACAGACAGAATCGGCTAAAGCTATACGCGAATTAGCTTATGAACAGTTAAAGCACACTATAATTATGGGGGAAATACCCGTGGGTACCCGCATAATAGAAACCCATTTTGCTAAAAAACTGCATATAAGTCGTACGCCCTTAAGGGAAGCACTGCGTCGCCTTGAACAGGACGGGCTGGTAGAGTACCAAGAAAGAAAAGGCGTGCGCGTATCGGCTTTTACAATAGAAGATATAGAAGAAGTGTTTCTTATCCGCAACGCGTTAATGATGCTAATAATGCCTTCTATTATACAAAACGTGGACGATGAGGATATAACGGCTTTAAAAAACATACTGTCCGAAATGGATATAAGCCAACGAAACGAAGATGCAGACGCTCTTGCAAAGCAGAACCGTGCTTTCCACAAAACTATAGAGAGCATATCTAACAAAAAACGCATATTGCGTGTAATAGACAGCCAAGAAGACTATATTTTGCGTTTCTCCGCAATTACTATTGCAAGCATTGTAAGGCGTTCCAACGCTCATAACGAGCACCATAAAATGCTTGAGCTTCTTCAAAATAAAGATTTAGAAGGCCTTTCCAAGCTTTACGAGCATCACCTTGAAGAGAGCAAAGAAACATGCCTTGAAGCCGTACGCTTAAAACAACAGAAACAGAAGTAAGGGGCTAAAATGAGCAATATAGATTATCAAATATTAGGTTTATTAAAAAAAGACTGTCGTATGCCGCTTGAGGATATAGCGACCATGCTAAACCTTAGCATGACTGAAGTGGCTTCGCATATAGACGATATGGAAAAGCACGGCATAATATTAAAATATATGCCGCTTATAAACTGGGATAAAACAGATAAGCAGTTTGTGGAAGCCTTTATAGAAGTAAAGGTAACCCCCCAAAAGGAACAGGGCTTTGATGCCATGGCAAAAAATATATACCAGTACGACGAGGTTAAAAGCGTGTTCTTAGTAAGCGGTTCTTTTGACTTGCTTATATTGGCGGAGGCTCCTACTTTAAAAGAGTTGGCTCTTTTTGTGAGCGAAAAATTAAGTGTGCTGGATACGGTAACATCAACCGCAACATCGTTCGTACTTAAGAGATATAAGCAAGACGGAATTATTTTTGAAAAACATTCTTCCGATAAACGCCTTTTAATTTCACCATGAGTAAGCGCTTTGTAAACAGCAAAATACAAGCTATCCCACCAAGTGGAATACGTAAGTTTTTTGACATGGCGGGCAGCATACCAAATGTTATTTCTCTAGGTATAGGCGAGCCTGACTTTGTTACACCTTATAAAATACGTAGAGCCGCAATAGATAGCCTTTTGGACGGGGAAACTCAGTACACGGAAAATGCGGGGCTTTTCTCGTTGCGACAAGAAATTGCTGAATATCTTTTAAAAAGGCATGATGTTAGGTATAATCCCAAAACGGAGATTATGGTAACGGTTGGCGCAAGTGAAGCCATTGACCTGTGTTTCCGTGCTATATTGGAAAAAGGTGATGAGGTAATACTTCAGGACCCGGGCTATATTAGCTATGCACCTTGTGTTACTATGTGCGGCGGCATTCCAGTAAACGTTAAGGTCAATAAACAAGAAAATTTTGAACTGCGTGCAGAACAGATAGAAAAACACATAACGCCAAAAACCAAGGCGATATTGCTGTCATACCCCAATAACCCAACCGGAAGTCTTATAAGCAAAGCTTCGCTTGAACAAATAGCAGATCTTGCCCAAAAGCACGATTTGCTTATAATAAGCGACGAAATATATAACGAGCTTGTATATGATGGCAAAAAACAAGTATCCATAGCAAGTCTGCCCGGCATGAAAGAACGCTGCGTTACAATAAACGGCTTCAGCAAAGCCTTTGCCATGACGGGACATAGGGTGGGTTATATGTGCGCGCCGGAAGACATTACAAAGGCTGCGCTTAAAATACATCAGTTTACTGTGCTGTGCGCCAGTAGAACTGCTCAAACTGCGGCACTTGTAGCGCTTAAAGACGGCAAGTTAGACAATTACAAAGAAGTTGAAATAATGCGGGAAAGCTATAACCAAAGGCGTCGGCTTATGCACAAAGCTTTTATAAAAATGGGTCTTGAGTGTGTGGAGCCACAGGGCGCATTTTATGCCTTTCCGAGCATAGTATCCACAGGCCTTAGCAGCGACGAATTTTGCGAAAGACTTTTAAAAGAAGAATCTGTAGTGTGTGTGCCTGGCACTGCATTTGGTGCAGGCGGCGAAGGCCATATACGTTGTTGTTATGCTACAAGTATAGATAAACTCAAAGAAGCCTTCGCTCGCATGGAACGCTTTATTTTAAAATTAGGAGGTACGGCGTGAAAAAATCATATTTAGCAGTTTTATTTTCGGTTTTGCTTTGTTTTACTGTTTTAAGTGTTTTTACCGAAGAAGAAATTTCAATTTTTGACACATTGCAAAATCCTCCAACAGAAGCGCCAAAGCAACTACAACAGGAAGAAGTTATACAGCACGATACGAGCGAAGATTTGCCTGCAATAAGTCCACCGGTAGAACTTTTGCCGGATGGCAGTATACCAATTGTCGTAACTCTTGTCGGGGATACAACGATCGGCGGTGACATACGCAAGGGCAGCAAGAACATATTTGAAAAAGAAAAGGAAAAGCAGGGTGGAGACCCAAGCTTTATAATAAAAAATACAAAAGAAATATTTGCGCAAGATCAGCTGACCATTGCCAATTTTGAGGGAACGCTTACAACAGCCGGCATACCCTCCAACAAAAAGGGGAACAGCTTTTTGTTCTCCGCTCCGCCTGAATACGTTAAAATATTGACCGAAGGCAATATAGAAGCCGTGACAATAGAAAACAACCATATTATGGACCATGGTGAAGAAGGCCTAAAAGAAACTACAGACACTTTAGACAAAGAAGGTATCATATGGAGTGCCGAAGACAATATGGGCACTTTTGAAACCAATGGTGTAAAAATAGGCATGCTTGCATATCAAACGTTCAACGGCCGTTATCCGGAGCTCTTTGATAAGGTACCGCGTCAAATAGAAGAAGCCAAAGCCACGCACGATATTGTTATAGTAAGCTTTCATTGGGGCGATGAACTGGACTATGTTCCTAACAAAAATCAACAGAAATTAGGTAGATTGTCCATAGACGCTGGTGCAGACCTTGTTGTAGGCCACCATAGCCACCGAATAAACCCCATAGAAAAATATAAGGGGCGCTATATAGCCTATTCCTTGAGTAATTTTAGCTTCGCAGGCAATACTAAGCCAAGCGATATGAGCACGTTTTTTCTTCAGGTGCGCTTTACTGTAAAAAACGGGCAGGCGACAACAGCTGGCTTTAGAATAATACCTGCACGCATTTCCTCCAAGGCGGATTATAACGACTTCATTCCAACGCCTTTTAAGGAACAGCGCAATATAGACAATGTTTTGAGAACGCTTTTAAACAACGGTAAAAAGCTTGAGTATGCCGTAGAAGAATACCCTTTGGAGTGGTAATAATGCGCTACAAGTTTTCACTTATAACAAAGCATACAAAGGCAAACAAACTTATACAATGTGTACAAAACTCCATAATGGAGCTGGCAATTGCCTTTGGCAGCAGCATCACAATAAAAGAAACTCCGTTTGAGGATATAGAAAATAACTTTAAAGAGCAAGATTCCGCATTGCTTCTTATAGGCAATAAAGAAGATTTAAAAGAAGTGTCGGATAGACTGGGGCTTTTTGCGCAGATACAGCATTATTCGGGCGTGGCTAATATTTCTCTTTTAAAATCAGAGCGTCTTGCAAAAGGCAGTGTGCTTTACCCTATAAGCTCAAGCCAAGCTGATTTTGCGTCTTTTACGGGTTTGGTTCAGGCACAAAAAAACAACTCCCAAAAGATAATTTCCGCGGATAATATAAAGCCTATTCTTGAAAAAATCCTTTTTACGCCAGAGGAAATGGGCGATATAGTATGCGACTATAATACCGGTCTTATAATAAAAACGCTTGCAACGCTTATATCAGGCACACAGCAATTACAATTTAAAATTTTGATGGGTAATTTAGGTAAACTGCACTTCGTACCGCTGGCAGACGGTGCTTATAATGATAACTCTATAAGCCCTTACGGCCTTTATTTTGCGGTTTCTGATATCCTAAACCGCTTCAAACTGGAACGGGAGTCAATGTGCCTGCAAACCGCAAACGCAAATGTGCTCAAGGCCGGTTGGCGCACTGAAGATTGCTTTTTGTCATCAGAAGAAAAACTCACCTCCACTGAAGATATCTGCTCCCTTGTAGATGAACAAATACAGCTCGCGGGCGAACTTATGCAAAGGTAAATAAAAGAACTTAAAAAAGCAAGTATCCTTATATATAATACTTGCTTTTTTGTTACGGTTTTATTTTAGTAGATTTCTTACATTAACGAACCTACCGTTTTTTTTAAATTGTCAGTTATAACTATAGTGCCATCCGTTAAATACCAGACTACGCCTACATCAGGTCGTTCTTTGATAAACTTATATCCTTCCTCAAATGGCATAATAAAAAGTGCGGTAGACAGCATGTCAGCAAGTGCCGAATCCTCCGTAACTATAGTAACGGAACGCATGGCGTTTGCGGGTAAAAGTGTGTCAGGGGAAATAATATGATGGTATTTTTTGCCGTCAACTTCAAAAAAACGCTGGTAATCTCCGCTTGTGACGACGGACTTATCATGCAGAAAAAGCGTTTCAAATACTTGGCTCGTATTATCGGGGTCCTGAAGTCCAACACCCCAGTTATCTCTGCCGTCAAGCGGAGGGTGTCCTGTACGCACATTGCCACCGGCGTTTATTATAAAAGACGGCATATCGCTTTTAAGCAAGGCTTGAGCCACAAGTTCGGTGGCATACCCCTTGGCGACTGCACCAACATTTAACTGAAGATCTGGATCTTTAAAAAACACGGTATTGTCATTTGCGTTTAAAACAACATCGTCCATATCGGTGTGTTTGCTGGCTTCAAACAGGTCTTCTATTGCTGGTATATAGGCTTCTTTTGGGTTTTCTAAAGAAAATTCCCTCGCGTCGTGCCAAAGCTTTAAAACTGTCCCCATTGCTATATTTAATGTGTTATTCAACTTGAGCTGTTCTTCCTTACAAAGAGATAAAAGATTAAAAAGCTCTTCCGGCACTTTAACAGTTTTTTTTGAAGCCAAGCGGTTTATGCTGTACACATTTACTGTGTCTTCGTATTCGTTATAACCGTCAAACAATCTGTGGTATTTAAAAAACAATTCTTCGGCGTATTTTGCGTTTT
>JAUNLY010000091.1:0-3373 GCA_030532025.1 Eubacteriales bacterium
AGACACCTAAAGATAGCGGTGGGTTAGATGGGAATGAGTATAAGATAGAGGCAAAGCAAAATCAAAAAAAACAAGTTTATCGAAGCATTAATGTTTGAGATTATTATTATATAACCCTTTCCCCTACCGGTGTAGCTTTGTTATTCACTTTATATAACTTTTTTTCATACAAATACCCCCTTACTTGATTGTCCGGTATAGGGGGTACACATCATTTTTGAGTGGTGTTTATTTAATAATTTAATATAAATTTAAATATATTTATCGTTTTTTATAGGTTTAGCTATACTTATATCTTTTTTAATATATCTAACACCAGATTTGCGCTTATATCGGCGGCGGTCTGCTTATTTTTTTCGTAGGTTTCTAAGCTGTCTTCGTCTGCTAAGTCCGATATGCTGCGCACAACGAGTATCGGCACACTGTTTATATAGGCGGCACAGGCTATGGCAGCGCTTTCCATATCAACGCTTATTGCGGGCATTTTCTGCCTTATGGCGTTCTTCTGATCGCTTGTTTCCACAAAGGCATCCCCTGTTGCTATAAGGCCCTTTTCGTAATTTATGCCTTTTTCTTTAAGGTTTTCTTCGGCTAAGTTTAAAAGCCTGCTGTCTGAATAGAAATACCTTGTATAGGGCGGAAAATTATCCATAATTTGGGGTTCAAAATCGTGATAGGTTATGCGCTCCCCAAGAACAACGGTCAATTCCTTTATATAAGGCGCAAGCCCCCCAGCTATACCCGTATGTATTATTAAGTCTGGGTGGAATGTATTTATAGTAAACTGTGCCGTTATGGCTGCGTTTACCTTACCTATGCTCGAAGCCGCAATTACTGTTTCCTGTCCGTAAAGTTTACCCTTTGTAAAGTTGTTTTTAAGGTGCTCCTCTACCTTAGGGTTTTGCATCTCGGAACGCAGAAGGTCTATTTCAACATCCATTGCGGATAATATAGCTATCATTTAAGCCTCCATCGCTTCTATTGTACGTACAGGAAGAACAAGATAGGTAAATTGGTTGCCTTTTACGGGGCTTACCACACAGGGGCTTACATTTGTGTTAAAGCGCATAGTAAACTCCTTGCCCTCAACGTTGTTAACAACATCTAAAAGGTAGCGAGAGTTAAAAGCTATTAAAAGTTCTTTGCCGTTTTTGGAAATAGGCATTTTTTCAAGCGAGTTTGCTTTTTCGGTGTTGGCGGATATGGAAATGCTATCGTCCTCTATATTGAGCCTTAGAAGGTTGTTGCCCTCCCTTGCAATAATTGCCGAACGCTCTATCGCCTGTATAAGGCGGCTTCTGTCTACCTTTATTTCGGTCGTCCATGTTTTTGGCAATATCTGCTCGTAGTCTATATATTCGCCAACTATAAGGGGGCTGTAAACCTTGGTGGAATTAAACTCCGCCATTAAATTGGTGGAATTAAATGTTAATTTTATGTCCCCGTCCTCTTCGCCTGCCATACTGCTAAGTTCTTTTATAACATCGCCCGGTACTATGCAGGATATGTATTCCTTGTCCTTTGGTATTTCGCTTTGCACGTAAAGCTTTTGCATGGCAAGGCGGAAACCATCTAAACATACTATGCGGACTTCTTCTGGGAATACCTGTATAAAACAGCCTGTCAGTATCATCTGGCTTAACTCGGAACTTAATGCAAACTTTGTTTTGTTTACGGCGTTTGAAAAATCCTTATGTTTTACAGATACGCTAAATCCGTTTTTAACGTCCTCTATCTGCGGGAATGCCGCCGCTTCAAGGCTTACTATATCAGTAGATGACATACCCAAGGCTGATATTTTAAGCAAGCCTTTTTTGGTTTCAAGCTCTATTTCTCCGTCTAATTTCCTTACAAGCTCCGAAAAAAGCCTTGCGGGTACAAGACAACTCCCGTCTTTTTCAACTGTTGCGTTTACCTGCGTTTTAACCGTAAGCTGACCATTTGTGGTGGTAAGCATAATGCCTTCGTCCACAGTTTCCATAAATACGCCTTCAAACACTGTCTGTGGGGGTTTTGGCTGTATGGCTTTCATCAAAAGAGAGAAAGCACGGTTAATTTCGCTTGCGTTTATTATGATATGCATTGCTTCACTTCCTTCGTCTGCCTTATAGGCAGTAGTAGTTATATATATGTAGTAGTAGTAGTAGGGGCTGTGCATACTGTGGAAAAGTACCTTCGCCCTTAGAAATGCTTAGCTTTTTGCTGTGTATAAGCTGTTTAATATTATCCACAAAACAGATAAAAACTGTGTAAAACTCCGCACTATATTTAATAGAACCTTTAAGTAAACCCGAACTTTACTTTAGTTTGTTGTGGTCTAAAATATTAAAGCGCCCGTTTTTATGTTTTTTGCGTTTTTTTTAATGATCCGTTCGCTCGTTTTTTTAAACTTATACACATATTAACATGCTGTGGATCAACAGGGGTGGATAAAAACGGTGTGTTTATTGCTGAGTTTTTTGTTTCAAAACAATTAAATCCACAAGTTGTTATGTTTTTATACCCACAAAAACCTTAATGCAGCATTTTTAAAAAATCCAAAAAGTAAAATAATATTTTATAAAAGCATTAAGGAAAAATTTGGTGTTATAACAGCGTTGCAGCTTCCCTGTCTATTAGCAGTGTTGTATCCTTATGCAACTTAAGAATAGACGATGGGAATTTTGGGTCTATATCCCCGTCTATTGTTTTCTTTATGGCTTCGGCCTTATCAAGCCCTGTTGCTATAAGCACTATCTTCTTTGCGCTCATAATTGTGCCTATACCCATGGTGATGGCCTTTTTAGGCACCATATCTGCCGATTCAAAGAAGCGCTTGTTTGCGTTTATGGTGCTTTGGGTTAGGTCTACAACCCTTGTGCCGGCGGAAAAAACATCGCTCGGCTCGTTAAAGGCTATATGCGCGTTGCGCCCTATGCCAAGCAGCTGCAGGTCCGCCCCGCCGTAGGAGGCAAGCAAATCGTCGTAGCGTTTGCATTCTTCTTCTAAATTTTCTGCAACGCCGTTTGGCAAAAAGCTTTGCTTTAAGTTTATAAACTTAAAGAGTTTTTCCTGCATAAAATAGCGGTAGCTCTGCTCGTGCTGAGCATCAAGGCCTATATATTCGTCCAAATTGAAGCTTGTAGCACGCGAAAAATCTAAAAGGCCTTCCTTGTACCACTGTGCAAGGTATTCGTAGCAGCGCACAGGCGAAGAGCCGGTAGCAAGGCCAAACACGCTGTCGGGCTTAGAAATAAGCTGAGATGATATAAGCATTGCGCAGTTTTTTGCTACTTGCTCTGCACTTGACAAAATATATACGTTCATGTTTTCAACCTCCTTATGAGCCTTATAATTATAACACAAAGTGTAGCATTAATAAAGTTTTTAAAAA
>JAUNLY010000091.1:3473-6307 GCA_030532025.1 Eubacteriales bacterium
ATTTAATCCACCGCTATCTTTAGATGCCTTTTAAGTATCGCTGTCGATTCACTCAGTCAGCGTGGTGCTACGGCTCCTTTATTCGGCTTTGCAAAAAAAAATCCTGAGTAACTCTATTCATTAACGATTTGGATTCGTATTAAACTAAAAACTTGTGGAATTATAATAAAATCAAACAAAAAAAGAGCACATAATTTAATAGCAGAATAAAAAAACAAAAAAAATATAAAAACAGATAAATAAAAAAATATATCTAAAATGATAAATACCCCCTTACTGGTTTGTCTATTATAGGGGTACACATAAGTTTGATGTGTCCAGTTTTTGGTGTATACATCAAACAGAAAAAGGATAATTTTATAAAAGTTCTGTTTGTAAAAAAAAGGCTTTACGAAAACTATGTAAAAAAATAGTCTTTATAAAAAATAAGCTTTATGTTTTTTATCTTAAACAAACATTCAATAAAATTTAGTTTTTTATATTTATTTAATAAAAAAACGCGTAATTTTTCCTAATTACGCATTGCATAATAATATACATACTTTTTACTAAAAATATATATTTAAATTAGGAGAGTGCTTTCTCTCCTATAAAAAGTAGGATTAAATAAAAACCGAACGAAAAGACAGTACAAAAGGCTATTCTTTGGCTGCATCTGTACGCAAAAACAGTAATTTGGTGTTAAGCAAGCTTTGTTTTTACAAACCATTAACTTTTTTAGTTACATCTAATGAAAACTTAATTAGCTATCGAACTACCTTGTTTGTACGATATATTCTTATTAAAAAACTACTTATTGCAGACGGGGCATTCCTTCTGCGTCCAGTTTTGAACCTCTATTGATGCAAGGCTTAAAAGCGGTATGCCAAAACCGAGCTTCCCGCCGCTCTTGTCCACAAGACAGGCAACAGCCACGGCATTGGCGTTTAGCGCCTTTGTAAGCTCCGTCATTTCTCTAATAGAGGTGCCGGTTGTAATCTCGTCCTCTATAAGAAGTATGCGAGAGCCTTCGGGTATTTCAAAATCCCTGCGGAGCGTCATTGTGCCTTGGTTTCTTTCGCAGAATATAAAAGGTTTTTTTAGTTGCCTTGCTACTTCGTAACCGGGAAGCAGTCCGCCTATGGCGGCACTCATCACAAGGTCAACTTCTATTCCTTTTATGCGTTCCGCGACGGATTTAGCCACAAATTCCGCAGTGCTTGCGTTTTCAAAAAGCCTTGCGCATTGCACATAGGTATCCGTGTGGCGGCCCGAGGAACGTATAAAATGCCCCTTCTTTATTGCGCCGTTTTTAATAAAATAATCTGTAAAATCCATAAAATCACCCGCTACATAATACCATAATAATCCCAAAAAAGAAAAGAGGGAGGAAATTTATCAATATAAAGCAATGCTAAAAAAATTACTGTTATTATTTATTTTTAATAATACTAATTTAAAACCCTAATGCTTCGATATATTTGCCTTTTTATGTTTTATTTTTGCATTATTCCTATGCTTATTCCCGTATACCCCATCAATCTTTAGTAGCTTTTTTAGTACCGCTGCCGCTTCTCTAAGTAAAAAAACCGTCGCTACGCGTTCTTCGTTCGACTTTGGAAAAAAATCTTGAGTTTCTTTAAATTAACGATTTGGATTAGTGTAAGACTATTTTAATCAATCGCAAAGTTCTACACATTATTTATGCAAGGTATATTTATAAATTATAATTATTAAAATACCAAAGCGATAAAAAGTATACAAATTTCTAAAACGTTTCATAAAGTAAAGCTAAAATCCGCATGTTTTATGAGTTTTTTTAAAATCCGCTGTTTTTTTAGCCTTGACAAGTATTTTTACTTTTCGTATAATAGCGGAGCGCTTTTGAGCAATGGGGAATTGTGTAACGGCAGCACCTACGACTCTGACTCGTATTGTCTAGGTTCGAATCCTAGTTCCCCAGCCAATTGGCTCCGTCGTCTAGCGGTCTAGGACATCGCCCTCTCAAGGCGGAAACACGGGTTCGAGTCCCGTCGGAGCTACCAGAAAAGCGCATAAGTGCTAAGCTCTAAAAAGGTGTTTGCGTTTAAACACCTTTCTGTGGACGGATAAAACATAAAAGCGCAACCGTCCACATTTGTTATTACAACATTTGCGCTTCCGGTCGCATGGCTCAGTTGGTAGAGCACCTCGTTCACATCGAGGGGGTCACAGGTTCGAGTCCTGTTGCGACCACCACCAAGAAAAAGGGAGACTTAAGGTTTCCCTTTTTTTTATTGTGTGGTTTAGTTCTCAAACTCGTCATCAAGGCATTAAGGTAAGGGATTAGTATAATTATAGCACTCAAGCATCCAAAAAAACCGCCCTTGTGGACGGCTTGTAGTCAGAGCCTAAGGAAGTCCTCGGGTGTGATGGCTTTAACAGGCGATTCGGTGTAGTCCTTTGCATTGCGCGTGATTATATATTCCATCTGGCAGCGCTCGGCGATGGATGCGACAAGCGCATCTTCCAAGTCGTTCATGTTGGATGATACGGCGGCATGGACATCTTCGCCCAAAGCGTCTGCAACGCCTACGAGCTGGAGCAGCTTTTCCATGCTTTCCTTCGCGCGCTCATTGTCCTTGAGGCTACGGCGCAGCAGATAATAAATATCTGTGGCTGCGGAGGCGGATATGAAACCTTCTAGCTTTTCAATGGCCGATTGTTTCATGACCTCATAGGATGCCTGAAAGAATGGTTCGCGCTGTAGGAAAACATCCAGCACGATGTTGGTGTCTATCATAACCCTCATAAGTTATCTAGCCGCTCCCCCTTGATATCCTCCAGAGATACATTCTCTGCCTTGGCAATGCCAA
>JAUNLY010000092.1 GCA_030532025.1 Eubacteriales bacterium
GTTTTTTCAGACTCCGTTTTTGGGGGTTCTGTTGTGACAATATCCGTTTTATTAGGATCAAAAGTTCCCGCGGAAGGCGTCGTGGTCTGTGGAATAAAACGTGCTATCAAAAGAAGCAATAGAGCTAATACCACAACGGCAACTATGATTATAACATCTCTTTTTTTCAATGTTTTACCTCAATCCAAGTGTTTTTCTATGGCTTCAAGCAAGTTTTCTCGCCCGAGTCCGGTTTCTGAAGACCATACGATTACCTGCCACGGCTGAAGCGCCAAGGTATGGCATATGTCCATCTTACCTTTGTTCTGTTGCGCCCTTGAAAGTTTATCCGCCTTTGTGGCAACAACGGTAAAGGGTATGCCACATAGCTTTAAAAAATCCGCCATCTGCATATCCTGTTGTGTGGGCTTATGGCGCAGGTCTACCAGCAGAATACAGGCCGCTAAATGTTCGGATTTTTTAAAATACTCGTCCATCATACGGCTCCAGCGTTCTTTTTCGTTCTTGCTTACCTTTGCAAAGCCGTACCCGGGGAGGTCTACTAAGAAAAACTCCCCGTTTATATCAAAAACATTTATAAGCTTAGTTTTGCCAGGTGTGCTACTGGTTTTCGCAAGCCCTTTTCTGCGACATAGGGCATTTATAAGGGAGCTTTTGCCCACATTGCTCCTACCGGCAAAAGCTATCTCTTTTCGCCCTATACCTTTAAAGTTTTTGTATTCAGTTAATGAAACCAAGAATTCGGCACTTGTAATCTGCATCTCAGCTTACCAATGCTATGGAAATAACTTCGTCTGCACGGCTTACGTAGTGTATTTCAAAGCTGTTTACAATATATTCCGGAAGTTCCTGTACATCTTTTTGGTTTTCTTCGGGAAGGCACAGCACTTTAATTCCCGCCCTGTACGCCGCCAAAAGCTTTTCTTTTACGCCGCCTATAGGAAGCACTCTTCCTGCAAGCGTCATCTCCCCCGTCATAGCAAGGTCTTGACGCACGGGTTTTCCAGTCAACACCGATACGAGAGCTGTAGTCATAGTAACGCCCGCTGACGGGCCGTCCTTTGGCACAGCGCCTTCCGGCACATGTATATGTATATCGTGCGTCTGAACAAAATCGTCCGCTATGTTAAGCTCTCGTCCTTTTGAGCGCACCCAGCTTAGTGCCGCCTGTGCGCTTTCTTTCATGACGTCCCCCAACTGACCCGTTAAAGAGAAATTACCTTTCCCCGGCATTGCTACACATTCTATTGCGAGCATTTCCCCGCCTACGGTTGTAAAGGCAAGCCCGTTTACTATGCCTACTGTCGGTTGTTTTATAAGATCGCTGCGCAGATATTTCCTTGCACCAAGGTATTCCTCCGCCTTTTCAACACCCACCTGCTTTGATTTTTGTTTGTTTTCGAGCATTTCAACGGCGGCTTTGCGCACAATTTTGCTGAGCGTCCTTGAAAGCGTACGCACACCGGCTTCCCTTGTATAACCCTCTATGGTGAATTTTATAGCTTCATCCGTCATCTTGACGCTACCTGCAGGGAGACCGTTTTCTTTTATTTGACGCTTTAAGAGATGTTTTTTGGCGATTTGGAATTTTTCTTCCTCGGTGTAGCTTGATACTTCTATAAGCTCCATCCTGTCAAGCAAGGGAGCGGGTATTGTGCTTACAGTGTTTGCCGTTGTAACAAACATAACTTTAGATAAGTCGAGGGGTATTTCAAGGTAATGATCCCTAAAATGGTTGTTCTGTTCGGAATCCAACACCTCAAGCAGAGCACTTGAAGGGTCTCCCCTAAAGTCGCTACCAAGCTTATCTATTTCGTCCAACAAAAATACAGGGTTCATGCTGCCGGCTTGTTGTATACCGGATACTATTCTGCCGGGTATTGCGCCTATATATGTCCTACGGTGTCCATAAATTTCTGCTTCGTCACGCACACCGCCTAAGGACATCTGCACAAATTTGCGTCCCATGGACCTTGCGATAGCCTTGACGATTGATGTTTTGCCAACACCCGGAGGGCCCACAAAACAGAGTATGGAGCCTTTCATAGCGCCTTTTTGAGCGTTCTTTTGCATGGATTTAACCGCAAGGAACTCTATAATGCGCTCCTTTACCTCTTTCATGCCGTAATGGTCTTCGTCAAGTATCTGGCGGGCACGCTCAAGCGACATATTATCCTGCGTATACTTGCCCCAAGGCAATTCCAATATACGGCGCACATAGTTTTCACTTACGGCAGATTCTGGAGTTCCTGGTGCAAGCCTGCTAAGGCGGTCTATTTCTTTTTCGACTTTTTCTTTGGCTTCTGTGTTAAGGGGAAGTTTTTTAGCTTTCTCCTCAAACTCGTCATAAAGTTCCTGATCGTCTTCGCCAAGCTCTTCTTGTATTACACGTATCTGTTCGCGCAAATAATACTCTTTTTGGTTTTTATCAAGCTGCATTTTAACTTTAAGCTGCACCATGCGCTCAATGCTTGCAAGCTCCGATTCCTGCGCCAAAAAGGTGCTAATTGCAACTAGCCTTTTATCGGCTTCTTCTATTGCCAGTATTTCTAATTTTTTATTGAAATCCCCTATAACGCTTGAGGCTATTGTATCCACAAGATGGTCGGGGTCTTCTATGCGTTTAACCGCACGCAAAAGCTCAGGCGATACCTTGCTTGCATTCATGGCATATTCTTCAAAGTATTCTTTTGCGCTGCGCATAAGAACCTGCATTTTTTCGTCCATGTTTTCCATGTCAAACTGAGGTATCTCTTCTATTTGGGCAAAATAGCCTTCATCACTCATTTTTGCACTTACAAGCTTAGCGCGCGACAGCCCCTCGGCAAGTACACGCATATTATCACCGGAAAGGTGTAGTACCTGTCTTATCTCGGCAACCGTGCCTATGGAAAAAATATCCGCAGAATCGGGTTCCTCGATTTCGGGGTCTTTTTGAGCCGCTATAAATATTTTGCGGTCGTGTTCTATTGCATATTCTATTGCCGCAACGCTCTTTTTGCGTCCTACATCAAAATGCAGCACCGTACGGGGAAACATCATCATACCCCGCATAGGTATAAGCGGCAGAGTAAGGATATCTTTTTTCTGCATTTACTCTCCTTGTTAAAAATCTCCTCTTATATTAAAGAGGAGAAAACATTGTCAGCCTTAAGATGCGTCTCCCTTAAGCGAGCTGTCTTCTTCGCTACGTTGAGACTTGTTTTTCCTGCCTGTTTTTAAAAGCTTAGGTGCTTCGCCTTTTGTTATTGTGTTTTTATCCACAACACATTTGGTAAATCCAGGCTTTGAGGGCAATATAAACATAGTATCGAGAAGCGCCGCCTCCATAATAGCACGCAGACCGCGCGCACCGGTTTTTCGCACTATGGCTTCATGTGCCACAGCTTTTAAGGCATCGTCTGTAAAGCTTAGCTCCACACCGTCAAGTGAAAACAGGTATTGGTATTGCTTTACAAGCGCATTTTTGGGTTCGGTCAAAATACGCACCAGCGTGTCTTCGTCTAAATTATCCAAGGAAACAACTATGGGTATTCTACCCACAAGCTCTGGGATAAGCCCGAAACGAACCAAGTCTTCCGGCTGTACAGCACTTAAAACATCGTCTTTGTGTTTGTCGTTCTTTATTTCTTCAGAGCTTGCGCCAAAACCCAGTACCCTTGCGCCCAAGCGGTTCTTAATTATGTTTTCAAGCCCGTCAAACGCTCCACCCAATATAAACAGAATATTGCTCGTATCTATATGCAAAAACTCCTGTTGGGGGTGCTTGCGCCCGCCCTGCGGCGGCACGTTTGCAAGAGTGCCTTCTAAAATTTTTAGAAGCGCTTGCTGTACGCCCTCACCGGAAACATCTCTTGTTATGGAGGTGTTTTCGGATTTGCGTCCTATCTTGTCCACCTCGTCAAGATATATTATGCCATGTTCCGCAGCTTTAATGTCGCCGTCCGCAGCCTGTATAAGGCGGAGGAGTATGTTTTCCACATCTTCTCCGACATAGCCGGCTTCTGTTAGGCTTGTGGCGTCCGCAATGGCAAATGGTACTTGCAAAATGTCCGCCATGGTCTGGGCAAGATATGTTTTACCAGTACCTGTGCTTCCGAGCAATAGTATGTTGGATTTTTTAAGCTCAACATCTTTATCGCGTTTATCCGAAAACACTCTTTTATAGTGGTTGTATACGCCAACGGCCAAGGCACGCTTAGCCCTGTCCTGCCCTATAACGTATTCGTCAAGCGCTTCTTTCATTTGTTGCGGGGTTATAAGTTTTGCCGAACTTTTAGTACGGCGGCGGGATTTGGCTGTATCTTCTTCCAATATTTCGCCGCAGATCTTTACGCAGTCGTTGCATATGCAACCGTTTTTCCCCGCAATTATGTTTTCAACCTCGCTTTGGGATCTTCCGCAAAAGCTACAGTATTTTTTCTGGCTTATACCGTCCTTAGGCATCCTTGCTTTCCTTGCTCTCCTTTGGCTGTGGTTTGTATATTTCATCCACTATGCCATAATTTAAAGCTTCTTCCGCAGTCATAAAGTAGTCGCGTTCAACATCTTTTTCGATTTGTTCGATAGGTTGACCGGTCATCTCGCTCATCATGCGGTTCATTTTTTCTTTAGTACGCTCAAGCCATTTGGCGCGTATGGTTACATCAGTAGACTGACCCTGAGCGCCACCCGACGGCTGGTGTATCATAACTTCGCTGTTGGGGAGCGCCATGCGCTTGCCCTTGTCTCCAGCCATAAGCAGGAAGGCACCCATGGACGCCGCCATGCCGATGCAAACGGTTCTTACCGGTGCTTTTATATACTTTATAGTATCATAAATCGCCATGCCCGCAGTTACAGAGCCTCCGGGGCTGTTGATATATAGGGATATATCCGCATTGTGATTATCCATCTCTAAAAACAGCAGCTGTGCTACAACGGTGTTAGCGAGTCCGTCGTCTATTGCACCTGTTATAAATATAATCCTGTCTTTTAAAAGCCTTGAATATATATCGTAAGAGCGTTCGCCATTGCCACTTCTCTCAACTACATAGGGTATTAAATATTCTGCCATTATTTCTCCTTTTGTTTATTTGTTTTCTTCTGTGTCTTCGCTTTTTTCGACAGCTTCTTCTACCTTTTCTACGATTTCGTCCGCATTTACCGGTGCGGGTTCTTCTTCGTTTTTGACGGTTATTTCCGCATTGTCAAAAAGCAAGTCCAAAACCTTTTCGTTCTTGACGACGGTTTTTAAATCTTCATAGTCGCTGTCGCGTAAAAGCTTTTTGAATTCTTCTACTTCTTTGCCGGCGCGTTCAGCCTGTTCGGCTATTTTCTTTTCGAGTTCCTCTTCGGAGACTTCGATTTTTTCTTTTTCTGAAATCGCGTTCATAACGAGTATCTGCTTGACGTTTTCGAGCGCTTGAGGTCTATTAGCTTCGTCTATCTGCTCTTGAGTCATGCCGGTATACTGCATAAAGTCTTCAAAACGTACGCCTTGGTATGCCAAGCGGATTTTGAAATTCCTAAGCATCTCCTGTTGTTCGTTTTTGATCATAGCTTCCGGTATGTCGCAGTCGGAAGCGTCCGCTGCCTGCTGCAACAAATTGCTGATCACCTTATCTTTGCTGCTTTTTTCAAGATTGTCGTTAAGCTCTTTTTCGATTGCCTTTTTGTATTCCTCAAATGTTTCGTGTTCGGAAACGTCTTGGGCAAACTCGTCATTTAGCTCGGGGCGCACTTCTTCCTGAGCGCTGTTTAATTTGATGTGGAAAACCGCTTCCTTGCCAGCAAGGTTTTCCGCGTGGTATTGTTCTGGGAATGTTACGGTGATGTCTTTCTCATCGCCTATGTTCATTCCGACAACTTGTTCTTCAAACCCTGGGATAAACGTGTTTGAACCGAGTTTTAACTCCTGCTTTTCTGCGGTGCCGCCTTCAAATTTTACACCGTCTACAGAGCCTGAATAATCTATGTTTACAAAGTCGCCATCTTTAACACTGCGATCGGATACATCTGCCCTTGTGGTAACGGACTGTATATCATGCTCCATGCGATGCTCTATATCTTCCTCTTTAATGGGGGGCATATAGCGTGTTGCTTTTAAACCCTTGTATTCGCCAAGCTCTACATCAGGTACCACATAAACGGTTGCATTAAACTTAAGGTCTTCGCCGTTGCCTATGGTATCTATCTCTATAGAGGGTTGATCTACCACATTGGTGTTTTCTGCATCTATCGCTTCCTTATATATAACGGGGAAAAGAAGCTCAAAA
>JAUNLY010000093.1 GCA_030532025.1 Eubacteriales bacterium
TTATGCTCGATGGATTTGCCTTGCCGTCAGCCGTTACGGTAACGCGCACGGCCTCGTCTGACACAAGAACATAGCCTTTGGGAACAAGAGATGAATGAGCCTTATATGTGGTAACGCCTTGCTGGAACAAAAGCTCTTCCTTGGCTATAAGCTTGCCATCAGTATCCGTATAAGACGCTATAACAGTTACCGTAACTATGGGCTTTTGCGTTGGCGCAAGCGTTGCGGTAGGAGCCGGCCCCACATCTACGGGCGCTAAAATTACATTAGGGTCTTTGTAAAGCTTTGTAAGTGTATTTTTGCCTGCTATACCGTCTACCTTTAAATTGTTATAGTTTTGGAAGCGTTCCACGGCACGCTTTGTGCGTTTGCCAAACATGCCGTCGTCTTCCCCCTCCGCCAAATAACCAAGCTCTATAAGCCTTTTTTGTAGCGTTCTTACGTTTTGCCCACGGTCTCCCGTTGCAACGGTGGTAAGCGAAGCATCTATAGGAGCTTGTGTCATTTCCGGCGGCGGAACGATTAAAGCTGTACTTCCAGGCGCAGGGCTTGCAGACGGCAGCTGAGTTGCCGTTACTGCAGGAGGCGGAGTAACAAGCTCTACCGGCGGCAGCGTTACAGAGGGCATAGTGCCCGTTGCCGATGTCGCAAGCACCGCCATATATACCAACATTGTGTTTAATAAGTTCATTTTCTCACTCCTTTTGCTCTGTACAAATATATAACGAATGACAATGCCATTTCCTTGCATCGTAAAAAATAAAGGTAAACCGCATAAACGATATGCTACTTAGACGCATGAGGTTTTGTCAAATATAACTTCAAAAAGTGACGGTTTGACTTACGGTAAACCAGGCTTTTTTCAGCCAACAAATGGCGGAAAATTAGCCTTTAGCGGCGCCGCTAAATTGTGCGATACGTCTTTAACAGTCTATAAACTTTCTAAACTCCGTTAAAATGCCTATCCCGTCTTTGTAGTGCGCTGCAAATTGTGGTACTGCGTGGCTTGGGAAGGAGTTACCCTCTATAAAACGCGGACCGTCCGGAGTTATGCAAACATCCCACGCAACATAGCGTACCTCTGGCACTATTTCCATGGCCTCAAGGCACATTTGTTTAATTTCTTTAAAATACGGTATTTCAAAGCCTTCAAAATAAGTACCTGTTATAGGGTGCTCATCAAACACCCTGCCCTGCTTATCCGCAGCGGGAGTTGTAATGCAGCCAGAATCTATATCTACCCTGCAAGCCATGCCACCGCAGTCCACATTATCCACTTCGCCGCCGTTACCTATGCGCAAAAAGGCATATACCATGCCTTTTTGTTTATCGCCCAAAAGCGTTGCAACGCGCACGGTGTTTACAGAGCCCGGATAAAGCCTGTTTAGAGCCTCGTGCTGCACTACGGTCTGCTCTAATATGCTATCGCCGAGCGCTTTAAGGTGTTTATAGACGCTTTCGGTATCGCTTATATTTTTAAGTTTATGCACACCAACACCGCTTGAGCCTTCGAGCGGTTTTACAAATATGCTGCTGCACTTAGACAAAAAGCTCTGCAATTCTTCTTTTGTGGTGTTTTGGTCAAACCTAAGCCAAGGCCTGTCCACCCAGCGGGAAAATTTAGAATCAAACTCGCTCTTATCGTCAAAAAAGTGCGTGTGCGCTTTATCGTTCATGCGGCGAACTATGTCGTTGCTTATGCCCCTTGTTATGGTGCTCTTGCGCTGGGCGGAGTTTAACCTATACATCTCCGCTATTTTATAGTCCGTATAGCCAGCACCATAAAGCACAGAGCATTTTAGCATATCCTGTATAAGCCAGATTTTGCTTCTGCCAGATTTTTTCTGTAAGTATTCAAGCGTATTTTTTAGCTTTTGCCTGTCCATTTTAAGGGCACGGCTTATCAAAAAAGAAAGTTTTTTCATTTTATACATTAAAGCGGAATAATATTATATCCCCGTCCTGCACTACGTATTCCTTGCCCTCGCTTCTTACAAGGCCCTTTTCACGGCAGGCGGTGGCAGTGCCACATTCCTTAAGCGTGTCGTATGCTATAACCTGTGCGTTTATAAAGCCACGTTCAAAATCTGTATGTATTTTGCCGGCAGCCTGAGGGGCTTTAGTGCCTTTGAGTATGGTCCAAGCACGGCACTCGTCCTCCCCTACGGTAAAATAGGATTGTAATTTTAAAAGGCTGTAGCTTTTTTGTATTAGCCTATGCAATCCGCTTTTTTCTATGCCCAAAGCTTCAAGGTATTCCCTTTGTTCTTCCTTTGGAAGTGCCGCTATTTCTTCCTCTATTTTGGCGCTTATAACAAGGGTTTCGGCCTGCTCTTTATTTGCCAGTTCTTCCACTTGTTTAACATAAGGATTCTCAGAAGCTATATCGTCTTCTGAAATGTTTGCGGCGTATAAAACGGGCTTTATTGTAAGCAAAAACCAATCCCTTGCTATTAAGCTCTCGTCCTCCGTAAGCTCAAATGTCCTTGCGGGTTTGCCTTTTTCAAGGTGTTCCATCATACGCCCTGCAAGCTCAGCTTCTATTGCGTATTTTTTATCCCCCGTCTTTATAAGCTTTTCGGCCTTTTCTTTTCTTTTTTGGACGGTATCCATATCCGCAAATATCAGCTCTAAGTTTATAGTTTCCATATCGCGGGCGGGGTCTATATTCCCATCCACGTGTATGATATTTTCGTCTTCAAAACAGCGCACGACGTGCACTATGGCATCTACCTGCCTTATATGCGAAAGGAATTTATTGCCCAAGCCTTCGCCACGGCTTGCGCCTTTTACAAGCCCCGCTATATCCACAAACTCCACCGTTGCTGGTGTGGTTTTTTTAGGCTTATACATATCGGACAAAAAGTCTAACCTTTCGTCCGGCACCTGCACAACGCCTTCGTTAGGTTCTATTGTGCAAAACGGATAATTAGCCGCCTGCGCATGGGCATCCGTAATCGCGTTAAATAAAGTACTCTTGCCTACATTAGGCAGTCCTACAACACCAAGTTTCATAACCCGCCTCCTCTTTACACGGGTATTATATCACATATATATGTGTATGTGGAATGCCGTATGTTTTTATGTGTATTTATCTTATTGGCTTATCGTATATAGCGCGTTGAAGTAGCCACGTTTTTCTATAAGCTCTTTAAAGGTACCTGTTTCTTCCACTTTGCCGTCCTTTAAGACTATAATTTCGTCGTATTTTTCAAGAAGGGATCTTTCGAGCGAATGTGTAACCACAATCCTCGTTATATCTTCAAGCTTCAAAATATCGTTTATTATTTCAAAGCTTGTTTTAGCGTCAAGAGCTGCTGTAATTTCGTCCGCAAACAGTACCGAAGCGTTTTTTATAAGGCTTCGCGCAATTGAGATCCTCTGCTTTTCACCGCCGGATAGCTCTTTGCCGTTTTCACCGCACATATAGTTTTCGCCACGCTCTAAAATAAGTTCCTTTAGCTGTGCCTTTTCTGCAACAGCCATAACCTTGTCCTTATCAAAATCCTGAAACATTGTGATATTATCCACAATAGAAGCGTTAAATATAAACACATTTTGCTGTATGACCGCTATCAGTTCGTAGAGCAGGTCCTTGTTTATGCTTGAAACTTCTTTTGTGTCGTACAATATATCGCCCGTGTAATTATCGTCCGTACCCATGAGCAAATTTAGCAATGTGCTTTTACCGCTTCCGCTTGAGCCTATAATTGCGTAAGACTTGCCCTTTTCAAACTTTAAAGAAATGTCCTTTAAAACTGGGCGATTTTCTTCATAAGCAAAGGATAGGTTTTTGACCGTAATGCCTTCATAAAGGCTTATGTGTTCGCCTGTGGGTTTTTCGTTGCCCTGCCCGCTTAAAATATCCGCAGTTTTTGATATTAGGGCTTTAGCCGCTTTTTGGTTTGCTATAATGGCTGGCATTTCGGCTATAGGCTTTATTATTGAATTCATAAGGTTTACAAAGGCCATAACCGTACCAGAAGTAATACCCATACCTTTAAGTACCATAGCAGTACCGAAAACAAACACCGAAAACTGAGCAATTAAACCGCTAAGTTGACTTAGCATCTGTACTTTTAATTGTATACTTCTTCTGTCGAATTTTTTATATTCCAAATCTTCGTTCTTTTTAAACAATATTTTAAGCATCTGCGCTTCCGCTTTAAAGTTTTTAATAACGGCAAACCCACCCAATATATCATTCAAAACAGAAACAAAATTTTTGTTCTCTTCCGACACTTTCTTTTCGACAAGCTGTACTTTGTTGCCGCTTAGCACGGAAGCCAGCAATGGCAGCGCTACAGATAACAAAGAAATAAGCGTAAGCAAAGGTGAATAAACCAACATCATAATTAAAGTTGCAAAAAACATAAAGCTTAAGCTTATCGCAAAAAGTTTATCAGACAGATAATTTTGTTCTACGCTCGTAACATCGTTTGTAAGGGCGGACAGATAAGCAGCCGTTTCTTTCTTTTTAAAAGAAGAAATATTATTGCTTAAAAGTTTTTGCATGGCAAATTCCTTGTACTGCTTTATCGCCTTAAATATAAAACGTGGTTTAAACCTGTGGTTTATTGTAAAAAGTGCAGCACATACACCTATACAGGTTATAACAAAAAATATTAATTCCTATAAAGAATAAGAACCGCCAACTCCAGAAGCTGTGTCTATAAGCTCCTTCATAATCCACGTAATGGCTAAATTTATCGTGTTGCTTAGAATTCCGGCAGCTGATGCCACTATTAAGTTAAATTTGTTCCCCCTGTAAAATTGAGACATCAAGGCTTTTCTTATATTTTCGTTATTGTTTTTTTTAGTTTTCATATTCTGTTATTCCTTCCACAAAATCAATAAATTTCTCGTCTTTAAAGCCTTTTACAAGTTCTTTTACAGTCGCTTGCGCATTTTCGCTCAAATCGTCATAAAATGAATTTTCTTCTTTAAAATCCACAAATTTTAGGTTTGTTATGCTGTAGTCGGGGCTTTTTTCAAAGCTTTCGCCTAATTTTAAGCCCATTGAATAATGCTCTTCAGCTAAAGCAATTTGGCCTGTTCTAAAATAACAGTAGGACATAATTATAAAAAGAGGGTACCTTATTTTTTGTAGATATGAGGGCTGTTCGTCCTTTTGAAGGCCAAAAAGCAAGGTGTTAAGCCACGTTATAATTTCTATTGTTTTATTATATTCGGATTTATCCATATATAAATTAACAAAGCCCGTAACGGTTCTTATAAGCTTTACAGTTAAGTTTATAAGGCTTTCAGACAAGTTTTTGCTCGCTTCTTCATAGTTTTTCTTTTCCGTCGCAAATATTACGCCGATTAAATCGCTGAATATATGGTCTGCATTATTTTCCATAAGTATTTTAAGGGCTGCATCCGCCTGATTTAGCTTTAAATGCACCATTGCAATTTCCGATTTAATTTTAAATTCATTATTGTCAGTTCCTGTGCTTTGGTCTATAAATATTAAAGATTTTTGCATAAGCTCCAAGGCTCTTTTATAATAATTTTTATCCTGATTTTTTAAGCCACAACAAAAATAATGCTTCCCCGCCTTATACAAAACATCAAAAGAGTTGGGATATTTGCTTACAGCCTTTTCTGCTTCAGTCAAACCCGCTTCGTCTTTATCGCTCGTATATTTTTCCAACCTTTTTATTATGGCGCTTTTATTATTGCTTTGGGCTTCATAGCCAAGCAAAGCATCAACAGATAAATCAAAAAAGTCTGCAAGGGCTATAATAATATTTAGTTCCGGCGTCGCAAGACCTCTTTCCCACTTATACACCGCCCCCGCCGTTACGCCAAGCACTTCTGCTAAGGCTTCCTGAGTCAGTTTGTTTTCTTTCCTAAGGCGTTTTATGTTGTCTCTCAAAGCAATCATCAATGTTTCACTCCTTTACGGAGCTTATTTTACACTCATAAATTTGCTCTGTGAAGACACCATTAGTATTAATAGTATATATTTTTTTATACCGGTGGTATTGTTTAGGCATATAAAAATAACCGCAGATACAAATCTACGGTTATTTTTCTTTTTGGAGGCGCCACCCAGATTCGAACTGGGGAATAAAGGTTTTGCAGACCTTCGCCTTACCACTTGGCTATGACGCCAAAAATTTGGAGCGGTAGACGAGACTCGGACTCGCGACCTCCACCTTGGCAAGGTGGCGCTCTACCAACTGAGCTACTACCGCATCTGGTGC
>JAUNLY010000094.1 GCA_030532025.1 Eubacteriales bacterium
AATTTGTCTGGGGCTAATCTTTTAATTAATTTTTATCAGTGTACGCTTATGGTGCTGTTTTCGTCGGTTATGCATATCCAGCTCTTGCCGCGCTGCATGAGAAGCTCGTTGCCCTGCTCATCGTAGAATACGGTCCTGCTGTTGAGCGATTCTCTGTTCCATGAGCCTGCTATGTATTTGCCGCCGATGAATATGTCGGCAGCGCCTTGCCCTACAAGGTTTGGAAGAAGCGGTGCCATGCTTGAGTTATTAAATGTAAGCTCCGTGCGCTGCACTATTACGTTTGCGTATTCTATTGGCGTGCCATCACCTTTAAGGTCAACATAGGCGCCCTTTGCCGTTGTGCTTCTGGTATAGCTGTTTTTATCCGCGTTATATGTGTATGTGGCCTCGGTGTCGCGGTTGCCCTTGTGGTTTAATGTAAAGCTCAAAACTTCGGTGCCGTTTGTGGGCTTTTCATCTGTAAACAGGAAAGGGCGGGGGGTATATGTATGCCCCAAGGGAACGATTTTATCGTTGTAGAGGTTGTTTACAAAAAGCGATACATTGTGGGGGGCGGAGTGGTAGCGTACACGCACGAAATATTTTGCGTATGCGTTGCCTATGCCATCAAAGTCTAAGCCTTTTGCTTTTAAACCAAGCTCTCTACTTAAGTCTTTTACGCTGCTGCCTTCCCTTTCCTGCTGGCCGAAGTGGCAGAAAGCGCCGCCCCATTCTTCGTTAAGGATTAAGTGCATGGTCCTTGCCGAGCGCACGGGTCCTGCTTCTTCTGGGTAAACGTCAGAAAACAAAGCTAAGAGGCGTGTCCAGCCTTGGCCCTGTACCGGCATTTCATACATTATGTCGGCGTCCTTTATGCCCCAGTGTGCTAGCGCATATTGGTTATTGTCTATTGTGGTAATTATCGGGCAGTAGGGGCGATTAGGGTCTATCGGAAGACCTGTGGTGCTGCTTATACCCTCTATTACAGGGTTTACTTCGTTTACGGGATTAAGTGCGCTCCTTGTCTCCATGCTTACCGGAAGCGTCTGTGCGAATGCTCCCACTGTAAACATGCTTACAATAAGCAGTGCGATGATTAGTTTTTTCATTTAGTTTTCCTCCTATTTTTCGTTCAAGTATTGCTCAAAGGTTAGAGTTGGTTTCTTTGAGTCCCATTTAAGGCTTATTATCATGTCCTCCAGGAACCATGACGTTTCGCCACCTATGGTGATTATAAGCGGGTCATAATAGCGTACGTACAGTGACACGAAGGCTGAAAAGAAAGACTTACTGCCGCTAAATGTGTATTTTACCTTATATAGCTTGTTGTCATCAAAAGAGTATGTGATATCCGCAGGCATGCGGTATAGGCTTGAGTCCTTCACGGTTATTGCGTTGCCTTTTTTGTTTGGCGTGCCGCCGGTTGCTTGTAAAACAGTGTCAAAATTCGTTTCGAAGCTGAAGCCCTGTGAAGCTTCGTCGTTTGAAGCTTTAAGGTCCTGAACATTTGAGCCGCTTAAGCCATGTATGTATGGTGTACGCTGGGCGTAGTCTATGTTATACTCCGTCGCAACGCGTATTAATATCCAGTCCCTCCTCTGGGTTTTTACGAAGGCGTAGCGCTCGTTGTAGTATTCGTAGCTGTCTTCCTCCTCAAAATAGAACTGCAAAACCCTGTAAGGATATATGTTCTTGCGTATTCTTGCGGTGAAGTCCACATGGTTTTCGCGAAGGGGTGCTATTTCCTCTTCACTAAAGCCAGGGTAGTTTAAAAGTGTGTCGTAGCCTTCTTTTCCGTCAAAGCCCGCAAGCGCTTTAAGGGCTAAAATACGATCTTCCGCATTAAGAGCTAAAATACGGTCGGTGAAGGGCTCCAATACGCCGCCCAATGTAAATTTTTGAGGTTTTGGGAAGCGTTCGTAGCGCCCGTCTAGGCTTTCAAATATTTTTGTTATTGCCGTTTCGAAGTCGGCATTTTCTTTATTTATAAGGTCTTGGTTGTTTACCTTTAAGCCCCTGTGGCGGCGGTTGTTAGCCGGCACTACATAGTAGGGGAAGCCGTATATCTCAAAATTAGCGTTGCCGTTGTTTACTGTAACGGTCATATACTCGCCTATTTCAGGGTGGGTAAAGCTTGTAGTCTTTGCAAAGGCTGTACTAAAGAATAAGCTCAATAGGCAAAAAAGTACGAGAAATGTTTTACTTTTTTTATTTAAATAAGAATGCATTTACTTCCTGCCTTTCCTGCTCTATGTTGCTAATTTCTACAACCTGATGCACGCCTGCACGCGTAAGTTCGTATGATGTGATAGGCGAACGCTTGTACTTAAAGTCTGCGTTGCCTGTTTGCAGGGTGCGTATCATGTTTACTATCTGTGCCATGGTAAGGTTGGTGTTTATCATGGGAACTACTTCTTCGGCTATGCTTAAGGCTTCGTCAAATGTCATGGTTTTAAGCATGGCGAGAGAACTTTGTAAAAACATCTGCTGGCGTTCGTTGCGCTGAGCGTTGGATTCTATGCTGTCTTTCATTTCGGTATCCCTGATACTTAAAAACACCACAGACTGCTTGCCGTTAAGTTTGTATGTGCCGTCCTTCTGTGGCTTTGGAAGGCGGTAGCCGTAGTCTCTCATCTGCCTATTAATACCCTTTACCTGCTCTTCCGGAATGCTTACATTTACACCGCCCATAACATCCACGACGGACAAAAGGGTCGGCTTATCAACTTGCGCATAGAGATTAATATCCAAACCGTAAAGCTCGTTTATTGTTTTAAGGCAGAGTTCCGGCCCGCCGAAAAATGTTGTAGTCGCAAGCTTGTTGTCGGGCTGATCGGGTAGACTTACCCTTAAATCCCGCTCTATTCCTAAAAGTTTGACGCCGTTTTCCCTGGAAATGCCGGCTACATATATGGCGTCAGCACGGCTCATTTCGGAAGTCTTGGAAACGTCGTATTCTATATCGTCGGTTCCAAGGAGCAACACCTGCATGCCTTCTGCAGGGGAAGCAAAAGCCGCCACAGGCAGCATAAGCGCTATCAGTAAAATCAGGACCTTCTTCATCAAAAGCTACACCTCGCAATAAAATCTCAAGATAATTATAGTAGAGTTTTAAGCGATGTCAAGGAATTTAAGTGAATGTTACAAATTTGTCTTATTTTAAAGCGGGACATATTAAGCCCTAGGGCGTCAATTTCCGTCGCGTATTTAGCGTTAATACGCCTTGCTTTAAGAGAAATATTCCGAAGTCTATAATTAAAATACAAAAATCTGGTTTCAATAAATCGAGCTTAAAGCCTTATACCGTAAACCCGCAATCGAGTGTTATCGCCTGTCCTGTTATGCCCCCCGCCTTTTCGGTGCATAAAAAATAGGCAAGCTCTGCTATATCGCTAACTTCCGGCAGGCGGTTTAGCGCGCAGGCATATTTTATTTCCTGCATTTCGCTTTCCGTAAAATTTTCCATCATGGCGGTTTTCACAGGCCCCGGGCATATGGCGTTAAAGCGTATGTTGCGGCTGCCCTCTTCTTTGGCTAAAGCCTCGCAAAGCCTTATCTGCCCTGCCTTTACAGCAGAATATGCGGCCTCAAGCGCTGAAGCGTGGCGCCCCCATATTGAGGATATAAAAACAACGCTCCCACGGTCTACGCTTCTCATATGAGGCAAAACGCCCTGCAAAATCTGCGTGGGGGATAGAAGGTGCAATTGAAAAAGCTCTTCAAAATTTTCAAGCGGCATGTCGGAAAACATACCCCTGTAAGAGGTGCCGGCGTTTAATATAAGTGCGTCCACGTGGCCTAATTGCATAAGCGCTTCATCTATAAAGCGTGCTGTTTGGTCTTTTTTTGTAAGGTCAGCCTGTATAGCTATGGCTCCGGTTTCTTTTGCGAGTGCCAAGGCTTCGTCTTCGTGCCTGTTGTAGCCAAATACAACACGCCAAGCGTTTTTTGCAAATTCTTTTACGATTGTTGCGCCTATGCCACGGCTTCCGCCCGTAATAAGCAAAGTTTTCACAAAACACCTCCCATTATGTTACAATAATTGTAAGAAATGAATTTTTCTTTGTCAACGGAGGAAGCTATGGATATAGAGCTTTTAAAAAAATATTATAATTACCCTGTGAATCTTTTTGATAATACGGACAGCACAAACGCTTATGCCTTAAAGCTTATAAAAGAAGGGGCGGAGCACGGCACAATAGTCGCGGCGGAGAGCCAAACACAGGGTAGAGGACGCATGGGGCGCAAATTCTACTCCCCAAGGGGCGGGCTTTATATGAGCCTTGTTTTAGATTTCCCGCCGGAACGCGCGGGCGAACTCACTACACTTTGCGCGGTAGCGACAGCAAACAGCGTAAAAAAACTGTATAACATAGACTGCTCCATAAAATGGGTGAACGACTTGCTTTTATACGGCAAAAAATTCTGCGGTATACTCTGCGAGGGGATTCCGCAGCTAAGAAAAAGCGTCGCCGGCATAGGTATAAACATAGGCGAAAACGAGTTCCCGGCAGATATAAATGCAGTTTCTTTAAACATTCCAAAGGAACATCAACAAAAAGAGAGGCTCTGCGCCGACATAGCCTTGAATATTATTAATAACATACCACTCATGCCAAAACATATGGAAGAATACCGTAAAAAGCTGTCCACACTAGAGCAAAAAATATATTTTACATATAAAGGTACCGCTATGCACGGTATAGCAAAAGACGTGGACGACACAGGGGCATTACTGGTAGAAACATCAAGCGGAATAATAAGGCTTTTTTCGGGCGAAGTAAGCGTAAAGACAGAGCCTTAGAAAAACAACCTTTATAAGCGGAGGGTAAGTTCTACTCTCCGCTTTTTCGTGGGTTTTTACAGACTTCGCCAAAAACAAAAAGCTCCATTATAGTTTTGTGTTCCCCAATATAAAAATAATTCCAAAAAAAGCTTGCAAAAATTTCAAAAGCTGTTACACTTCGATTTGGGAATCATTCTCAATTTGAAGGAGGAAGACGGTGGCTTACAGCACTACGCAAAAAAGGGCTCTATTGCAAACCCTGAAAAACGCCAAGGGCAGCGCCTTAAGTGTTGAAGAAATAATTTGGGAAATAAGAACACAGGGGTTTGAGCCTTCAAAGAGCACAATATACAGGCTTTTGGACGGCCTCATAACAAAAGGCCTTGTAAACCGTTACCGCATAGCAAACAAAAACTGCTATGTCTATGTGTTAAACGACAAGCCAAAGAGCTGCATGGGGCATTTGCACCTGCAGTGCGAAAAATGCCACCGCCTTATACACCTTGACGAGGAGGATAGCCTTAACATACGCAAAACCGTCAAAAGCGCCGGCTTCTCCTTGGATAACGAGAATACCACCATATGGGGCTACTGCGAGGGGTGCAGCGATGACAAGGAAGTCTAAACGCGCACTTATAATGCTTGTGCTGGCGCTGTTTATGACGGTGGCCTTTGTTTCTCACCTTTTTATGCATGCACTTTTGCATGTGGAATGCGAGGTGTGCAATATACTTGCAAAGGTATTGAGCTCACTTCCCGCGCTTTTGGCCTTTTTAGGAACGCTTTGCGTAAAACACAGCCGTACCGCATTGCATCAAGGCTTTAAAGCGGTTATAAGCAAAAAAGACGGCACGCCGGTTGCCCTTAGGGATATAATGCTTAATTGAAGCAACAAAACTAATTGCCTAATGTTTTCAATTTGAATGGACTTTATTCATTAGGAACATCATATAATAATAAACCAACAAATATATTATAGACTTTGTTATTCGGAGGAAATATGTTTAAAAAATTTACCGTGTTATTTTTGTCTGCTATTTTAGCGATAAGCCCTGTTTTTGCGCTTGGGCAGAGCGAAGATATAAAACAGATAGTCTGCTCAAGCTTCCCCTATTACGATTTTGTGTTAAATATTTTGGGTGAAAACAGCGGGAGATTCCATGTAGAACTCCTGCAGGATTCCGGCATGGATTTGCATAACTTCCAACCTACAGCGGCGGACTTTATAAATGTTTCGTCTGCGGATTTGCTTATATATAACGGCGGCCCTAACGAAAAATGGACGGAGGACGCTGTGAAAGAAGCCAAAAACGAACAGATTATAGCCTTAAATTTGCTCGAAAGCTTAGGCGACACGGTTAAAATGACCGAATTGGTAGAAGGCATGCAGGCGGCAGAGCATAAACACGCTCACGAGGACGAACACAGCCATGAAGAAGAACA